>JAJFBF010000020.1 GCA_020697295.1 Moraxellaceae bacterium | reverse complement strand
CGGTACCGCCCTGGTGCGCGCCATCGCCGCCCTGGATGCCGTGAAGGGTGACAATGCCGACCAGGTGGCCGGCATCAACATCCTGCGCCGCGCCATGGAGTCCCCGCTGCGCCAGATCGTGACCAACGCTGGCGCCGAAGCCTCGGTCGTGGTCAACGCGGTCAAGAATGGCAGCGGCAACTTCGGCTATAACGCCGCCAACGGCGAATACGGCGACATGATTGCCCTCGGCATCCTGGATCCGGCCAAGGTGACCTTCACCGCGCTGCAGAACGCAGCGTCTGTTGCCGGCCTGATGCTGACCACCGAAGCCATGATCACCGACGCCCCGGACGACAAGGCCGGCGGCGCCCCGGACATGGGCGGCATGGGTGGCATGGGCGGCATGGGCGGCATGATGTAAGTCAGGCTGCACCGCGCTCCCGAAAAAGGCCCCGCAAGGGGCCTTTTTTTTTGGGGCGCGCCTTTCCGGCCGGCTGTGCAGCCCCCGCGTGCCCGGGGCTGACCCGGCGGGGGAGGAGGCTCTGGGCTTCGCGGCCGGCAGGGCCGGCTCGGACCCTGGCGGCTTGCCCGGCGCCGGCGGTCGTCGGAAACCCCCTCCCTTGGCGGGGGGTTTACCAAAGCCTCCCTTGAGGCTTGCACCTGCTGCGTGCAAAAATGCGCCACCGAAGGAGCTCGGTCGGGTGGCAGTCTCACCCAGCAAGGAAGATAACAACAACAATGAGGGGACCATGCGTCCAATCCACTATCTGCTCCCGCTGCTGCTGGGCAGCCTGTACGCCTTGCCTGCGCGGGCTGACACATGCGCGGATCTTTCCATGCAATTTGCCGGGGCGGGTCGTTTCCACATGACCCTCGGCGAACTGGATGAACTCAAGACCTGCATCAACCTCATCCTGCGTGAAAAGATCAGTGCCACCTCCAACGAAGCCCGCGGCGCCACCTCGCCGCCGGTGGCCGGCGCTGGTGCCACTCTGGAGGCGCGGCGTCCCCGCGCCCTGCCTGTCCTGCAGGATGCCGAGTAAGGGCGCGCCTGCCGCTTCCCCGCTGCCCCCGGCCGTCGCCCTGGCGGCCCTCTTCCTGTTGCTGGCCCTGTGGCCCGCGGCAGCAGACCTGTTGTGCTATCAGCGGGATGCCCAGGCCCGCGGCGAGCTGTGGCGGGTCTTCACGGGGCACTTTGTCCATCTCAACCTGTCCCACGCCCTGCTCAACGCCACCGGCACGGTCCTGGTGGCCCTCGTCCTGCGCCAGGAGGTGCCCGCCCGTGACTGGTGGCGCATCATCCTGGTGGCGCCCTTCGTGATTTCCCTCGGGCTCTGGCTCAAGCAGCCGTCCCTGGTCGCCTATGTGGGGTTTTCGGGCGTCCTCCACGGCCTGTTGTATTTTGGCGTGCTGCGCCTCATCCCGGCCGCGCCCGGCCTGGCGCTTGCGGTGCTGGTCCTGCTGGTGGGCCGCCAGGCCTGGGAGCAGACCGGCGCCTACGATCCGGATTACCTGCGCGGCCTTATCCACGGGCGGGTCATGCCGGATGCCCATCTCTTCGGCGCCCTGACGGGGGGTGTGTACGGCCTGTGGTCGCTCTGGCGCGACCGGCTTCACAAGGCTGCCGGGACTGGCTATAGTCCCAAGACTGGTCCCGATGCCTGACGCCTGATGAACCACTCTGCGGAACGCCTCATCAATGTTGTCACCCGTGCACACGCTGTTGTGCGCGGCGCCCTGCTGCTCCTGCTGCTGCCCTGACGGGCACATATCGCTTTTCCTTACCCCCGATACCGATTTGCAAGCAGCAGCGCTCAAGAGGCGCATCCCCAAATTGCAGGAGTGACTTGTCATGAGCAAACAGCAACTCATCATTTTCGATACCACCATGCGCGACGGCGAGCAGAGCCCCGGCGCCTCCATGACCCTGGAAGAGAAGGTCCGTATCGGCAAGGCGCTGGAGCGCATGCGCGTCGACGTCATCGAGGCCGGTTTCGCCATTGCCTCCCAGGGTGACTTCGAATCCGTCCGCGCCGTCGCCGAGGCGGTGCGCGAGTCGCGTATCTGCTCGCTCTCGCGCGCCCGCGCCGAGGACATCGATCGCGCCGCCGAAGCCCTGAAGCCCGCCAATGCCGCGCGCATCCATACCTTTATCGCCACCAGCCCCATCCACATGAAGTACAAGCTTCGCCTGGAGCCGGATGCGGTGCTGGAAAATGCCGTGCGCGCCGTGAAGTATGCGCGCAACCTCGTCGACGACGTCGAGTTTTCCTGCGAGGACGCCGGCCGCTCCGAGATCGACTTCCTCTGCCGCGTCATCGAGGCGGCCATCGACGCCGGCGCGCGCACGATCAATATTCCCGACACCGTGGGCTACGCCATTCCCAACCAGTTCGGCGAATTGATCGGGCAGCTGATCCAGCGCATTCCCAATGCCGACAAGGCCGTGTTCTCGGTGCACTGCCACAACGATCTTGGCCTGGCCGTGTCCAACTCGCTGGCCGCCGTGCTCAATGGCGCGCGCCAGGTCGAGTGCACCATCAATGGCCTCGGCGAGCGCGCCGGCAACGCCGCGCTCGAGGAAATCGTGATGGCAGTGCGCACGCGTGCCGACCTGTTCCCGGTGGAGTCGCGCATCAACACCGTGGAAATCGTGCCGACCTCGCGCCTGGTGTCGAGCATCACCGGCTTCCCGGTGCAGCCCAACAAGGCCATCGTCGGCGCCAACGCCTTTGCGCACGAGTCCGGCATTCACCAGGACGGCGTGCTCAAGCACCGCGAAACCTACGAGATCATGAAAGCCGAGGACGTCGGCTGGAACGCCAACCGCATGGTGCTGGGCAAGCACTCTGGCCGCGCCGCCTTCCGCGCCCGCCTCGACCAGCTCGGCATTCCGGTCGGCTCCGACAACTCCTTGAACGCGCTCTTCATGCGCTTCAAGGAACTGGCGGACAAGAAGCACGAGATCTTCGACGAGGACATCCATGCCCTGGTCAGCGACGCCCAGCAGACCGTCGAGGAAACCTGGAAGCTGGTCAGCCTGGAAGTGACCTCCAAGACCGGCACCCGTCCCGAGGCCAACCTCACGCTGAGCGTGGGCGGCCAGGAAAAGCCGGTCACCGCCACGGGCTCGGGCCCGGTGGACGCCACCTTCCGCGCCATCGAGGCCGTGGCCAACTCCGGCACCAGCCTCGAGCTGTACTCGGTGAACGCCATCACCTCGGGCACCGACTCGCAGGGCGAGGTCACGGTTCGCCTCAACCAGGGCGGGCGCATCATCAATGGCCACGGCGCCGACACCGATATCGTGGTGGCGAGCGCCAAGGCCTACCTGAACGCGCTCAACCTGATGCGCTCCAGCGTGGAGCGGGTGAGCCCGCAGGGCAGCAACGGAGTCTGAGATGACACAGCCGGGCCACGACGGGGAAGGGCGCCGCCAGGCCTATCTGGCGGCGCTCGGCATTCCGTTGTGGAGCGCCCGGCAGGCGCTGCCCGGCGCCTTGCCTGGCGCCCCCCTGGCCTTCGTCCCTTTCCTGGCCGAGGTGGCAACGCTGCCCGTGGTGGCGGCGGCGCCCGCGACAATGGCAGCGCCAGTGGCGGCACAGGGAGCGGTTACCGCGCCCCCGGTGACAGCCGATGCCGCCGCCCCGCCGGAGGCCCGGCGTGAACGCCCGCTGGCGTCCCCCGCAGCGGAGGCTCCTGCGAGTACTGGTGCGCGCCCTGCGGCGCTCCCCGGCGGCATGCCCCGCCTCAGCTGCTCCGTTCGATCACTGGGGCCGGGCTGGACGGCGGTGATCGCCCTTGATGATGCCCCCGACCTGGCGGCCCTCGAATACAGTCTGCTCGACAACATCGCCCTGGCCCTGGGGGCTGTGGCGCCGCCGACCACCAGCGGCGAGGCCCTGCGCTGGCCGCTCAATCGCAATCCCGCCTTCGACCATGGCCGTGACGCCATGCTGGTCTGGCTTCGCCACGCGCTGCGGCTGCCCCCCGGGGGCTGTGTCGTGTTTGGTGAAACCCTTGCCGGGCATGTGCAGTCGGCGCTGCCCGAGCGCGAGGTGATCGCGGCGCCTGCCCTGGGTGAGCTGCTCGCCAGCGCCGCCGCCAAGCGCCAGCTGGCACTGGACCTGCTGGCCGCCTCACCGCAGGCCCGCGATGACTGAAGCGGTGATCCGCCCACTGGTGGTGGACGACCTGCCGGGAGTGCTGCTGCTGGAGCAGCGCGCGCACGCCTTCCCCTGGTCAGCCGGCAACTTTGGCGATGCCCTGGTCAGCGGCTACTACATGGTGGCCATGGAGACGGGCGGGCAGCTGATCGGCTATGGCATCGTCCAGGTCATCCTCGACGAGGGCCACCTGCTCAACATCACCATCGCGCCCGACCTGCACGGACGCGGCCTCGGCCGCGAGCTGCTCCTGCATCTGCTGGATTATGCGAAGACTCACACCGACACCCTCTTCCTCGAGGTGCGGCCGTCCAACACCCGCGCCATCGCGCTCTACCAGGCCTGTGGCTTCAACGAGGTCGGCCTGCGCCGCAACTACTACCCGGCCCGGGACGGCGGTCGCGAGGATGCGCTGCTCATGGCCATGGCGTTCTGAGGCCTTTTCCGTCCGCGCCTGCCGCCGCCCGAAAGGCAGGACGGCAGCGCTGCCTGTTCTGACAGGGCCCGCCGCTGCCCGTATAATCGCCCCTCGATTCTCATTCCGCGGAACGTCATGAGCCTGACCGAACAACTGGCTGCCGAGGTGGCATCGCGCCGCACCTTCGCCATCATCTCCCACCCCGACGCCGGCAAGACCACCATCACCGAGAAGCTGCTGCTCTGGGGCCGCGCCATCCAGATCGCCGGCACCGTGAAGTCGCGCAAGTCCGACCGCCACGCCACCTCCGACTGGATGGAGATGGAAAAGCAGCGCGGCATCTCCATCACCACCTCGGTGATGCAGTTCCCTTACAAGGACTGCACCATCAACCTGCTGGACACCCCGGGCCACGAAGACTTCTCGGAAGACACTTACCGCACCCTGACTGCGGTGGATGCCGCCCTCATGGTCATCGACGGCGCCAAGGGCGTGGAAGACCGCACCATCAAGCTCATGGACGTGTGCCGCATGCGCGACACGCCCATCATCTCCTTCGTCAACAAGATGGACCGCGAAATCCGCGAGCCCATCGACCTGCTCGACGAAATCGAGAGCGTGCTCAAGATCAAGTGCGCGCCGGTGACCTGGCCCATCGGCATGGGCCGCGCCTTCAAGGGCGTGTACCACCTGACCGAGGATCGCATCTACCTGTACCAGCAGGGCCATGGCGCCGAGCTGATTGAAGACAAGGTCATCGACGGCCTCGATAATCCCGAACTTGACGCCGTGCTGGGCGATGACGCCGCCGCGCTGCGCGAGGGGCTTGAGCTGGTGCGGGGCGCCAGTCACGATTTCAATATGGAGGAGTTCCTGTCGGGCAAGCTGACCCCGGTGTTCTTTGGCACCGCGCTGGGCAACTTTGGCGTGAACCATATCCTCAACGGCTTTGTCGACTGGGCGCCCTGTCCGGGCGAGCGCCAGGCCGCCGAGCGCGTGGTGCCCGCCACGGAAGAAAAATTCTCGGGTTTCGTGTTCAAGATCCAGGCGAACATGGATCCCCGGCACCGCGACCGCATCGCCTTTTTGCGCATCTGCTCCGGCAAGTATGAAAAGGGCCTCAAGCTAAAGCATGTGCGCCTGGGCAAGGAGGTCCGCATCGCCGATGCCCTGACCTTCCTCGCCGGCGAGCGCGCGCACCTGGAAGAGGCCTGGTCGGGCGACATCATCGGCCTGCACAACCACGGCACCATCCAGATCGGCGACACCTTTACCGAGGGCGAGGACCTGCACTTCCTGGGCATCCCCCACTTCGCGCCGGAAATGTTCCGCCGTGTGCGCCTGCGCGACCCGCTCAAGAGCAAGCAGCTGCAGAAGGGCCTCAAGGAGCTCTCGGAGGAGGGCGCCACCCAGGTCTTCATGCCGCAGATCAGCAACGACCTGATCCTGGGCGCGGTGGGCGTGCTGCAGTTCGACGTGGTCGCCTTCCGCCTGGCCGAGGAATACAAGGTCGAGTGCGTCTACGAGCCGGTCACGGTGGCCACGGTGCGCTGGGTGTACTGCGACGACGAGAAGAAGTTTGCCGAGTTCAAGAAAAAGGCGCATGACCAGCTTTCGCTGGACGGCGGCGGCTACCTGACCTATCTGGCGCCCAGCCGCGTCAACCTGCAGCTCATGAAGGAACGCTATCCGGATATCCAGTTCCGGGAGACACGCGAACACTGAACGGGGCGACGCGCACGGGGGCGAGCCGCGCCCGTGCGCCAGGAGGCCGCCATGCTGATCGATACCCACTGCCACTTTGATGTCGAGGAGTTCGACGCCGATCGCGACGCGGTGGTGGCGCGGACGCTGGCGGCGGGGGTCGACACGGTGGTGGTGCCGGGCTACGTGGCCGCGCACTGGCCGCGGCTGTTCGAGGTCTGCGCACGCTACGCCGCGCCGCGCCTGCTGCCGGTGCCGGGCTTGCACCCCTGCTATATCGCCGGTCATGAGGAAGCCCATCTGGCGGAGCTTGAGCGGCTGCTGGCTGCGCATCCGGAGGTGGTGGCGGTGGGGGAGATCGGCCTTGATCATTTTCCCCTCGAGCTCAAGGAGCCTGCATTGCAGCGCAAGCAGGAAGTGTTTTTTCGCGAGCAGTTGCAGATTGCCGCGCGCGCCGGCAAGCCGGTGCTGCTGCATGTGCGCAAGGCTCACGCCGAGGTGCTGCGGGTATTGAGGGAGACCCGCTTTCGCGATGGCGGCATCGTGCATGCCTGGTCAGGTGGCATCGAGGAGGCGCGGCATTATGTGCGCCTCGGATTTCACCTCGGCATCGGCGGGCCGCTGACCTATGACCAGTCGCGGCGTCTGCGTGCCGTTGTCGCGGCGATGCCGCTGGAGGCGCTGGTCCTGGAAACCGATGCTCCCGACATGACGCCGCAGCCGCATCGCGCGCCGGGGCCTGAGCGCACGCGCAATTCGCCGGAGTTCCTGCCGGCGGTGGCGGCGGCGCTGGCGGCGCTCAGGAATGTGACGGTCGAGGAAGTGGTGGCGGTGACGCGGCGCGAGAGCCTGAAGGCCTTGCGCCTCGTTGCCTGAAACGGATCTGGAGAAAAGGCATGCAAGCCGTGATTGTGGCAATGGGATTGTTGATGTGGATATGGACTGCCGCCAGCCTGCAGGTCGTGCGCGCGCTGGTGCCGGCGGCGGCAGGCGCGGTGCGCAGCGGCTGGCTGGCGCTGGCAGTTGTCGTCGGTGCGGGGCTGTTGCTGGCGCTGGTGCTGTTGGTGCTGCCTGACTCAATCCTCAGCCAGGGCTGGACCCGCGAGACGCTGCTGGCGGCGCAGCAGTGGTCGGCGGCGGCCGTGATGCTGGCCGGCGCGGTCGGCGGCTGGCAGGGCCTCCGGCAGCTGGCGCCGCCCCTGCGGCGGCCGGCGCCGCCGGTGGCGATGCTCAAACAAAAAAGGCAGCCCTGAGGCCGCCTTTTTCATGCACTTGCCTGCATGTGGATCAGAGCGTCTTCTCGTAGGCGAGTAGCAGCCTCTCGGTGATCTGGTCGTTGTAACGGCCGACGATGAAGGGCACGTTGTTCTCGTTGTAGTTGATGAAGGAGCCGCGGATGAAGGTCCACTTGGTGACCACCTCGCGCAGCAGGACCGATATCGCGGGATTTTTGGCGTAGTGACGGTTCAGCTGGTCGAGCTGGGTCTGGAACTTGCTGGCCAGCTTGTCGATCTCGACCGGCGGCAGTTCGCTCTGCACGATGGAGCCGCCAAAGTAGTCGGCGGCGTTGCGCAGGTAGGCCGAGGTCATGGTCTGCATGAGTACGTGCTGGTCGTAGAGCATGTCGGCCATCTTGTCGGTGGAGATGTTGGCAGCCAGGCGCTGCTCCATGCGCGTGGTGCGCACCGCCTGGGTCAGGCCGGTCAGGGCAATGTCGAGGGTCACCAGGGAGCGGTTTTCCGCCATGCCTTCGGAGGTGAACTTGGCCGAGCTGATGGCTTGCTTGAGCGCGTTCCACTTGGTGTTGATGGCGGGGTTCCCGACCTTCAGGACCAGGGCGTCGCCCGTGGCCATATGTCCCTGGGTGATCTTGAGTTGCTGCGGATCGCGATTGAGCACGCTGTAGAGAAAGAAGGAGGTCGCTGTCTGGTAGCTGGTGGTTTCAAGCTGCTGCAGGATTTTTACAGTTTCGTAGGCAGGATTCGAGGCCGGGGCGGGGGCCGCCGAGCTGACGGAGGCGATCATGGCGCCGGACACGGAGATGGAAGCGGCCAGGGCAAGCAGTAGCCTTCGCATTTGTGGTTGTCCTGTTTTTTTCGGATTGTTAACTAATTAACACAGTCCTAAATGGCGTAACAGGCACCATCGCCTCCGGGGTCTTTGCCGGCACGCCTTCCCGATGAGCGGAGAACGACTGGCCCAGGACTCTTGGCGGGCTGCAGTCTGCAGGGCCTGGAGGGCGGCGGGGCCGGCCCGGGTCGCCAGCGGCCGAGCCCGGCGGCAGGGCATTTTGTACTGGACGCCTGGCCTGGTTGACCGCTCCGAAGCCAAAAAAAGGGCCGCAGCGCGGCCCTTTTTACCAGGATGGTTCAGATCAGTTCGATCGCCATCGCGGTGGCCTCGCCGCCGCCGATGCACAGCGCCGCCACGCCCTTCTTGCCGCCGCGTTGCTTCAGCGCATGGATCAGGGTGAGGATGATGCGCGAGCCGGTAGAGCCGACGGGGTGGCCGAGGGCACAGGCGCCGCCGTGGACGTTGACCTTGTCGTGCGGCAGGTGGTGCTGCTGCATGGCGGCCATGGTCACCATGGCGAAGGCTTCGTTGAGCTCGTAGAGGTCAACGTCCGCAGCCGTCCAGCCGGTCTTGGCGAACAGCGTGGTCAGGGCGCCCACCGGGGCAATCGTGAACTCGCTGGGATGCTGGGACTGGGTGGAGTGGGCGACGATGCGGGCCAGCGGCGCCAGGCCGCGAGCCCGGGCCTCGGATTCCAGCATCAGCACCAGGGCGGAGGCGCCGTCGGAGATGGAGCTGGAGTTGGCGGCGGTGATGCTGCCGTCCTTCGCGAACGCCGGCTTCAGGGTCGGGATCTTCTCGGGCATGGCGTTGCCCGGCTGCTCGTCAGTGTCGACCAGGACTTCGCCCTTGCGGGTCTGCACCGGCACGCCGACGATCTCGGCCTTGAAGTGGCCGTTGGCGATGGCGGCCTGGGCGCGCTTCAGGGATTCGATGGCGAAGGCGTCCATGTCAGCGCGGGTGATGCCAAGCTTGTCCGCCATTTCCTGGGCGAAGGAGCCCATGAGGCGACCGGTCTTGGCGTCTTCCAGGCCGTCCAGGAACATGTGGTCCTTGATCTCGCCGTGGCCCATGCGATAGCCGCCACGCGCCTTGGGCAGGATATAGGGGGCGTTGGTCATGGATTCCATGCCGCCGGCGACCATGACCGTATTGGTGCCGGCCTTGATCAGGTCGTGGGCCAGCATGGTGGCCTTCATGCCCGAACCACAGAGCTTGTTGATGGTGGTGGCGCCGACGGCGGCGGGCAGGCCGGCATCGAGGGCGGCCTGGCGGGCCGGGCCCTGCTTGAGGCCGGCGGGCAGCACGCAGCCCATGATGACTTCCTGCACGTCCGTGGCCTGGAGGCCGGCGCGGGCAATGGCCTCGCGGATGGCGATGGCGCCGAGCTCGGGGGCGGTGACGGGGGCGAGGGCGCCCTGGAAGCCGCCCATGGGGGTGCGGGCGCCATTGACGATGACGACGGAATCAATGCTCATGACAGTCTCTCTGTTCAGCGGAGGAGGGCGCGCGTGGCGGGCGGGCATTATAGCGGGCCTTGGACGCCAGTCCCAAGCCGGCGCCCGACCCGTCGTTCACGCGCCGCAGCACTTCTTGAATTTCTTGCCGCTGCCGCAGGGGCAGGGGTCGTTGCGGCCGGTCTTGTCGGCGTTCACCACGGGCGTCGGCTTCTCGCTGGGGCCGGCATGCAGGACCTTGCCGTCCTTGAAGAACCATTCGCCGTCCTGCTTCACGAACAGGGACTTCTCATGGTGGTGCTGGGCGATGCCCTGCAGCTTGTAGCGGGCGATGAATTCGACCTCGCCCTGGCTGTCACCCTCGCCGCCGGCCTGAGTGGAGACGAGCTCCAGGCCAGTCCATTCCGCCTGCTCGGCCCAGGCGCGCATGGCCTCGGGGTCGCTGTCGTGGCGGCTGGCGGGCAGGGTGGAGCGCATGATGAAGTCGATGTTGCCGGCCACATAGGCACTGTAGCGGGCCCGCATCAGGGACGCGGCCGTCGGGGCGGGCGTGCTGCCGTCAAGAATGGGCGCGCAGCAGGAAAGGTGATCCAGTCCGGATCCGCAAGAACACAGGGTCATGGGATTGGCTCGCAGCTAGAAAGCGGGGAAAAGGCAATAAAAAAGGGTGCCGAAGCACCCTTTTTTCATCAGTTCGGTTAGGAACTGATTACTGGGCAGCCGGAGCAGCCGGAGCAGCGGCGTCAGCGGCCGGAGCAGCAGCGTCAGCAGCCGGAGCAGCGGCGTCAGCGGCCGGAGCAACGGCTTCAGCGGCCGGAGCTTCAGCAGCGGGAGCAGCAGCTTCAGCAGCGGGGGCTTCGGCAGCGGGGGCTTCTTCCTTCTTGGAGCAGCCGGCAATAGCCAGGGCGGCAACGATAGCAGCAGAAACGGCGATCTTCTTGATTTGCATGATGTCTCTCTCAGGGGTTGCGAGTAGTCGAGTGGGCCAAACACATTGCAGCAGGCACTTCCATGCCGAAACGCGCAGTATACCTAGCATCCAGCCAATCGGCGGCGCAGATATTATCATCGCATTTTGGGGTTTGCATCATCTTTGTTGGACAGTTCTGAGCCTTTCTGAGGGGCCCGGCAGGGGTGCCGGGCAGCCGGCAGGCGGGACTCAGCGTACCTGCTCGGGGTCGGCGAAGACCGCCCCGGACACCCCTTTCTTGTACTGGCGGGCCCGGAACAGGGCGGCATTGATGTTGATCAGGATCTGGTCCAGCGCCACCGGGCGGTTGGGGATCACCGACAGCCCGATATGGACGTAGGAGGAGAAGTCCTTCTGCTTGGCCCAGGTGTCGAACTGCTGCTGCATGTCGAAGGCGATGCTTTCGGCATCCTTGGTGGTGGTGTCGACCAGCAGGAAGGCGAACTCGTTGCCACCGTAGTGCACGGCGATATCGCAACCCCGCAGGCGGCGGTCGGCGATGCTGGCGAACTGTTTGAGCAGGTACTGGTTCACGAGCTTGCCGACACGCTTGCCCTTGCGCGGGGCGACTTCGATCTCGGCGAACATCACCACCATCGGGGTCTGGTTGCGCTGATGGTAGGGCAGGAGATACTTGGCGGCCTCATAGAAGGTCCAGCGGTTGCCCAGCCCGGTCACCGGATCGGTCTCGGTCACGCGGGCGGCGCGCAGGCGCAGGGTTTCCGCATGCGCCGACAGGATCAGCAGTGCCGTGGAGGCGACCAGGGCGAAGAGCATGAACGCCACGTAGGGGACATCAAAATCACGGTCCAGCAGTTGCTGGCGCGCAATCAGGCTGCCTGCCGTAAGCAGCAGCGAGACGCCGAGCACGAGGTGCAGGGAGCGCTGGCGGTGCAGGGCCACGGCGAGCGCGAGCAGGCCGGAGGCCAGGAACAGGCTGGGCGGCAGCAGGGCGGGGTCGTTGAGCAGCACGAACACGGCGCCGGCAATGTCAATGCCGGTGATGGCATGCAGCAGCGTCGGCCGTGCGCGGTTCAGGATCACCGACAGCAGCAGCAGGGATTGTGCGGCGGCATAGAGCGTCATGCCGAGCGTGAATACGGTGTAGGTCACCAGCACCAGGCGCGCGGGTACAAAATACGCATAGGCCAGCGCGAGGGCGACAAGGACAATGCGCAGCACGAGATGCCATTGCGGAATGTGCATCTGATGGAATTGTTCGGGCGCTATGGGCTGGATGTTGTCGGGGAGAAGGGAACTCATGAGCAATCCGTAATTTACTTCTTATGGCGGGCTTGGCGGGCCGGACGGCTCGGACAGGCATAGCGGGGCAATCCTAGCAATCGCCCCCTGAAATTAGAAGAACTTGCCTGTGCGCCGAGTGTTATACAAGGCAGCATGACAGGCCCTGCGTGGGGGAGCTGCCCCGGTACGCATCGGGTGCAGTATATCGCTGGCATGACCGGGAACGGACAATTCGGGAAAAAAAGGTATGAGGGAAAAGGGGATGCGAGTGGTGGGTATCTGCATGGCCGCGCTGCTGTGCTGGATACTGCTGCCGGGGCTGGCCCGGGCGGCGCCGCCGGCCCCCGGGGCAGTGGCGCCCCTGATGCTGGAGGCGGGCTCGCAGTCGCTGGGAAGCCATCTCGAGGTGCTGCGCGATCCCGCGCGCCGCCTGCAGGCGGCCGAGGTGATGGCGGCGTCCGGCTTCGTGCCCGCGAGTACGGCCTCCAACCTGGGCTTCGACACCGGGGCGGCTTACTGGTTTCGCTTCACCCTGCACAATCCCGGCGTCCAGCCGGCCGAGCGCATTTTCCTGCTCGACTTTCCCCTGCTTGACCATGTCGCACTGTATTCCCCCGATGGCCGGGGCGGATTCACCCGCCATGTCTCCGGCGACAACGAGCCCTGGCACGACCGGCCGCTCAGGGTCCGCCGTCTGGCCCTGCCGCTGGAGGTGCCCGCGGGGGCCGGCCGGCAGTTCCTGGTGCGGGTGGAGACCTCGACGCCGGTGGTGTTTCCGGCGCGGCTGCAGACGGTGGAGTCCTTCTGGGCCGACCTTAGCCGGGCGCAGTTCTGGCAGGGCATGTTCTACGGGGCGGTGGCGCTGCTGATCAGCTACAGCCTTTTCCTTTATGTAAGTGCCCGTGAGCGTATCTTTTTCCTCTACGCCTCCGCCGTCCTGGTCACGCTGTTCTGCCTGTTTTGCCTGGATGGCTTCGCCTTCCAGCTCCTGCCCGACACCAGCTTCTGGCAGAACTATCTGCTGCCGCTGGGCATTGCGCTATCCAACCTGCTCTATCTCGGCTTTGCGCTGCTGTATTTGCGGATTGGCCAGGCCACGGCGCAGTTCCGCCTGACCCGTGCCCTGCGCTGGGCCTGCCTGCTGACGCTGGTGCTGCTGCCCCTGCTGGGACCGGCGCTGGGGGCGCAGGTGTTGTTGGCCCAGAGTGTCATTGTCGCCGCCTGGCTGCTTTACCTGGGCCTGCAGAGCCTGGCGCTGACGCGCACGGCCGGCCACTACTTCGTGGCCGCCTGGGGGCTGTTCGCCGGCAGTACGGTCATTTCTCTCCTGATGGGCATGGGCATGCTGCCCTGGATCAGCTTTTACCTGCCGGTGGTGCGGGCCGGCCTCGTGGTATGGGCGGTCTTGTTGCTGCTGGGCCTCGGCTGGCAATTGCGCCGTCGCCGCGAGGCCGAGGCCGGGCGCCGCGAGGAGGCGTTGTTCGTGCAGGCGCAGACGGAGGCGCGCAGCAAGTTCCTGGCCATGGTCAGCCATGAGCTGCGCACGCCCATGACGGGGGTGCTGGGCATGGCCGAGCTCCTCAAGACCACCGGCCTCAATACCGAGCAGAACCGCATTCTCAATACCATGGAGAACTCCGGGCAGGCGGTGCTCGATGTCATCGACGACGTGCTCGACCATGCCCGCATCGAGGCGGGCCGGATGGCGCTGGAGCTCGGACCGCTGGACCTCGATACCCTGCTCGAGGAGTGCCTCGACCTGTTCAAGGCGCGCATCTACAAGCAGCAGCTGACGCTGCTGTGCTCCCTTGCTCCGGACGTTCCCACCGAGATCCTCGGTGACAGCCAGCGCCTGCGGCAGATCCTGATCAATTTGCTGTCCAACGCCGTGAAGTTCACCTCGCGTGGGGGCATCGAGGTGCGCCTGACCGCCCGCCCCGGCGATAACGGGCAGTTGCGGCTCGGCATCGCGGTCAGCGACACCGGCATCGGAATCGGCGCCGAGCAGCGGGCCCGCATCTTTGACAGCTTCATGCAGGAAACCCCCGATAGCGTGCATTACCGCGGCACCGGGCTCGGGCTCAGCATCAGCCGCGAACTTTGCCAGCTCATGGGCGGCGATCTCGCCGTGCAGAGCGAGCCCGGGCAGGGGTCGGTTTTCATGGCCGAGGTTCAGGTCGCGACCGTGGCAAGGGCACGGCCGCGCGCGTCGTGGCCGGCCGACCAGGCGGCGGTGCGGCTGCTGCTGGTGGAGGGGGACCGCCGCTTCAACGAGGTCATGGTCGCCGAAGCGGCGACGCCGGGCTTTCAGGTGGAGAGCGTGCAGGGCGGGGAGGCGGCGTTTGCCCGCCTGCTCGAGGCCGCGGCCGCGGGAACGCCCTTCGGACTCGTGGCCACGGCCTTGCAGCTGCCCGACATGAACGGCCTTACCTTGCATAACCGCATCGCGCGCGAGCCGGTGTTGCGCGGCTGCCAGACCCTGCTCTTTGCACAGCCGCAGTTGCAGCCGAGCCCGGGGGTGCTGGTGCATGCCGGCGTGGCCCATGCCTTCGAGCGACCGGTGCTGGCGCGCGAACTGCGCCAGGCGGCGCTGGCGGTGCTGCGTCGCCAGCCCGACGAGGCCGCACCCGTGCGGGTCAGCACGCCGCAATATCCCGGACTGCGCGTGCTGGTGGCCGAAGATAACCGCACCAACCAGGTGGTCATCCAGGGCATGTTGCGCCGCTTCGGCATTCAGGCCGAGCTGGTCGAGAACGGCGAGCAGGCGGTGGCGGCCTGTCGCCGCGCCCGACCCACCTTCGACCTTGTCTTCATGGACTGCGAGATGCCGGTCATGGATGGCTATGTAGCCACGCGCGAGATCCGGCGCCTGGAGGGCCAGGAAGGCCGCAGCCGGGTGCCCATCGTTGCGATCAGCGCGCACGTCACCCAGCACCACGTCGACAACTGCTATGCCGCGGGCATGGACGACCATATTCCCAAGCCGCTCAACCTGCGCCTGCTCGGCGACAAGCTGGCGCAGTGGGCCCCCATGGCGGCAGTTGGTCCGGCGCTGCCCTGATCGTACTGCTGTCGCCGGGGATCCGGCTGTTGCAACCGGGGCGGCGAGGCTTTGCGGTATATCGACGCCGTGGCGGGATGGACGTGGCGGCGACGTCGACATTGTGGCGCCGGTTATTGTGCGGTAAGTAGTGGGGAAGTATCCGTCGTCACCGTGCCTCTCCAGGCCCGGGTCCGCCCAGGAGTCCCCGTGAGCAGTAACGATCCGCATGCCCCCCTTCGCGACGATGTGCGCCTCCTTGGTCGCCTGCTGGGCGATACGCTTCGCGAGCAGGAAGGCGAGGACATGTTCCACACCATCGAGCGCATCCGGCGCCTGGCCAAGCAGGCGCGCGATGGCGACTCGGCCGCGCGCACCGAACTCACCGACCTCCTGTCCAGCCTCGCCGACAGCGAATTCCTGCCGGTGGCGCGCGCCTTCACGCAGTTTCTCAATCTTGCCAATATCGCCGAGCAGCATCATCGCCTGCGCCGGCGGCGCGCCTACCAGTGGCAGGCCGACGCCTTGCCGCAGCCAGGTTCGGTGCGGGAACTCCTGGATCGACTGGGCGAGATGCAGACGGCCCCCGAGGCCATCCTCGCGGCAGTCGGGAATCTTGATATCGAGCTGGTGCTGACAGCGCACCCGACGGAAGTCAGCCGCCGCACACTGATCCGCAAATACGACGCCATTGCCGAGATCCTGGAGCAGCTGGACCGCGGCGGGCTGACGCCGGTGGAGCGCGCGCAGCAGTTGGCCGACCTGCGCCGTCACATCATGGCGGCCTGGGCCACCGACGAGATCCGCCGGCAGCGGCCGACGCCGGTGGATGAGGCCAAATGGGGCTTCACCGTCATCGAGCAAAGCCTGTGGAAGGCGGTGCCGGATTTCCTGCGCGAGTTCGATGCCGCGCTGTTCGACGCCACGGGCCAGCGCCTGCCGGTGGAGAAGTCGCCGGTGCGCTTTGCCTCCTGGATGGGCGGCGACCGTGACGGCAATCCCAATGTCACCCATGCCGTGACGCGCGAGGTCATCTTGCTGGCGCGCTGGATGGCCGCCAACCTGTTCTGGCGCGATGTCGATGCCTTGCGCGCCTCGCTGTCCATGCAGGCCTGCAGCGCCGCGCTGCGCGCGCGCGTGGGCGCGGACAGCCGCGAACCTTATCGCGACCTACTGCGCGAGGTCCGCCGGCGCCTGCTGCGCACCCGCGAATGGGCGGATGCGGCGCTGCAGGATCCTGCCGCCGACGCCACTGATATCTACCGGAGTTCGGCGGAACTCGCCGAGCCGCTGCGTCTTTGCTTTGATTCGCTTTGCGAATGTGGTCTGGAGGCGATCGCCAACGGCGAGTTGCTCGATATCCTGCGCCGGGTAGCCTGCTTCGGCCTGGAACTGGTGCGCCTCGATATCCGCCAGGAGGCGGGCCGTCATGTCCGCACCCTGGACGCCATCACGCAATTCCTGGGCCTCGGCGCTTATGAAATCTGGAGCGAGGCAGAGCGCCAGGCCTTCTTGCTGCGCGAACTGGGCAATCCCCGGCCCTTGCTGCCGCTGCATCCGCATCTGCCGGCCGAGGCGCCGTTGATGGCCCCGGAGGTGCAGGAGGTGCTGGCCACCTTCCGCGTGCTGGCGCAGCAGCCCGGCGATGCGCTGGGGGCCTATGTCATTTCCATGGCGGAGTCGCCGAGCGATGTGCTGGCGGTGATGCTGCTGCAGCAAAAGGCCGAGATGCCGCGCCTGCTGCGCGTGGTGCCGCTGTTCGAGACGCTCTCCGACCTGGAAGGCGCGGCGGCCTGCATCGATGCGCTCTTGTCGATTCCCTGGTACCGGGAAGCCATCGGCGGTCACCAGGAAGTCATGATCGGCTATTCCGATTCCGCCAAGGACGCCGGCTTTCTGGCGGCCTCATGGGCGCAGTACCGGGCCCAGGAGGCCCTCACAAACGTCGCGCGCCGGCACGGCGTCCGGCTGACGCTGTTCCATGGCCGTGGCGGTTCCGTGAGCCGCGGCGGTGCGCCGACCCACCAGGCGCTGCTGTCGCAGCCACCGGGTTCGGTGCAGGGCTCCATCCGCGTGACTGAACAGGGCGAGATGATCCGCTTCAAGTTCGGCATGCCCGGCATTGCGCTGCGTAACCTCGATCTTTACGCCTCGGCGACGCTGGAAGCCACCTTGCTGCCACCCCCGGTGCCGCAGCCGGCCTGGCGTGCACTGATGGACGAGATGACAACGACGGCCCTCGCCGTCTACCGTGAGACAGTGCGCGATCGCCCCGTGTTCGTGCGCTACCTGCGCACGGTAACGCCGGAAACCGAGTTGCAGATGCTGCCGCTGGGGTCGCGGCCCGCGAAACGCAAGCCGGCGGGGGGCGTGGAGTCGCTGCGCGCGATTCCCTGGGTATTCGCCTGGACGCAGGTGCGGCTGATGCTGCCGGCGTGGATGGGCACCGGGCGCGCCCTCAATGCGGTGATGAACTCCGGGCGCGAGGAACAGCTGCGCGAGATGGACGCGGCCTGGCCGTATTTCCATGCCGTGCTGGATATGCTGGAAATGGTGCTGGCCAAGGCCGACGCCAATATTGTCGCGCATTATGAAAAGCAGCTGGCCGGTGATGATGCCGACCTGTGCGAACTGGGCGCCGAGCTGCGCGATCGCCTGGGCATCACGGTCGAGGCGCTGCGCCGGCTGCAGGGCGGGCGTGAACTTCTGGAGAACAGTCCGGTGCTGAAGCGTTCGATCAATGTGCGCACGCCCTATATCGAGCCCCTGCACATGCTGCAGGCAGAGTTGATGCGGCGCCGGCGCCTGGCCGGGGAGGGGGGCAAGTCTTATGACCAGGCCCTCATGGTCACCATCGCGGGGATTGCCGCCGGCCTGCGCAATACGGGGTGAGGCCGGCGGGGCTTGCCGGGCCCCGGGCGCCTGTCGCAAAAGCGTCAAGATTCCTTCATGGCTCCTACATGCCGCCTCGCCACCATGGCGGCATGAACGAGAGCATGAGGAATGCAACGATGCAGGTGGTGGCCGGAAGTCTGCAGATCGATACAGCCGGGCGGGTGCTGAACGCCGTCCCGGAACGCAGGAAGCCGCGGCTGGAGGCGCGCTTCGTGCGCCAGGAGCACGAGCTCCGGTCGGCGCAGCGCCTGCGCGCCGAGGTCTTCGGGGCCGAGTACGGCGTCCGTTTCGACGATCCGGAGGGTCTGGACAGGGATCGCTTCGATCCTTTCTGCGACCATATCAATGTCTATGACACGGCCAATGCCCTGCTGGTCGCGACCACCCGTCTCATGACCGGCGAGAAGGCGCGCCTGGCGGGCAGCTTCTATTCCGAGCATGAATTCGACATGACGGCGCTGGCGCGCCTGCCGGGGCGGGTGCTGGAGATCGGTCGCACCTGCGTGCACCCGGACTACCGGTCCGGGGCCGCCATCGCCGTGCTCTGGTCGGCGCTCTCGGACTACCTGGTGAGCCAGGATTTCAGTTACCTGCTGGGCTGCGCTAGCATCAGCCTGCGGGACGGGGGACTCAATTTCGCCGCCATCATGCCGGAGTTGCGTGAGCGGCACCTTGTGGAGCCAGCGCTGCGCGTCGTCCCGCGCCGGGGCCTCCTCATGGAAGCCGACCCGGCTACCGGACCCGCCAGCCTGCCGCCCTTGCTGAAAGCCTATCTGCGCATGGGCTGTCGCATCGGCGGCGAGGCTTGCTGGGATCCTGATTTTCAATGTGCGGATGTGTTCGTGCTGCTGGATGTGGCTGCGATGTCCGCGCGTTATGCGCAGCGCTTTTTGAAGGCCGGCTGATGTCCATCGAGCCGATCGGAGAGCCGGCGGGGCATCAGGCCCTGCCCGTCGACGCGCCGCGAGTCATTCCCGCGGGGCCGTTCAACGCCACTCCGGACGACGAGAAGGCATGGGCCGCGCTCCGGAACAGGCGCGCCACCGTGGCTGCAAAAAAAGAAGAATCGTTTGTCCGTACATTGCGGTTGTATTACCGCTTTGCCCGGCTCGGCCTGCACCTGATCGAAGGCGCCCTGCTGGCCGTGCTTTGCGGCGCCGCCTTCGTGCAGTACAAGCCTTTCCAGCAGCCGGTGATCCGCTGGTGGCATCGCCGCTTCTGCCGGATCCTCGCTCTCGACATCCGCGTGCATGGCGTGCCGGTCGAGGGTCATGCGCTGTGGGTGTCGAATCATGTGTCCTGGCTGGATATCTCGGTGCTGGGCGCGCAATTCCCCGTGTATTTCCTGTCCAAGGCCGAGATTGCGAAGTGGCCGGTCGTGGGCTGGCTGGCGCGCGTGGCGGGGACGCTCTTCATCCAGCGTGGCGCCGGCGATGCGGGGCAGGTGACCGAGCAGCTCGCGGGGCATCTGCGCGCGGGCCGCAACGTGCTCTTCTTTCCCGAGGGCACCACCACCGATGGCCACAAGCTCAAGCGTTTTTTCCACAAGCTCTTCAGCGCCGCCACTGTCACCAGCTTGCCGGTGCAGCCAGTCCTGATCTGCTATCGCGACCAGGACGATGCCCTGCATCCGCACGCGCCCTTTGTCGGCGATGACACCTTTCTCTCCCATGCCGTGGAAATCCTGAAGGGCGATCGCATCGTGGTGGACATCCTGGTGCTGCCGCAGGAGCCGGTGGCGGGCCGCGATCCACGCGCGCTGTCTCGCGACCTGGAAGCAAAGATGGCGCTGGCGCTGCGGGAATTGCATGGTGTTTCAGTGTCCGAGGCGGACAGCGAGCGGCCGGCGCCCGTGGAGCCGGCCTGATGCCGGATGAGCTTGCTTGAGTCAGACTCAATCGGGGGGCTGACCCGGCCTGTTGGCAGGAGCGGCGCGCCCCTGCCCTTCAGTGATCGCCGCCGCCACGGCGAATGCCCTTCGCCAGCGGCATGAACACCAGCAAAGGTATGGCGCAGGCCAGGGTCACGCTGAACAGCATGAAGATCTGCTCGAAGGCGATCATGGAGGCCTGCGCCGTCAGCTTGGCATCCAGCAGGCGCAGCAGGGTTTCCGGCAGTTCGGCGCTGTTGGTGCCATTCCCGTACAGCCAGTTCTGCATCCAGAACAAGCCCTGCTGCGTCCCCGCGGTGCCCTCGACCACATGCAGGCTGAGATCGGCCTTGAACTCGGCCGACCAGTGCACGTAGAGGAAGGCGGCCGCGGCGATGCCCACCGACCCGCCGAGCTGGCGCACCAGGGTATAGATGCCGGTGGCATTGGGGACTTCCCGGGGCTGGATATGCGCCATGGTGAGCGCATTCAGCGGCACGAACAAAAAGCCGAGACCCACGCCGCGCAGGATCAGTGGCCAGAAAAAGTCATGGTCGCCGCTTTGCGTGGTGAAGTGGCCGTGCTGCCACATGCTCAGGCCAAAGATGCTGATGCCGATGATGACCAGCAGGCGCAGGTCGAGGTTTTCGTTCTTCTCGATGAACTTGCCGAGCAGGGCCATGGTGAGGCCATTGGCGATTGCGCCGGGCAGGATGACCTTGCCTGTCTCCCAGGCATTGAAGCCGAGCAGTGTCTGCAGGTAGAGCGGCAGGTAGAACACCGTGGCGAAAAGCGACATGCCGAGCAGGAAGGAAAACACGAGGCCGGTCGCAAACTGGCGGTCGCGCAGGATGGCGAGGTTGACCACGGGGTGGTCGATGCGGCGCTCATGCCAGATGAAGGTCACGAAAGTGAACAGCGAGGTGGCGGCGTAGAGCTGGATCTCCACGGAGTCGAACCACTGCATGCGCTCGCCGCGCTCCAGCATGACCTGCAGTGTGCCGATGCTGGTGGCCAGCAGGGCGATGCCCAGCCAGTCCACTTTCGATATCTTCTCGTGGAAGCGCGAGTCGGGCAGCAGGTTGTTGGCCAGCATCAGCGCGCCGATGCCGATGGGAATGTTGATGTAGAAGATCCAGGGCCAGGAGGCATGGTAGGTGATGAAGCCGCCCACCGTCGGCCCCAGCGTCGGGCCCATCATGATGCCCATGCCGAAGATGGCCATGCCGGTGCCGATCTCGCGCGGTGAAAATATCTCGAAGATGGTGCTTTGCGCGGTAGCGATAAGACCGCCGCCGCCGAGGCCCTGAACGATGCGCCAGAACACGAGGGAGCCCAGCGTGCTGGCGTTTCCGCAGAAGAATGACGAGACGATGAAGAGCGCGATCGAGCCCATGAAGTAGTTGCGGCGGCCAAAGCGGTTGGAGAGCCAGCCGGAAATGGGCAGCACGATCACGTTGGCGACGATGTAGCCGGTGGAGACCCAGGTGACCTCCTCCAGCGTGGCACCGAGGTTGCCCATGATCTGCGAGATAGCGACATTGACGATGGAGGTGTCGAGCAGCTCCATCATGGCGGCGAGCGTCACCGTCATCGCGATCAGAAAGCGATTGCGATGGATCTCGACGTCGCTGAATTGCCGTTGCGGGAACATGCGGAGTCTCGGGTGGGGCGGCAGGTCCGGGTCTGGTGTGTCGGTGGCGCTGGCCCGTTGGCTGCCGGACCTCGGGTATCTGCCACCGCTCTCTGCAGGGCGGGCCTATTTTTTCTTGTCGAGGCGCACCACGGCATTCATGCCGGGACGCAGTTCGCGTTCGGCGTGCTGGCCGGGCTCGAGGCGCACGCGCACGGCGATGCGCTGCACGATGCGCGTGAAATTGCCAGTGGCGTTGTCCGGCGGCAGCAGGGTGAACCTCGAGCCGGTGGCTGGCGCCAGCGATTCGACCTTGCCTTGCCAGGCCAGGCCCGGATAGGCATCGATGGTCACTTCGGCCGCATTGCCGGGATGGATGTCCCGAACCTGGGTCTCCTTGAGATTGGCGGTGATCCAGGTATCGCGCGGCACCAGGTTCATGAGCGGCTGTCCGACCTGCACAAGCTGGCCGACTTCGGCGGTCTTCTGGCTGACGAGGCCGTCGCTGGCGGCCAGGATGCGGGTGTCGGCAAGCTGGTGTGCGGCGATGTCGCGCGCGGCGCGCACGGACTCGAGACGGGCATCGGCGCCGCGCAGGGCCGCACTGGCGGCGCTCACCTGCTGGTCGGCGGCCCGGGCGGCGTCGCGTGCCGCACGCAGGCGGGCGCTGGCGCTGCGCTCGCCGGCCTCGGCAGTGTCGTATTGTTGTGGACTCACCAGCTTTTTCCCGAGCAGCGATTGCAGGCGCTCGGCTTCGCGGCGGGCGCGCTCATGGTCGGCTTCGGCCTGGGCGATGCCGGCGTGCGCGGCCTGGGCCTGAGCGATGGTCGCGCCGAGCTGGGCCACGGCCTGCCCGGCGACAGCGCCGCGGCCGGTGCCGGCGACTGCCTGTGCGAGTTCGGCGTCGGCCTGCGCGAGCTTCGAGCGGTAGTCGCGGTCGTCCATGATCACGAGCACGTCACCGGCCTTGACGGCCTGGTTGTCACGCACGGGAATTGCCGAAATGAAACCGCCGACCTTGGGCGAGACCGGAATGATGTGGCCGTCGACCTGGGCGTTGTCGGTTTCCACATAGTGCGCGCTGAACCAGAGGCCATGGCCCACGTAGCCGAGCGCGGCGAGCGCGGCCACGCCCAGCAGCAGGCGCTTGCGCCAGGGGCTGGCGTCGGCCGGGGTGGCGAGTTCGGGAAGAGGGGAGTGCGCGGTCATGAAGCGTTACCTGGGTCCGGCTGCAGTCCTTGCAGAACAAGTGAAACGTGAAATGGAAGCGGCCTGGAAGTCCGGAGCGCTGTTGTTCCGGTGGATGCGCCGGAAGGCGGCAAGTCGGCCAGCGCGTGTGCCGCGAAGTCCGCCGCTGCGGCACGAAAGCGGCAAGTCTTCCTGCAACGCAAGCGGCTAGCGGGCCAGGCGATCGAACTCGACCGGGTCGTGGGCGCAGAAGAGGGTGACTTCGTTGCCGTGCCGGCGATTGAGCTCGCGCAGGCGTTCGTGGTTCCAGAGACGCGCGCGCTGGTCGGTCTGCACCAGGCGCTCGAACAGGGCGATGCCCGGCGGAAACTGCGGGGTGTCTTCGAACAGGCCGTGGTGGAAATAGGCGTCGCCGCAATGCAGGAGCCAGCCGCTGCCGGTGCGCACGGCAATGCCGGTGTGGCCGCGGGTGTGGCCGACCAGGGGCACGAGGAAAATGTCCTCGCTGATGCCGGGCAGGGGTTTCAGACCGCTGAAACCGTACCAGTTCTCGCCACCGCCTTCATGCAGCACCCAGCGCGGGCTGTGCGCCCACTGCGCCGGCAGATAGCGCGCCTTGCTGCGCCAGTCCGGCCGCATGGCGGCGTCGAATTCGGGCTTGAGCACATGCACCTGCGCATTGGGGAAATCGGGCAGGCCACCGGCGTGGTCGAGGTCGAGGTGGGTGACGAGGATGTGCCGCACATCGGCGACGTCGTGGCCCAGCGCCCGGATCTGCGCCAGCGCGGTCTCGTTCCAGGACAGGAGCGGCCGGGTGATGGCCAGGAAAGGCTTGCCGAGGCGCGAAGGGATTTCGACGTCGAGGCTGCCCATGCCGGTGTCGACAAGGATGAGGCCGTCCTTCGGTGTCTCGATCAGCAGCACGTGGCAGATCATGCGTGCACTGGCGAGCCAGCTGTTGCCGGCGCCATTGATGAGGCGGGCGCAGACAGGGCACATGGTGCCGCAATTGAGGTGGTGGACGCGCAGGGACATGGAAGATTCCTTGTTAGCGGGGGGCGCCGGAGGCGTCGCTTTCGCCACGATTGAAGAAGGCGGCCAGACGGACGCGCATCGACTCGTCCAGCGTGCAGCGCAGGAAGCGGCCCTCGCGCTGCACGCTGATGAGGCCGGCGTCCACGAGCTCCTTGGTGTGATGGGAGATGGTGGGCGCGCCGATTTCCAGGCTGTCGATGAGGTGGGACAGGCCACAGCTCTTCATCTCGGTCTGGTACTGGCGCAACACCTCGAGGTAGATGGCCAGCCGGTTGGGATTGGACAGCGCCTTGAAGGCGCGGGCCAGTTTATCGAGGTCTTTGGTGGCGCAACTGCGGATCACGGGGATTCCCCTGGCCCTGGAGGGCCGTTGGTCGTGGAAGCCATTTTGCCACAGATTGACAGTTTGACAAGTATCGAATTGTTGGCTAGCTTGCCGTCACTGTCCGGACCCGCACCAGGAGTATCCCGCATGAACCAGAGTCTTTCCCCGGCCCAGCTGCTGGCCCAGCCCTTTACGCTGCCGAATGGCGCCGTGGTCAAGAACCGTCTGGCCAAGTCGGCCATGAGCGAGGCGCTGGCCACCTATGACAACCATGTCACGCCGGAGCTGGTCCGCCTCTACGGCCGCTGGGCGGCGGGCGGCATGGGCCTGCTCATCACCGGCAACGTCATGGTCGATGGCCGCGCCCTGGGCGAGCCCGGCAACGTGGTGCTCGAGGACGAGCGCGACATGGACCTGCTGCGGGCCTGGGCCCGCGCCGGCACGCAAAACGGCACCCACCTGTGGATGCAGATCAACCACCCGGGCAAGCAGGTCATGCGTTCGGTGAACAAGGAGGCGGTGGCGCCTTCGGCGATCGCCTTCGAGGACCCGACGCTGGCCGCGGTCTTCTTCAAGCCGCGGGCTCTGACCGAAGCGGAGATCCTGGACCTGATCCAGCGCTTCGGACGCACCGCGGAGCTGGCCAAGAAGGCCGGCTTTACCGGCGTGCAGATCCACGGCGCCCATGGCTACCTGGTGAGCCAGTTCCTCTCCGCCCGTCACAACCAGCGCACGGACCAGTGGGGCGGCAGCCCGGTGAACCGTCGCCGCTTCGCGCTCGAGGTCTACCAGGAAATCCGTCGCCGCTGCGGCACCGACTTCCCCGTGTCCATCAAGCTCAATTCGGCGGACTTCCAGAAGGGCGGCTTCACCGAAGAGGAATCCCTGGGGGCGATCCGCGCGCTGGCCGAGGCCGGCATCGACCTCATCGAAATTTCCGGCGGCACCTACGAGGCGCCTGCCATGGCGGGCCGCAAGCAGGCGCCGGTGAAGGATTCCACGCGCCGGCGCGAGGCCTATTTCCTCGAGTTTGCGGAAAAGGCGCGCGCTGCCGTGAAGACCCCGCTGGTGGTCACCGGCGGCTTCCGCTCCCTGGCCGGCATGGCCGATGCCCTCTCCAGTGGCGCCGTGGACTTCGTGGGCATGGCCCGCAGTGTCGCCATCGAGCCCGAGCTGCCCAACCGCCTGCTGGCCGGCCAGGAGCCACGCCATGCCGTGCGGCCCATCAGCACCGGCATTGGCCCGGTCGACCGCATGGCCATGATGGAGGTCATGTGGTACGCCCGGCAGCTGCATCGCATGGGGCGGGGCCGCGATCCGAAGCCCGGTGAGTCCGGCCTCTGGTCGCTGCTGGCCAGCCTGGTCGCCAATGGCTGGGGGACCTTGCAGACCCGCCGCCTGCGTGCCTGAAGCCGGGGAGAGGGCCGTCCCTGCCCTGTTTGTGACGGCCTTCGAACAAATTCCCGCCAAGCCCGACGAGTGTCCGACCTGACGGATGGGCTACCTGGCCGACACCTGCTAGATTCCGGGCGCTTTCTGGCCGCATTCTTGCTGCTGGATTACACGGATGTTTCTTTACAGGTGGTCCATTGTGGCGGTTACCCTCTCTGATCAAGCCCGGCAGTCCCGCCCCCTCTTGCTGGGACTGCTGATGGCGCTTCTGCTGCTCGCCTTCGGCGAGCTGCTCATCAGCCTCGAGCGTGCGCGCGAGCTGCAGGCCGCGCGTACCCATTTGCAGATCGAGGCCAGCGCCATGCGTGCACGCCTCGAGTCCGAGCTGGCCGCTTCCTTTTCCGTCGGCCTGAGCGCGGCCTCGCTGGTGTCCTCCAAGCCTGACTTCAGCACGCGCGACTATGAGCGTCTGGCGCGCAGCCTGGCCGGGTGGTATCCCGGCCTGCGCAATATCGCCATCGCCCCCGACAATGTCGTGCGCTACGTCTATCCGCGGCAGGGCAACGAGAAGGCGCTGGGCGCCAACCTGGAGCAGGTGCCGGCCCAGCGCGAGGCGGCGCTGGCGGTGCGCCGGGAATGGAAGCCGCTGGTCTCGGGGCCGGTGGAGCTGGTGCAGGGCGGCGTCGGCATCGTGCACCGCGTCCCCATCCTGGTGCCGGCGGCAGATGACGCGCCGCGCTACTGGGGGCTGGTGTCCGTGGTCATCGATCCGGCGCCGCTGTTCCGGCGTATCGGTCTCAGTGCCGATGCCGACGTGGTCTATGCGCTGCGCGGACGGGACGGCCGCGGCGAGAGCGGGGCGGTGTTCTTTGGCAACGCGGCCCAGTTCCGGGATCGCCATGCCATCCGCATGGATGTGTTGCTGCCGGGCGGGCAGTGGCAGCTGGCCGCCGGCTGGCGCACGCCTCCCGATGCCCTGACGCCGCGCTACCTGCTCTGGCATGCGCTGGCCCTGCTGCTGGCACTGGGCGGCGGCACCCTCGTCACCATCGCCGCGCGCAGCCAGCTGCGCCTGCAGGTGCTGGCCAGCCAGGACAGCCTGACCGGACTCGCCAACCGCAACCAGTTCCTGTTCCAGGCCCGCGCCATGCTGGCCCTGGCGGCCCGGCAGAAGTATCCCTTCACCGTGCTCAACCTCGATCTCGAGGGCTTCAAGGGCATCAATGACGATTTCGGGCACGAGATTGGCGACGCCATGCTGGTGCATGTGGCGCAGCAGGCGCGCGAGTGCCTGCGCGCCTCCGACCTCATTGCGCGCTTCGGGGGCGACGAGTTCCTGGTGCTGCTGCCCGATACCGAGCCGGGGCCCGTGCTGGAGGCGCTGGTGGCGCGCCTGCGCGGCGCCATTGCGCAGCCCCTGAACATCAAGGGTCACACGCTGTCAGTGGGCATCAGCGTGGGCGCGGCGAGCTATCCTGGCGACGGCTTTTCGATGGATGACCTCATGCGCGTGGCGGACTTCAATATGTACGCCAACAAGCGGTCACGCCGGAAGGTGGAGGGCTAGCGCTGGAGGCGCGCGAGGCCCTGGCGGCCTGCCCAGTCGCGCGCGAACTGCGAGGCGCTGCGACTGGAGCGGTTGCCGCGGCCCTGTGCCCACTGCAGCGCGGCGGCGCGCGCGGTGTCGTCAAGCGCAAAACCGTGCTTGCCCAGCCACAGCGCTACGGCCGCAAGATAGTCGTCCTGGCTGTTGGGATAGAAGGTAAGCCAGAGGCCGAAGCGGTCAGATAATGAAATCTTGTCATCCACGCCTTCGCCGGGGTGGATCTCGCCATTTTCCGTGAAATGCGCCTGCAGGTTCTCCGAGTGGAACTCCGGCAGCAGGTGCCGGCGGTTGCTGGTGGCATAGATGATGACGTTGCCGGCGCCCGCGTGCAGGCTGCCGTCGAGCGTGGTCTTGAGGGCGCGGTAGCTGGCGTCGTCCGCGCTGAAGGCCAGGTCGTCGCAATATACGATGAAGCGTTCCTTGCGGCCCTCCAGCAGGGCGACGATGTCGGCCAGGTCGCAGAGCAGGTGCTTGTCGACTTCCACCACGCGCAAGTCGCGCGTCGCAAATTCATTGAGCAATGCCTTGACCAGCGAGGACTTGCCACTGCCGCGGCTGCCCGTAAGCAGCACATTGTTGGCCGGCAGGCCGTTGACGAATTGTTCGGTGTTGCGTGCGATCTCGGCCTTCTGGCGATCGATGTTCATGAGGTCGTTGAGGCGGATCGGGCTCAAGTCGCGCACAGTCTCGAGATAGCCGCCCCCCTGGGGGCGCTGTCGCCAGCGAAAGGCCAGGCCCTGCTCGAAGTCCGGGGCCGGAGCGGGGCCCGGCAAGGCGCTTTCCAGGGTGGCGATGAGACGCTGCAGTTCTGTGACCAGCGCGGGCGTGGCGTTCATGGGGCGCTCCGGAATTGTGCAGATGCGGGGACGGTGAGGCCGCGCCATTCTAGCGCCGCCTCACCCGAGGGGCGCCATTTCAGGCCTCCTTCGCCGACGTCTCCGCGCCCGCCGGTCTGCACCGAAATGGGGCGCTTGGCAATTCCCGGTGTCGTGATGCCGGGAGCGACTATTTCCTCCTGCTGTCAGGGCCGCAACTCGTGAGGGGCGGCTGGGGCAGTCGCTCAGGAGCGGACCTCGACCCGGCCGGCCAGCCACAGCGCCAGCAGCGTCATGGCCATGGCGCCATAGCCGACCAGGTCGTAATGCAACAGGCGACCGCCCGCGCCCTGGGCCAGCACCAGGGTGGGCAGGAAGGCGGCGGCGCTGGCTGACAGCTGTTGCCAGGCAGCATTCATGCTGAGGAAGCGTCCGCGCAAGGCGGGACTGCTGGCGGAGGTCACCAGCGCCATCGCCGGAATCAGGCGTCCCGAGACCAGCACCATGAACAGCGTACTCACGGCCAGAACAATGGGCAGGGCCAGCGGCGGCAGGTGCGTGATCAGGAACAGCGGCGCCAGCGAGAGCGCACACACCACCTGCAGCGTGCGCGCCTTGCCATGGCGGTCGGCCAGACGGCCGATCAGGGGGGCGGTGAAGAGCGTGGCCAGGCCACCTGCCAGGTAGATCAGCGGCAATTGCGCCTCGCTTAGCCCGACGTTGTGCACCATATAAGGGCTGAGGAAGGGAATGACGCTGAAGCCGGCCAGCATGAGTGCGCCGATAAGGGCGAAGGCGCGCCAGTGGTTACCGACGCTGAGCACGGCCGACAGCGTGCCGCGCAAATCGAGAGGCCCGGTGCTGCGCGCCGGGATCGACGGTAGTAGCCGCATGGCCGCCAGGGCGAGCAGCAAGGCGAAGCCGCCCACCAGGAAGAAGGCGGCGCGCCAGCTGAAATGCACGGCGAGAAAGAGGCCGAGGGGCACGCCTGCCACCGCAGCGAAGGAAAAGGCGGTCATGACCTTGCCGGTGGCCGCGCCGCGCCTGGCCTCGGGGATGCAGTCGCCCAGGTAAGCCATGATGTTGGCGCCCAGGATGCCGCCAAAGATACCGGCGAGCAGGCGGGCCACCAGCAAGGACTCGAAGCTCCAGGCGAGGCCGCAGGCGAAGGTGGCCAGCAGGAAGCCGGTGAAGATGACGAGCAACAGACGGCGCCGGTCAAAGCGGTCGATGACAAAGGCGCAGGCAAAGCCGGCTACGCCCGCCGCCAGCGTATAGGCGGACACCAGCAGACCGAACTGTGCCGGCGACATGTGCAGCAGGCGCATGAGCTGCGGGCCCAGGGGCATCAGGATCATGAAATCGACGATGTGGCAGAACTGGATGCCGGCCAGCAGGAGAATGAGCTGGCGTTCGCGAGGGGGCGGCAGGGGCAGGGGCGTCATCGGGGTCCCGAAGCAGGAAAAGAAAGGCCAACAAAGAATTGGTGCAGCTTGGCACAGGGCTTGCTCTGTCTTGTAGCAGGAACGTACGAGACTGTGGTCATGCTCAAGGTATTGCTGGTAAACGACACTCACAAGCAGGTGGGCCGACTGCGGGACTCGCTGATTCAGGCGGGCTTCGAGGTGGTGGACGAAGTCTCCTCCGCCCTGATGATTCCCCGCAAGGTGGCCAGCCTGCAGCCTGACATCGTGATGATAGACACCGATTCCCCCAGTCGCGACGTGCTCGAGCAGGTCGTGATCGTCAGCCAGAACGAGCCGAGGCCCATCGTCATGGTCAGCGATGACGGACAGCCCAGCGCCATCCGGGCCGCCATCAAGGCGGGCGTCTCGGCCTATGTGGTGGAAGGGATAGATGCGGGGCGCCTGGAGGCCGTGCTGGCCGTGGCCCAGGCCCGGTTCGAGGAAGACCAGTCACTGAAGGAGCAGGTAAAGGTGGCCGAGAGCAAGCTCAATGAGCGCAAGACGGTGGAGCGGGCCAAGGGCATGCTGATGCAGTTGCGCGGCATGAACGAGTCGGATGCCTATGGCGCCATGCGCAAGATGGCCATGGACCGCAATATACGGATCGTGGATGTGGCCGAGAAGCTGCTGTCGATGAATGAACTGCTCTCCTGAGCCCTTTCCGGTTTCAGGTATGGCGCCTTCGGGCGCCATTTTTTTTGGGGGAGGGCCTGCGCTCCACTGGCGCGCGTCCTGGCTTTTTCTGGTGCGGCGCGTCGCCATTCCGGGGCGTGGAGTGCACGGCGAACGGGCTGACTGACGGGAAATTTTTGGGAATCGCCTTGCAACATCCCGGAAAATCAGGCGATTCACGGATTTTTATTATTCTGGCACGGCCATTGCAATTATTTGCGTACGGGCTCAGCAGTCTCCACTGGCGGAGCGAGTCCAGCATCTCCTGTGTCGTGCATGGGCATCAGCGGATCGCAAGATCCCTTTCGATGCCGGGCCGGTAGCGATACCGGCAGGGACAATGGCGTCCCGCGGAGTCATCCGCGGACGCCATTTTTTTTTGATTCGGGTACCGGCCGTTCGGCCACCCGGGATTGTCATCAAGCGTCTGGAAACGAGGTGTGTCATGGCGGATCACGATGAACTGAAAAAAGACCTGCAGACGGTGAGTGCGGGGATTGCCGATACGGACGCGGTCGACACGGGGCGCCGCCTGTTCCTGAAGAGTTCCATGGTGGCGGCGGGCGCCGCCGGGATAATGGGAGGGCTGTCCATGTCGATGTCCGCGAGCGCCTGGGCGGCAGGCTCCGACAAGCCGGAAAAAACCGAGATCAATGTCGGCTTCATTCCGCTCACCGACTGCGCGCCGGTGGTGATCGCCTCGGTGCTGGGCTTTGACCGCAAATACGGCATCAAGATGAACGTCAGCAAGGAAGCCTCCTGGGCCGGCGTGCGCGACAAGCTCATCAATGGCGAGCTGGATGCGGCCCATGTGCTATATGGCCTGATTTATGGCGTGCACCTGGGCGTCGGCGGCCCCAAGAAGGACATGGCCATCCTGATGAGCCTGAACCAGAACGGGCAGGCCATCACCCTCTCCAATCAGCTCAAGGACAAGGGCGTCACCGACGGCAAGTCGCTGAAGCGCATCATCGATACGGACAAGCGTGATTACACCTTCGCGCAGACCTTCCCCACCGGCACCCACGCCATGTGGCTCTATTACTGGCTGGCCGCCAACGGCATCGATCCCATGCGCGACGTGAAGACAATTGTGGTGCCGCCTCCGCAGATGGTGGCCAATATGCGAGTCGGCAACATGGATGGCTTTTGCGTGGGCGAGCCCTGGGGGGCGCGCGCCATCTCCGACAATATCGGCTTTACCGTCACCACGACGCAGGGCATCTGGCAGGATCACCCCGAAAAGGTGCTGGGCTGCACAGCGGAATTCATCAAGAAATACCCGAACACGGCCCGCGCCATGCTGATGGCGGTGCTGGATGCCGCGCGCTACATCGAGCAGGTGAAGAATCGCCCGCAGGTGGCCAAGCTGATCGCGGGCAAGTCTTATGTGAATGCGCCGGAGGAAGTGATCCTCGGCCGCTTCATGGGGCAGTACGACAACGGCAACGGCAAGAAGTGGAAGGATGATCACTCCATGCGCTTCCTGCAGGACGGCGCGAGCTTTCCCTACTACTCCGACGGCATGTGGTTCCTGACGCAGCACCGGCGCTGGGGCCTGCTCAAGAATGATGTCGATTACCTGGGCGTGGCGAAGCAGATCAACCAGGTTGATTTGTACAAACAGGCGGCCACGCAGCTCAAGGTGGCCCTGCCGACCTCGCCGCTGCGCGCCAGCACCTTGTTTGACGGCAAGGTCTGGGACGGCAGTGATCCCAAGGCCTACGCGTCGAGCTTTGCCATCAAGGCATAAGCCCGTGCCTCTCGCCGGCCGCCCTGAACAGGGTTGCCGGCGAGAGGAAGAGGGAGCCACATCCCCGTCCGTGCGCGGACGAAGGTGGCCAGTAAGCAGCCTCTAAACAGTCGCTCCATTGCCTTCTCCAGGGCGGTGCGGGTACCTGCTGCCTGAAAAGGCACAATTGGAATGGGAGAAAGTCATGACAGCATTGATGACAGAGGTGGAAAAGGCCGCGGCGCCGCTGCGGGTGTCGTACCGGTCACGATTGATCGAGCGCCTGCAGGCCGTGGCCTGGGGCACGCTGGCCGTGCGCACGGTGGCACCGTTGCTCGGGTTTGCGATCTTTATCCTGCTATGGGCGGTGCTCAGCCACTACCGCACGGACCTGCCCGGGCCGGGTGCCACCTGGGCCGCGGCCAAGATCCTCTTCGCCGACCCCTTCTACGTGAACGGGCCCAATGACCAGGGCATCGGCTGGAATATCCTGAACTCGCTGGGGCGCGTCGGCACCGGCTTCGGCATGGCGGCGATGCTCGGCATTCCGCTCGGATTCATGCTGGGGCGCTTCCGCTTCCTCAATGACATGGCTTCGCCCATCATTTCGCTGCTGCGCCCGGTCTCGCCGCTGGCCTGGCTGCCCATCGGCCTGCTCGTCTTCAAGGCTGCCGAGCCGGCCTCGATCTGGGTGATCTTCATCTCCAGCATCTGGCCCATCATCATCAATACCGCCATGGGCGTGTCGCAGGTGCCGCAGGATTACCTGAACGTGGCGCGCGTGCTCAATCTTTCCGAGTGGAAGATTTTCACCAAGATCCTTTTTCCCTCCGTGCTGCCGTATCTGCTGACCGGTATCCGCCTGTCCATCGGCGTGGCCTGGCTGGTAATCGTGGCCGCGGAAATGCTCACCGGCGGCATCGGCCTCGGCTTCTGGGTCTGGGACGAGTGGAACAACCTCAATGTGGCGCACATCCTGATCGCAATCTTCGTGGTTGGCCTGGTGGGCCTGATGCTGGAGCAGATCCTGATCCAGATCGCCCGGCGCTTCACCTACGAGCAGTCCTGAGAGCAATTGCTCCTGCCCTTGATGCCATTGAACGCGGAGTAACACCATGCAAAAGCTTGTCTCCATCGAAAACGCCGGCATGTCCTTCAAGACCAAGAAGGGGGTCTTCACGGCGCTGCGCGACATCAACCTGGCCATTACCGACGGCGAGTTCGTTTCGCTGATCGGCCACTCCGGCTGCGGCAAATCGACGCTGCTCAACCTGATTGCGGGGCTGACGCTGCCGACCGCGGGCGGGCTGATCTGCAACGGTCGGGAGATTGCCGGTCCCGGCCCTGAACGTGCGGTGGTGTTCCAGCATCACTCGCTGCTGCCCTGGCTGTCCTGTTTCGAGAATGTACACCTGGCCGTGGAGCGGGTCTTCGGCGCCCGTGAAAGCAAGGCGCAACTCAAGGAGCGAACGGAAGTCGCGCTGAAGCTGGTGGGGCTTTCCCATGCCAAGAAGAAAATGCCGCATGAAGTATCGGGCGGCATGAAGCAGCGTGTCGGCATTGCCCGTGCCCTGGCCATGGAGCCGCGGATCCTGCTGCTGGACGAGCCCTTCGGCGCCCTGGATGCGCTGACCCGCGCCCATCTCCAGGACGAGCTCATGAAGATCGTGGCGGCCACCGGTTCCACCGTGGTGATGGTGACGCATGACGTGGATGAGGCGGTGCTGCTGTCAGACCGCATCGTGATGATGACCAACGGCCCGGCCGCCACCATCGGCGAGATTCTCGAGGTAAAGCTCGAGCGTCCGCGCGATCGCATGGCGCTGGCCACCAATGCCGATTATCACCACTGCCGCACCGAGGTGCTGCGCTTCCTCTACCAGGGGCACAAGCGGCCCGAAGCGGCCTGAGGCAGAAAGGATTGCGGAAAATGGACTTTCCGTACTTTCACAGTCGCGACAGCGGCTGACCGGCGGGCTTGCGGTCCCGGGATCAGGGATCGCAGGGCACGCTGACCTGCTCCGGTTCCGGAGCGGGCGTCAAGGCGGATCGAAAGCGGCCCTGCGCGAGCATGGCCTGGGCGAAGCCTTGCCCGCGATCCGGGTCAGGGAACGGTGCTGCTTCCTGCACAGGTGTGCGGACAGCTTTTCACACAGGTTCAAGGGGATGTTGTCATGAAGAAGTCGATGGTGGTTTCTGCGGTATTCGCGGTACAGGCATTCGCGGCAGTGGCGCATGCCGAATCCATGGAGGTGGCACTGTTGCAGGAGGCCATCTTCAGCGGCAAGACCTCGCTGGACCTGCGCCTGCGTGGCGAATACGTGGATTTTGAGACCACGCCAGAAACCGATGCCGAAACACTGCGCACGGTGCTGGGCTACAAGACCGGCGATTACCGCGGCCTCAAGGCCTTTGTGGAGTTCGAGAACGTCAGCACGCTGGGCAACGGCGAGTACAACAGTGGCACCACCGGCTTTGGCAACAAGCAGGTGCAGTACGGCCTCATCGCCGACCCCGCCCTGACCCAGATGAACCAGGCATTCCTGGAGGGCTACGGCGTCAAGTATGGTCGCCAGAAGCTCATCTATGACAACGCGCGTTTTATTGGCGACGTGGGCTGGCGTCAGAATGACCAGACCTTTGATGCCGTGAGCTTTGCCAATGGCACCTGGGTCAAGGACCTGACGCTTTCCGCCGCCTGGCTCAAGCGCGTGAACAATATTGCGGGCGTCAGCCGCCGAGTGGAGGCGCCCCTGACCAATATCCGCTATGCCGCCTTCCCGCAGGCCAGGGCTACGGTCTTCTATTACGGCGTGGATGAAGAAGATGCGCCCACCACTTCCTGGCAGCATGCCGGCCTGCGCGTGGATGGCACCGTCGCCAACTTCCTCTATGAATTGTCATTTGCAGACCAGAAGGATTATGCGGACAGCAAGGCCACGGCCGTGCCGGATGCGAGCTACACCGACGTGCAGTTGGGCTACAAGTTCGGCCCGGTGACAGTGAAGCTGCAGCAGGAGGTGCTGGAAAAAGGCTTCAAGACGCCTTTGGCTACCTTGCATGCCTTCAATGGCTGGGCTGACCGCTTCCTGGCGACGCCTGCGAATGGCCTGGAAGACAGCAATGTGAAATTGCTGGCTGGTATTGGCGGCTACAACTTCGTGCTGGCAGCGCATGATTTCCGTGCAGAGGCCACGAGCGACAAGTTCGGCGAGGAAGTGGATTTCTCGGTGAGCAAGGCACTGACGTCCAAGCTGACGGGCATGCTCAAGTTTGCCGAATTCAATGGCGGCTCCGTCGCCGGCTTTACCAACGACACGCGCAAGGCGTGGCTGCAGTTCGCCTATAAGATGTAACGCGCATTTTCCGGCCTGTCGTGTCGATCACTGCCCGTCGCCTTGCGGCGAGGCAGTGGCTCGCGGCAGTTGCCGGATCATTTTTTTTAGTTGTGCCTGCAGCGCGGGCGCATCGATCTGTTCCCCCTCCAGCTCCTGCGTGGTGCGGGCCCGCCATACCAGCTCCCCGCTACCTGCCTTGCGGATACTGACGCCTATCGTGGCCTCGCGCAGTCGCCGCTCCGGCCGCGAGCGCAAAGGCGGACCGAAGTGTGTCCACTGCTGGGTGATGCGGCAATCGTGCAGGCCGCAGGTCATGCGCGGCTCGAGGAACTTGTCCCGGGGCGCCAGATTCTCCATGCGCTCATCGAGGCGGACATCGTAGTCGACGCGCAGGGCCGCCAGTGGCTCCGGCCGCCGCAGATAGCCCCGCTCGGCCATGGCCTGGTCTATGCTTTTTTTGAGTATCTGGTGGGGCCGGGCGGCGGCAGCTTCGCTTCCCTCGCCCGGTGCCCAGGCATAGGTCCCGGCCCCCGGCAGTGCGGTGCCCACCGTCTGCTCCACCACGCCGGGCGTCGTGCCGCAGCCGCCCAGCAGCAGGAGGACAACCGTCGTGGCCGCTTGCCACTGCCTGATTCCGTCGTTCATTGCCGTCTCCCTTGTGCCTGGCGCTGCCCGCCGCAAGTCCTGCTGTCGCAGCGCTTTTGACCTCCGGACACCGGCCTTGCCATGCGCCGGGGACGCGAAGCGGTCCGGCCAGGCGCCGCGTGATGGTCAGGGCAGGGACGCAGCCCCTCATCAATGGCATAGCAAAGCTCCCGCATTCCTGCCGGGGGCTTTACGATTCGCCACATGAATACGTTCCGGATTTACCTGTATCGCCTCCTGCTACCTCTGGCCCTATGCGGGTTGGCCGGATGCCAGAGCGCGGCCTATTACGCCCAGGCCGTCCAGGGCCAAACCTCGATACTGGTCAAGCGGCAGCCCATCCCGCGCCTGCTGGCGCAGCCCGATACCGCGCCGGAATTGCGTGCCCGCCTTGAGGCGGTGCAACGCATCCGCGCCTTTGCGGCCAGCCAGCTCGGCCTGCCGGCACGGCGCCAGTACGCCAGCTATGTGGAGCTGGGGCGCAGTTATCCGGTGTGGTCGGTAACGGCGGCGCCCGAGTTGTCGCTGACGCCCCGGACCTGGTGCTACTGGATTGTGGGCTGCCTCAGCTATCGCGGTTTTTTCGACGAGGCGACGGCGCGGCGCTTTGCCCGGCGACTTGAGGCGGAGGGGGAGGAGGTGTATCTGGGGGGCGTGACCGCCTACTCCACGCTCGGCTGGTTCCGGGATCCCGTACTGTCGAGCTTTGCCCGCTTGCCGGAGCCGGAGCTGGCCGAGCTGATCTTCCACGAACTCACCCATCAGCTGCTCTACGTGCCGGGAGACACGGTATTCAACGAGAGTCTGGCAGTGGCCGTTGCCGAGGAAGGGCTGCGCCGCTACAGCCTGCAGCAGGGGCTCGACCTCGGGCAGCTTGAGCAGGTGCGGCGGCGCCAGCGAGAGTTTGTCGCGCTGGTACTGGAGCACCGCCAGCGTCTGGAGACCGGACTGGCTGCCGCGCCCACGGACACGGAAAAGCGCCAGGCCAAGGCCGCATTCTATGCGGCGCTGCGCAGCGACTATGCGGTGCTCCGGCAGGGCTGGGGCGGCTATGCCGGCTACGATGCCTGGTTTGACGGCCTCAACAATGCCCGGCTTAACTCCGTGGCCACCTATTACCAACTGGTGCCGGCCTTGCGCGCGTTGTTGCAGGAGGAGGGCGGGAATATGGCAAGATTCCTCGCCCGCTGCCGGGCGCTGGCCCGCCTGGATATCGCGGACCGGCACCGGCACCTCAAGGTGCTGCTGGCGCGAGCCGGCACTGATCTTCCCCCCTCCTGACCCCGTCACCAGGCTGATGACCGCATGAACCTTGTCACCTTCACTGAAAAGCGCCCGGCCCTGGCCTTCAGCGACTACTTGCGCGCCCAGGGCATTCCCAACCGCATTGAAGCTGTCGAGGCAGGATTCAGCATCTTTCTTGAGGATGCCGGCGATACGCCCCGGGCCCTTGAGGAGGCCCGTGGCTTTGTCTCCAATCCCGATGATCCGCGCTACTGGCAGGCCTCCTGGGGCAGCGGCAAGCCGCAGAAGGAAGCCGTGTACGCGCCGGCCCAAGACAACGGGGAAAGCTGGTGGGGACGGGCTGGCTGGAATACGCGGGCAGTGGCGCTGGTCTGCCTCCTGGTCTTCCTCGGGCTCAATATGGATTTCCGCGGGGTGTTCGGCGCGCTGGCATTTCCGTCCGGGCTCACGAGCGAGGCGATAAGGGGCGAGTGGTGGCGAATGCTGACCCCTGCCTTCGTGCATTTCAGCTTCCTGCACATCGCCTTCAACCTGTTGTGGTGGTGGGAACTGGGAGGGCTAATCGAGCGTGCGCAATCGGGCCTGCGCCTGCTTGCCCTCAGCCTGGTCATCGCGCTGGTCAGCAATGCCGCCCAGTACCTGACCTATGGGCCGCAGTTCGGCGGGCTGTCCGCCGTCGTCTACGGCTTGCTGGGTTATCTCTGGCTTTATCCGGTCACCGATCCCGGCGCCCCGTTCCGGTTGCGCACGGGCATTGTTGTTTTCATGCTGGCCTGGCTGGCCATCGGCTACAGCGGCTTGCTGGATGCGCTGTTCGGCATCAGCATTTCCAATCATGGCCATCTGGCCGGCCTGCTGGCAGGCGCGGCGCTGGGGCTGTTGCTCGGGCTGGTGAATTACCGGCGTCCGCGAACAGCCGATCCGGAGTAGTCGAAATCCAGCCAAATGCCTCTCAGGAGGTAGTCGCTTTAAATGTATTCCTGGCGAACTGACTCTCGGCGGGCCTGTGCCGGCATTTTCATTTGCGCGGCTCCTGATAGGCGCGGCCCGCTCGTCTTGCAGGAAAACCCTCGGTTTTTCTGCGGCTTGCATCGATCTTGAATGATCTCCTTCCTGAGGCCGTCTCTTCAACGACAGCCATTTCCTTTTTTATTCGGATTCAAGAAGCACGGAATTGTCCATGACTCATGTCATGGTCAACGGTGCTGTTTCCGATGAAGGGCCGCGTGTTGGCGGTGAGCGGATATCCCCTTGGGTGTGCTTGGGTTTGTGCAGGACTATTCTGTGAGTCAGTCGCGCGATTTTCTTCCGGGGCTCATGAAAATACAGGGAGATGGGAGAGGCGCCAGGTGTCTGTCACATCAGGTTGATCGAGACTTCACTGAACCGGGGTCGAATATGCACATGCCTTCATGCACAGCACTGCACAGCACGGCGTAATGTTCGTCGCGGTGGAAGATGCAGGGTTGCAGTTCCCTTAAGCGGAATGCCCTTGTTTTCCAGGGTGGATGTGTCCAGGCATCCGCCAGCTGCCCGCCAGCGAGAGTCCATATAACCAGCGCAAGTCGAGTCCAGGGAATCCTTGTTTTCCCTGGAGCGGGAGCGGCTTGCCCAAAAAACATGAAAGGACGCGAGCCCCGGGGCCGGGGTGGCGGACAGGGGAGTCATCGTCATGCAGGCACGGCAGATTGCAGGGGCTGGACATCAGTCCACCAAACAATGGTGCAGGATTCATCACATCGGCCTCGATGAGCGCGAGACGCTGGTGGTGGAAAGCCTTTTCCGCAGCAATCCCGAGCTTGGCAACCGTTATGTCTTCGGGCCGGCCATTGAAAATGACCAGGTCGACCTGTTCTTTGTGAATGCCGATGATGCCGCCGCGCTTGCCGCCTTCGAGGTCGTGCGCCAGGTCCGGCCCGAGATTCTCGCCATCATGGCCTCCTCCGAGGAAGAAGCCGACTTCGGTGAGTACCGGGTGATCCGCAAGCCACTCAACTTCCGCAATTTCGTCGCCATCCTCGATGCCATCACTTCCACCAACATCCGCGACCTGAGGTCATCATGTGACAGCAGCATCATGCGCGTGCTGGTAGTGGACGACAGCTTGCCGGCACGCCAGTTCATGAAGCTGATGCTTGAGAAAGTCGCGATGGATGCCGGTATTCCGCTTCATGTCGACATGGTCGACAGCGGTGAGAAGGCGCTGGAAATCGTTCGACTGCAGGCCTACGACCTGGCGTTTCTCGATGTCGAGATGCCGGGCATGGACGGTTACGAGGTGTGCCGGCAAATCAAGCTCTCCTGCGCGATGCGCATCGCCATGCTGAGCGGACGATCATCGCCGGTGGACTTTACGCGTGGGCGGGAGGCCGGCTGTGACAATTATCTGCCCAAGCCGGCCAATGACGCCGACCTTCGCACCATCCTGCGACTCACCTCGCTCAAGAAGCAGGTTGCCGCGCCTCGCTCGCCGTCAACGGTATGCGGCAGCAGTGTCCTGAACGGGGGACGGCCATGACCACGGATCGCATCCTCCAGTTTCTGGTGGTCGAGGTGGGAGGGCAGAGCTTTGCCGTGCCCACGACGGTGGTCGGGACGGCGGTTGCGGCCCGGCCGGTAACGCCGCTGCCTTTCGTGCCCGGGTTTGTGGAGGGGCTGGTCAATATCAATGAGCGCATCGTGCCGCAGATCGATCTCGGCTTGCTGCTGGCAGCGGAGCCTGTCGGCCCGGGTGGTGAGCTCGTGCTGGTCGAAACCTCGCGATCGCCGTGTGCGCTGCATGTGGCCCATATTGTCGGGAAGGCGGATATCGATCCGGCGGCGCTGCAGCCGATTCCCGATGATTCCGGCACGCTGCCGGTGCAGGGGCGCTTCGAATGGCAACAGCAGAGCGTGCTCGTGCTGGATGTCGATCGCCTTGGCAGCCTCATCAGCTCAAATGAGCTGCCGGCGGGCGAACGCGGCCTGCTCGGCCGGCTGCAGGGGATTGAGTCCACGCAACAAGAAGCGACGCTGGACTGCATTGTCGTGCTTGCAGGCCGGGAGAAATATGCGTTGGCCCTGACGGACGTCGTAGAAATCCTGGACTTGCCGCCGGCAACGCCTGTGCCCGGGGCCCCGGCGCCAGTCGAGGGACTGGCCATGGTGCGCGATGAGGTGCTGCTGGTGCTCTTTTTGTCCGACCTGCTGCACAGCGGCACGCGTCCGGAGGCGTCCGCGCGCGGCGTGGTGGTGATTCAGCGCGAGGGCTGCCGCTACGGCTTGCGCATCGATGCCCTCGAGGGATTGCACCGCATGGCCGGTGAGCAGTTGCGCCGGATCGATGAGGGCGGTGGTGAAGTGGCGGGCGTGCTCGCGGCGGCGGACCAGCTCCTGGCACTGCTGACGCCCCAGCGACTGATCAGCGAGGCGCGTCATCGCCAGTTCCAGCCCTTTGTGCCGCAGGCGCGCCAGGTGGCGGCGCAGGAAGTGGACCACATGCGCGCCGTGCTCCAGGTGGCGCTCGGCAATGAGGTATTTGGCATTGCCCTGGGGCACGTCCGGCGCATCACCGATTACCGCACACCGGAGTCGGTACAGGCCGATGACAGGGGCCTGGTTTGTGGCGCGGTCAATGTGGAGGGGCGGGTGGTGCCCGTGGTCGATCTGGGCGGGCGCCTGCATGCCGGCACCGGCAACGAGGGCGCCTGGGTCATTGTTGGCGATGGCACGTCCGAGTGGGCAATTGCCGTGCGGGAAGCCACCGGCATTCTTGAAATTCCCGACAGCGCACTGGAAGGCATCGGCAGTGGCGCCGATAGCCTTGTGCAGGGCGTGGCGAATGTGGCGGGGCAGCTGATCTCGCTTCTCAATCTTTCGCCACTGATGACGACTGCAGCTGGAGGTCGCCATGGCTGACCCGGTTGCCACAAGTGACAGCTCGCACCTGCCGCGCGTCAGGGCATGAAGCCCGGCACCGCGGTCCTGCCGCCTGAAGCCTTCTGACGAGAATTCTCATGAGTGACCTGATCGAGCAATTGTGGCCGGCCTTCCAGGCAGAAGTCAGCGAGCAGCTGGATGCGCTGGAGCTGGCGCTGCTGCAAACCGCCGGTGCGGGTGAAATTGATCTCAATGCCGTGTTTCGCTATTTCCATACCATCAAGGGCGGCTGCGCCATGATGGGCTTTGGCAATATGGAAAGCATTGCGCATGCCTGCGAGGACCTGCTCGATCCGGTGCGCAAGGGCAGCCAGGCCCTGACCGAACCACTGATCGACGCGCTGCTGGCCGCCATCGACGTCCTGAAGTTGCAGCTGGCGACCGCCGAGCGGACCCGGCAGGATCCGGAAGGCCAGCCGGCGCTGCTGGCGCTCCTGCGCACATTGCTGGTGCCGTCGTCTCAGGCTGGGGCGAGTCCTGCACCTGTAGCGGCGGCCGAGCCCTCCGGGCATTCGGCAGCCGAGTCGGAAGCCGGGGGGGGCGCTGCCAATGGCGCCGGCAGCAACGGCACCCTGCGCGTCGATAGCGCGACGGTCGACGGTTTCGTCAACCGCATTGGTGAAATGGTCATGCTGCGCAACATGATGGCGCATGCCATGCAAAGCGAGGAATTG
>JAJFBF010000090.1 GCA_020697295.1 Moraxellaceae bacterium | reverse complement strand
CATTCCTGACCATCAATGTCACGGAGATGTTCCGCGACCCGGAGTTCTACCAGGCTTTCCGGGAAAAGATCGTGCCGATCCTGCGCACCCATCCCTTCATCAAGATCTGGCATGCGGGCTGCGCCACGGGGGAGGAGATCTATTCCATGGCCATCCTGCTGGAGGAGGAGGGGCTGTATGACCGATGCCAGATCTATGCCACGGACATCGACAAGGAAGTGCTCGAAAAGGCCCGGAAAGGTATCTTTTCGGTGGCAGATCTCCGCAAATACACGGAAAATTACCAGAAGGCGGGGGGCAAGGCTGCGCTCTCCGATTACTACACGGCCAAGTACGACAACGTGTTAATGGAGCCGCGGCTCAAGAAGAATGTCATTTTTGCCGACCATGACCTTGCAACTGATCAGGTTTTTGGTGAAATGCAGGTTATCTTCTGCCGCAACGTGATCATCTATTTCAACCGTGAACTGCAAAACCGGGTTTTTCAGCTTTTCCATGACAGCCTGGACATCGGGGGAACCCTTTGCCTTGGCAACAAGGAAAGCCTGCGCTTCGCCTCATGCGCCGACCAGTTTGACGTGATCGACAAGGCCCAGCGCATCTACCGGAAGCGGGTGTGATGCAATCAGTTTCAAGGCAGCTCGTGAGGTGCCAGTGTGAGTAAAGACCAGAACATATTATTGGTGGATGACCAGCCCGCAAACCTTGTTGCCCTCGAGGCAATCCTGGAGGACGTGGACTGCACCCTGATAAAAGCCAACAACGGCAACGAGGCGCTCGCCCTGCTCATGAAGCATGAAGTGGCGCTGGTGTTGCTCGACGTGCAGATGCCCGGCATGGATGGCTTCGAAGTCGCCGAGCTCATGCGCAAGAGCAACAAGACCAAGATGGTGCCCATCATCTTCGTGACGGCCATCAGCAAGGAAGCCAAATATGTGTCGCGCGGCTATGGTGTCGGCGCCATCGACTACATGTTCAAGCCGCTCAATCCGGAAATCATGGTGCACAAGGCCGAGTTCTTCCTCGAGCTGGACCAGCAGAAGCGGCGCCTCGAGGAAAAACTGCGCAAGAGCCAGGAGTCCCGCGAGGCCTTCCACAAGGCCATGGGCAGTGAACCGCCCAATATCGGCTGAGCGGGAGTAGGGCATGCCGCGGCCACGTGCTGCCGCGCGGAAGCGGCTTGCTTACGACGTCCTGGCCATCGGCTCGTCCTGGGGAGGCGTCGAACTGCTGATGCGCCTGGTGCGCGAATTGCCGGAAGGCTGGACCTTGCCCGTGGTGATCGTGCAGCACCAGCACCCCAATTCGGGGCCGGCGCTGGAACGGATACTGGGAAAACTGACCCGCCTGACCGTGCGCGACGTGGAGGACAAGGACAAGCTGGAGCCGGGACACATCTACATTGCTCCCGCCAATTACCATCTGCTGATCGAGGATGACGGCTGCTTCAGCCTGACGATCGAAGCGCCGGTGAAATATTGCCGGCCCGCGGTCGACGTAACGTTCGCGAGCCTGGCCCGGGTCTATCAGCAACGCTGCATCGGGCTCGTCCTGACCGGCGCCAATGACGACGGCGCCGACGGAGTCCGGATAATAAAAATGGCGGGAGGACATGTGCTCGCCCAATTGCCAGCCAGCGCCGAAGCGCCGGCCATGCCGGCGGCGGCGATCGCCACCGGTGCGGTCGACCAGGTGCTGGAACCGGCGGAAATCGTGCCCTATCTGCGGCGGCTATTGGCTAATGGAACTGGTGATGCAGAGCATTCTCATCGTTGATGACCGCAATGAAAACCTGACGGCGCTGGAGACCCTGCTCGAGCGCCCCGACCTGCAGCTCCTGAAATCCGACAACGGCAATGACGCGCTCAAGCTGCTGCTGCGCCATGACGTGGCGCTGGTGCTGCTGGATGTGCAGATGCCCGGCATGAACGGCTTCGAGATGGCCGAACTCATGCGCCGCAACAAGAAGACCCAGTCCATCCCCATCATTTTTGTCACCGCCAACGGCGACAAGCGCCAGGTGTTCCGTGGCTACGAAGTGGGCGCGGTGGATTTCCTCGCCAAACCCATCGAGCGCGAGGTGCTGCTGTCCAAGGTTACGATTTTCCTGGAGCTGGACAGCCAGCGCCGCGCGCTCGAACTGCAGTTGCTGCAAATCCAGGAGCTGAAGAAACAGAACGAGCAGTTGCTGGAGGCGCTGGGGGATGGCGTGATTGCGGTGGATGCGCAGGGCGTCATCACCTTCGTGAACCCGGCCATGAAATTGCATTTCGGCATCGAGCCGGCCCAGCTTGCAGGGAAGGGACTGGTGGATGCGCTATTCCAGAGTGCCGACGGCGCCCGCCTGCCCTGGGGCAGCTCCGAGGTCTACCTTGCCACCAGCAAGGGCGAGCGTCTGCAGCGCGACACCGGATTCTTCGTGCAGTCCGGCGAGCGCATGGTCCAGGCTTATGTCTCGGCGGCGCCGATTCCCTCCGCTACCGGCTATGCCGGGGCCGTCGTCACGCTGAGCCCTGTTGAAGTCACCAAGCCCGACCTTGGCGAGGAGCTTGCCCGCAAGAACCGCAAGCAGACGCGCAAGCGCATCGGCACCGTGTTGCGCCTGTTCGAGCGCGGCACCGGCAGGAACCTGGGGCGCCTCGCCAATATTTCGCTGGAGGGCTTCAAGCTGGCCTCGCGCGAGGAGCTGGGGGTGGGCAGCCGCCTGCAGATCAGCATGGTGCTGCCGGAGACCCTGGCCGGATCCAATACCCTGAGCTTCGATGCACAGGTGGTGTGGTGCCGTATCGCGGAAGATACCCCGGGCGAGTACCGGGCCGGCTTCCGCATCATTCGCATTGGCGAGAATGACCTGCGCATCCTCGTGCAATTGCTGGAGAAGTACTGAGCCTGCGATCCCTGCTCAGTCCCGCCTGATACCGCCGCCAACAAGGAGGGGCCCGCAAGGCCCCTTTTTCTTGTGTCATCCCGCGCTACCGGCGCCTCCGCCCGCATTAAGGGCTAGTTGCGGGAAGGGAATCTCGATGCCTTCGCGCTCAAACGCCTCCTTGATGCTCTCCAGCAACCGGTCCCGCACAATTCCGGCATTGTCCCGCCGCGTCCACGCTGAAAACTGCAGGCTGATGCCGGATTCGCCGAAACCCTGCACGATGGCCTGTGCCGGTGGTTCGTCCATGCACAGCGGATTGTCTGTCGCGATGCCGAGCAGCAGGCCACGCACCCGTTTCACATCCTCCTTGTACGCGATGGTGATGGCGAGATTGAGGCGGCGGATGGCGAAGCGGGTGAGGTTGACCACTTCGCTGCGGATCAGTTGCTCGTTGGGAATACGCACGAAGAGGTTGTCGGCGGTGCAGAGCTTGACCGACAGCAGGTCGATGGACAGCACCTCGCCCTCGGTCTGGCCGACACGGATGGTGTCGCCAATGGCGAAGGAGCCTTCGCCGATCAGGAAGATACCGCTGATCAGGTTGGAGGCCGAGGTCTGCGAGGCAATGCCGAGGGCCACCGACAGCACGCCCGCCGCGCCCAGCAGCACGCTGAGGTGAAAGCCCATCTCGCGCAGGGCGGTGATCACGAACAGGAACAGCAGGCCATGGTGCAGGGCGCGACGCCACACGGTCAGCTGGTGCGCGTTCAGGCGCTGTCGCATGGAGCGCTCGAACACCCCCGCCGCAATGCGGGCCACCATGATGCCCAGCAGGATCAGGAAGATGCCGGCGGCGAAATCCATGAGGCGCTCGGGATTCAGCAGCTTGTCCAGGTTGAACGTGGGGGCGGGCGCGGCTTGTGCCATGGCGGATCTCAGTCGAAGAAAGTGTCGAAGACGCGGATAAGGGCGTGCTCGTCGGAGCCGCGGCGGGCCGGGGAGAGGGCTTCCACATGGCCGGCAAGAGGGCTGATTCCCGTTTCGATCTGCACCTGGAGCGGCTGGTGCGGGCCGTGGCGGGTGATGGTGAGGTCCGGCGTCCAGAGTCGGCCGGATTCAGCGCCATAAAGAGGCAGGAAAGGGGCCGGGATGTTGATGCGCTCGATGGGCAGGGCGGTGCTGGCGCCATTGCGGACGTGCACGGGGGTGACGGCCCGGAAGGGACGAGGCAGCAACTGGTCGAGGTTGGTGACGCCGTTGACGCGGGTAGCGTAGCCGAGCTGGCCACGGACGGGACCCGGGCCGAACCAGGTATCGCGCGGGATGACGACCGGCAGGTCGAGCAGGGGATCATCGACCTCATCCACCCAGGCCGCGAGCCACAGCGGGGTGCTCACGTAGAAGGTGGTTTCCTGGCCGGCGGGCACGAACAGCGGGCTCACTGGCCGGACCACCACGGAGCGGTCGGCCAGGCGTGGCAACAGGCGCAGGCGGGGCAGGGTCTGGCGGAAGACAAAGCGGGAGAGGCTGGTGGTCGGGGAGGGGGCGAGCGTGACGTCGTCGCGCTGCTGCCAGTTGTGGTTGTCCTCCGATTGGGCGCCCGTGCGCTCCAGGCGGAATTGCCATTCCTGGGCCTGCCGGGAGACCTCCAGCATGAGGCCGGCCATGTCCCAGGTCCGGGTCTTGCCGGTACTGAAATCCTGCATTCCCCACCACACCGGTTGGCGGTATTCCATGCTCGTTATCCTGCGTTGGGCGGCCCGGCGCGCCATTGCCCGGAAAAGCCTTCCAAGGGAACGGAAAGGCAGGGCATTATGCCGCAGGAGGTCGCCGCCTGCTTGTATAAAAACCATACAGCCCCCGCATTGAGGGGCGGCAAGGCCATCCAGTAGACTCGCCGGGATTTTGTTGGGGACAGCGCAGCAATGGACACCTTACTAGAAGAAGACTCCCAGGCCCCGGTCGCGGTGGCCGCACCCGCGCCGCGCCGCTTTCCCTATGCCTTCGCCAAGCGCCACGGGGTGCTCTTCGATCGAGTCGAGGATGGCCACGCCCATCTGTTCCACCGCCCCGGGCTGCGCCTGGCCACGCTCGCCGAAACCCGGCGCTTGCTCGGCATGCCGCTGGCCTTCGAGGAGGTCACGCCCGAAGTCTTCAGCAACCTGATGTCCCGCGCTTACCAGACCGACTCGGGCGAATCCATGCTCATGGTCGAGGGCCTCGGCGACGACATGGACCTCGCCAGCCTTGCCGATCTCGTGCCCGAGGCTGAAGACCTCATGGAGCAGGAGGACGATGCGCCCATCATCCGCCTCATCAATGCATTGCTCACCGAGGCCATCCGCGAGAGCGCCTCGGACATCCATATCGAAACCTATGAAAAGCGCCTGTCGGTGCGCCTGCGCGTCGATGGCGTGCTGCGCGAGATCGTGCAGCCCAAGCGCGAACTGGCGCCCTTGCTGGTGTCGCGCATCAAGGTGATGGCGCGCCTCGACATCGCCGAGAAGCGGGTGCCGCAGGATGGCCGCATCTCGCTGCGCCTGGCCGGCCGCGAGGTCGACGTGCGCGTCTCCACCATGCCCTCCAGCAATGGCGAGCGCGTGGTGCTGCGCCTGCTCGACAAGCAGGGCAGCAAGCTCGATCTCTCGCACCTCGGCATGTCCGCGCACGATCACAGCGAAATGCGCGCGCTGATCAGCAAGCCGCACGGCATCATCCTCGTCACCGGCCCCACCGGCTCGGGCAAGACCACCACGCTCTACGCCGGGCTCACCGAGCTCAACGACAAGTCACGCAACATCCTCACCGTGGAAGACCCCATCGAGTACCAGCTCGAGGGCATCGGCCAGACCCAGGTCAATCCCAAGGTGGAGATGACCTTCGCGCGCGGGCTGCGCGCCATCCTGCGCCAGGATCCCGATGTGGTGATGGTGGGTGAAATCCGCGACCTCGAGACCGCCGAGATTGCGGTGCAGGCGTCGCTGACCGGCCACCTCGTGCTCTCGACCCTGCACACCAATTCCGCCGTGGGCGCGGTGACGCGACTGCACGACATGGGCATCGAACCCTTCCTGCTGTCGTCTTCACTGCTCGGCGTCATTGCCCAGCGCCTGGTGCGCGTGCTCTGCAAGGAATGCCGCGAACCCTATGTCGCCGACACCTATGCCTGTGCCGTGCTTGGCGTCGATCCGGCCACGCCGCCTACCGTTTACAAGGCCAAGGGCTGCGTGCACTGCAACGGCCTCGGCTACCGCGGCCGTACCGGCATCTATGAGGTCATCGCGATTGACGAGGAAATGCGCCGCCTGATCCACAACCATGCCAGCGAGCAGGACCTCGAGGCGCATGCCCGCCGCAACAGCACCAGCCTGCGCCAGGACGGCACCCGCCGCGTGCTGGCCGGCCTTACCACCCTTGAAGAAGTGCTGCGCGTGAGTCGCGAAGGCTGAGCCTGCCATGAATCCTGAACTGTTCCACCGCGCGGGAGCCTGTTGAATGCCCGCCTTTGAATACGTTTCCGTCGACAACGACGGCCGCAAGCAAAAAGGCGTGCTTGAGGCCGACAGCGCGCGCCAGGTGCGCCAGCAATTGCGCGACAAGGGCTGGCTGCCGGTGTCGGTGGAGCCGGCCGCGGGCGAGCACAAGGCCGCCAGCGGCAATCAGGGCTTTTTCCGCGGCGGCATGAGCGCCTGGGAACTGGCCCTCATCACCCGCCAGCTCGCCACCCTGATCGCCGCCAGCATTCCCGTCGAGGAATGCCTGCGCGCGGTGTCGCGGCAGACCGAGCGGCCCGGCCTGCAAAGCCTGTTGCTGGCGGTGCGGGCCCGCGTCATCGAGGGCTATACGCTGGCGCAGGCGATGTCGGAGTTCCCGCAGGCCTTTCCCGACCTCTATCGCGCCACGGTGGCGGCAGGGGAGAAGTCCGGCCATCTCGATCTCGTGCTTAACCAGCTTGCCGACTACACCGAGGCGCGTTACGACCTGCAGAAGAAAATCCAGGGTGCACTGATCTATCCCATCATCCTGACGGTGCTGGCCTCCGCCATCGTCATGGGCCTGCTCACCTATGTGGTGCCCGATATCGTCAAGGTCTTCCAGAGCAGCCGCCAGGAGTTGCCGCTGCTCACCCGCGGCCTGATCGCGACCAGCAACTTCGCCAAGGTCATGGGGCCCTGGCTGCTGCTCGGCCTGGTGGTCGGCGGCTTCATGCTGCGCCCCGTGCTGAAGCGGGAGACCACCCGCTACCGCATCCATGGCTGGCAGTTGCGCACGCCGCTGATCTGGCGCCTGGTGCGCGGCGCCAACGCCACCCGTTTCGCCAGCACCCTCAGCATCCTCACGCGCAGCAGCGTGCCGCTGGTGGAGGCGCTGCGCATCGCCGCCGAGGTCAGCTCCAACCTGCATATCCGCGACGCCATCCGGCAGGCGGCGGTCAAGGTCACGGAGGGCGGCAGCCTGTCGCGGTCACTGGAGGAAAGCGGTTATTTCCCGCCCATGATGATGCAGATGATCTCGAGCGGGGAGCAGAGCGGCGAGCTCGACGAGATGCTGGCCCGGGCCGCCGTCATGCAGGAAAAGGAGCTCTCGAGCCTGATCACGACCCTGGTCGGCCTGTTTGAGCCGCTGATGCTGCTGATGATGGCCGGCGTGGTGCTGATCATCGTGCTGGCCATCATGCTGCCCATCCTGTCCATGAACAATCTGGTGAGCTGAGTGGCCTGTCCCCAGTGGTGACCCCGGCCGTGAAGTTCTCGCCACGTGCTTTTGATACAGTTCCCTTTTGCCCAACCCAGTGCGTCCGAGGTTCCCGTTGAAGATGAATGCCCGCAACCGCCGCCTCCAGTCCGGCTTCACCCTGATCGAAGTGATGGTGGTGGTCGCCATCCTTGGCATCCTGGCCACCATCGTCATGACCAATGTCATCGGCAAGGATGACCAGGCCCGTGTCACCACCACCATGGCCAGCCTCTCGTCCGTGGCCAAGTCCCTCGACCTTTTCAAGCTCGACAACCACAAGTACCCGACCACCGACGAGGGCCTGAACGCCCTGGTCGAGAAGCCGGCCTCGGCCAAGACCTATCCCGATGGCGGCTACCTGTCGCGCCTGCCCGAGGATCCCTGGGGCAATGTCTTCCAGTACGTCTATCCGGGCAGCAACGGCCGCAAGTACGACCTGTACAGCCTGGGGGCTGACGGGGTCGAGGGCGGCGAAGGCTTCGACGCCGACATCTATTACGAATAAGCCTGATGGCCGCCACCCGACGCCCGTCCGCCATTTCCCCGCAGGGCTTTACCCTGCTGGAAGTGCTGATGGTCGTCCTGCTCGTGGGCATCCTCGGCAGCGTGGTGGTGCTCAGCGTCAACACCGGCGGCCCCGAACGCCACCTGCCCGAGGAAAGCTCCCGGCTGGCGGCGCTGCTGGAGCAGGCCGGCAACGAGGCGGTGATGCAGAACCAGGAGTACGGTCTGCGCGTCACCGGTCAGGGCTATGTGTTCCTCTGCCTCGACGAGGTGAAGCAGCGCTGGAATCCCTGCGCCGACGAGGTTTTCCGCGAGCGTGAGTTGCCCGGCGGGCTGGAGTTGCGACTGGTGAAGCAGGGCAGCATCAAGGAGCTGCCCAGCCTGGAGGCGGAGGATGACGCCGCCGCCAGCAGCGCGGCGCGCCAACGGGCGGAGGAGGAGAACCCGCAACTGCGCGTCACCCCCGATATCTTCATGCTCTCCAGCGGTGAAAGCAGCGGCGCCAGCCTGGAGATCCGCGTGGTCGAGTCGCCCGACCTGCGCAGCGAAGTCAGCATCGACGAGATCGGGCGCGTGCGCGTGGACGGAGAGGGCCGGGGCACGGATACGCCGGCGGGAGGCGACGATGCCGGTCCGGCCTGAGGCGCGCGGCTTTACGCTGCTGGAGGTGCTGGTCGCCACTGCCATCTTCGCGGTCGCGGCCCTGGGCCTGCTCAATACGCAGCGCACGCAGATCCATACCGACCAGCATCTCGACGCCAAGACTTTTGCACACTGGGTGGCGCTCAACCACCTGGCGGACCTGCGCCTCAGCAAGGCCTTTCCCGATGTAGGTGAAAGCGAGACCGAAGTGAAAATGGCCGGGCGGGAGTGGCTCGTGGTCACCAAGGGGCAATCGACGCCCACGCCCAATGTGCGTTTGCTGACCATCTCCGTGGCCGAAAAATCCGATAAATTCGGCGAGCGGCCGACCCCGGTGACCCAGGTCACCGGCTTTATTTCCCGAGTGCGGACCAATGCCGTCTCGCCCTGAGCGTTCGCGCGGCTTCACGCTGCTGGAGCTGCTGGTGGCGATCGCCATCCTGTCGCTGGTGGCCGTTGGCTCCTACCAGATGCTCTTCGACACCATCGCCACCCGCGACCAGGCCATGCTGCGCGAGCGCGGTCTGCGTGATCTGCAGCGCGCGCAGATGCTGATCCAGCGCGATCTGTTGCAGGTGGTGCAGCGACCGATCCGCGACGAGTTCGGCGATTTGCAGCCGGCCTTCACGATCCCGCGTGAAAACAGCCTGGAGTTCACCCGCCTGGGCTGGCGCAATCCGCTGCAGCAGTCCCGCAGCGACCTCGTGCGCGTGCGCTACCAGGTCAGCAATGGCCGCCTGCTGCGCGAGCACTGGCCGGTGCTGGACCGTGTCCGCGACAGCACGCCGGTGCAGACCGTGCTGCTCGAGAAGGTCAGCGACTTCCGCGTGATGGCGCGCGGCGGCGGCAACTGGGCGCCGGCCTGGCCGCCCCTGGGCGATGGCCAGCGCCGCACGGACGCGCAGCCACTGCCCGAGGCGGTGGAGCTGACTTTTACGCTGGCGCCCTGGGGCGAGATCCGTCGCGTCATTCTTTTGCCGGAGGGGAAGGCCGATGCCACGCCACCGCCATCCTGAGGGCCCGCGCGGCGCCCGTGGCGTCGCCCTGATCACCGTGCTCGTGGTCGTGGCCATCGCCACCGTGCTGTGCGTGGGCATGATGCGCTCGCAGCAGCTGGCCCTGGCGCACGCCGCCGGCCTGTTCCAGCAGGACCAGGCCTGGCTGTACACGCAAGGCGCCGAGGAGTTCGTGCGGGACCTGCTGACGGAAGACCTGAAGAGCGACCGCCGCAAGAGCCGCGAGGTGGATCACCCGGGCGAGACCTGGGCCAAGCCGTTCCCGCCCTTTCCGGTCGAGGGCGGCATGGTGCGGGCGCGCCTGGAGGACCTGCAGGGCCGCTTCAACCTCAATCGCCTGGGCGGCGAGACCGACCCGGCCGCGCCGGCCAGCACCATCTTCCGCCAGTTGCTGAAGAACCTCGGGCTGCCCGACAACCTGGGGCCGGCCCTGGCCGACTGGATCGACGAGGATGACGACCCGCGCGCCCTGGACGGCGCCGAGACCGATGCCTATTCCCGCCTGCCGCAGCCCTATCGCGTGGCCAACCAGGCGCTGGCCGACGTGTCCGAGCTGCGCCTGGTGCAGGGCTTCACGCCCGCGGTGATCGCGCGCCTGCGCCCGTATGTCAGCGCCTTGCCGGCAGAGGCCACGATCAACATCAATACCGCCTCGCCCACGCTGCTATCCGCGCTCCTGCCCTCGCTGACCAGCCAGGCCGCCACCGAGCTCATCAACCAGCGCCCCGCGCAGGGCTATGCCTCGGTCGACGAGTTCCTGGCCCAGTCGGCCTTCAATGGCCTGGACGCGTCAGAGAAGAACCTGCTGCGTGAGCAGGTGGGCGTGCGCAGCCAGCATTTCCTGCTCCTGGCCGATGCCGAGATCGCCGGCCGCCACAGTATCCTGCACGCGGTGATGGCGCGCGGCGATTCCGGTACACTGCAGGTCATCGCCCGGGACTTCAGCCGAAAAGTCACCGAAGCCACCGGCGCCGAACAAAAAGAAAACGCCCAGGAAGCCGCCATTCCGGATCAGGAACGCCCCCGATGAACCTTCTTTTCCTTCACCTGCCCGACAGCAACGGCACCGCCCATGCCTGGCTGCGCCGCGAGGACGGCCTGGCCGACCTCGGCCGGGGCGAGCCGGCGCAATTCGCGCAGCAATATCCGGTCAGCCCCTGCATCGTGTTCCTGCCGTCCTCCCTCTGCCTGTTCGCCAGTGCCGCGATCAGCGCCAAGCAGTTGCGCCAGGCGGAGCAGTCGCTGGCCTGGCTGATCGAGGAGCAGACCGGCGAGGATGCGGAAGACCTGCACGTGCTGGCCGGCACGCCCGAGGGTGATGTGACGCCGCTGCTGGCGATCTCCCGCCAGACGCTGGCGGACTGGCTCACGCGCCTGCGCGCCGAGGGCCTGCATCCGGTCGCCGTCGTGCCCGACCTGTTCCTGCTGCCGCGCGATGACAGCGACTGGCAACTGCTGCCCCAGGGCGGGCGCTTCGTCTTGCGCACCGGACCCATGTCCGGCGCCGTGCTCGAGTCCGGCTTGCTGGAACTCATGCTGGACGGCGCCTTGCTTGAACGCGACGCCAAGGCGCCTCTTGCCATCAGCATCGCCGCCGGCGACCCGGAGGCCTGGGCCCGGATCGAGCAGTGGGTCGCCGGTCGCGACAGTATTTCCTGCCGCCTTTCCGAACAGCTCGATGCCGCCACGGCCATTGCGGCAACTCCCGACTGGGCGCGCCATCCGGCCAATCTTTTGCAGGGCACTTTTGCCGCCGGCGGCCGACTGGCCGTGCCGGCGACGCTGCGCCGGGCGGCCATTTTCCTGGCGGCCGCCTTTGCCGTGCAGCTGGCCAGCGAATGGATGCATTACGGCTATTACCGCTACCAGGCCGGCAAGGCCACGCAACAGGTCGTGACGCGCTACCGCGCGCTCTATCCCGAGGAGCGCATCGCCAGTGCGAACGCCGCCGCGATCCAGGATGTGCAAAAGCGCATGCGGGGCCGGCGCAACGAGGACCGTGGCGATCGCAGCGTGCTGCCGGCGCTGACGCGGGTTGCGCAATCCTTGCAGGGCTCGGGCCTCAGCACGCAGCGTATCGATGTGCTGGGGGGCGTGCTCACCCTGGATGTCGACGCGCGTTCGCTGGGCGAGCTCGACAGTTTCAAGCAGCAACTGGATACGCAGGGCTTCAGCACTGAAATTGTTTCCGCCAACAACCAGGGCGGCGTGATCCGCGGCCGTCTTCGCGTGGAGGGTGGCGTATGAGCGCACTGGCTTCGCTTCGCCAGAGCTGGCAGGAGGCCACCGCGCCCCTGGTACAGCGCTGGGCCCTGCTGCAGGAGCGCGAGCAGCGCGCCCTGGCCGTGCTGGGCGCCTTTGCCCTGGCCTTCATGCTCTGGGGCTTGTGGCTGGGGTCGCACCGGGCGGCGCAAAAGGCGGAAATGCAACTGGCCAGCAGCCGCGCGCTGCTGCGCGAGCTGCAGCAGTCCGCGCCGGCCGCCGCCGCCAGCGGAGGCGGCTCCGTGCTGCGCGCCGCCAGCGATGCCGCCGCCGCAGGCAATCTGGCGCTGAACCGTATCGAGCCGGAAGGCGACGGGCGCGCGCGCGTGTGGCTGGAGAAGGCCGACTTCAATGCCGTGGCGGCCTGGCTGGCCACCTTGTCGGCGCAGGGCATCCGCCTGGAAGAGGCGCAGGTCGAAAAGCTGGCCGATGGCGGCGTCTCGGCGCGGCTGGCCCTGGCGCGCTGAAGGGCCTGAGGCTGTCACGGCAGGGCGCCGGTTGGCGGGAGGAAGGCCTGGCGCTTTGCGGCGAGCCAGGGTTTGGCGAAGCAGTCTTGTCGCAGCAGCGATGACACAGGTTCCGATAAAATCCAGGCCATAAAAAAGGCGACCCGAAGGTCGCCTTTTTTTATTCCCCTGCGGGGAGGGCGTTACATATTGGGGTAGTTGGGACCGCCGCCACCTTCGGGCACCACCCAGTTGATGTTCTGGGCCGGGTCCTTGATGTCGCAGGTCGTGCAGTGCACGCAGTTCTGCGCGTTGATCTGGAAGCGCGGCGAACCGTCGGCGTTCTCGAGCACTTCATAGACGCCGGCCGGGCAGTACAGGCGGGCGGGTTCGCCGTACAGCGGCAGGTTCTTCTTGATGGGCACGTCCGCATTCTTCAGCTGCAGGTGCACCGGCTGCTCTTCCTCGTGGTTGGTGTTGGAGAGGAACACCG
>JAJFBF010000019.1 GCA_020697295.1 Moraxellaceae bacterium | reverse complement strand
GCGCCTTGCCAAGCTCCATGTTTTCCCCGCGCTCCCTATCTCATTGGCTGTCGAACTTGGGCGCTGCACTCTTCCCAAGGTCATCCCGCAGTTGCATATGTGGGACTTCGTTAAAGGCGATTTTGTACCAGCCTTTTCCTGGTGAGATGGCGTGATTGGCCTAGATAAAATATCACTTGATCTGGAATACCTTAAGCGCCAGCCCTGAACCGCCCAAGGTTTCGCGGAGGCTCCAACCTTGAGAGATTGGGCTATAGAGTCGCCTCCCAGGTGAGCCCTGTCGGTTTACTCCGGAGAGCGTCGCCAGCACACGCAGCCCTAACTCCAGCCTGGCATTCCATCCCATGGTCTCCGTAATTCCCGCATCTCGTGGCCCTAGTTCCTGCATCCCATGACCTATAGAATTTTGGCGCTTAAAGGGTATTTCCAGGGTTAGGGATGCAAGCTGTATTTGCTCGTCATAATAAGAAAGCTGGGGGTTTTACCTTGGGCAAGGCTCTGGGCCGGTACCGTCTGGAAGTTGGTCATGAGCAGGTGGGCGCTATTCGCCAGAGGATCGTCAGTGCTTCCCTTTACCCGGCCATGCTTATGCTGGTGGGGGCGGGGAGCCTGCTGTTGCGCGGAGGTATTCCTACCCTTAAGGCCTTCCACGAGGGGACAAATTTTCAGCGTTTAGGGGTTAAGGAATGGCCAAGCTGCTTGTATTTGTCCTGTTGATCTATGGGGCAGTCCTGTTTTTTGACAAGAACTCAAGCAAGGGAGGGGCTGCTTCCGGCTCGATGGTAATTGAAGAAAACGCCTCTTACGTGGCCGTGTACGGCCGCAAGGATTGCGGATATACCCGGCAAATGCTGGAAGACCTGGAGCAGTCCGGCATCGAGCACCGGTTTTTCAGCCTGGACGACAAGTCGATCAGCGGTCCCATGCACGCCCGGATGCTGCAGAATGGCCTCGACACCAGCTATTACTTGCTGCCGGTGGTCGAAGTGGACGGAGAGATGAGTATCCGTCCGGAGTTTTCGCAGGTCAGCACCCTTTACCGCGCCGCGCACGGGGGCAGTTAAAGGGATTGCGTCGGCATCCCGCGCGATAAAGTACGGCATGGCCGCATGAGTGGGGGCTTTTGTCTTTAAAGCTTCCTGATATCATATTTAACATAATATACATTATGCGAATATCATAAGAGCTTAGAAGTGTTGTTTCGAGCCACAGATTCTAAGGCAAGCGGTCAGCGCCCGCTGGCAGAAGTCAGGATAGCCATCCATTAAAAAACCAATCACTTGATTTTTTAATGGCTGCTCATTAAATTGCCCACTCCTGTACGGGCTTGCCTACGGCCCCGGACTTCAACGGATGAGGTATATATGCCAATCCCCAAACTCTTCGAAGGTCGGCTGCGCCTGCCCGTCATCTGCGCCCCCATGTTCCTGGTGTCCAGCCCGCGCCTGGTCATCAGTGCCTGCAAGCACGGGGTGATCGGCACTTTCCCCGCCCTCAATACCCGCCCGCAGGAATTGCTGGACGACTGGCTGACACAGATCTCCCGAGAGCTGGCGGAGTTCGCGGCGGCGCACCCCGGGCTGCCGGTCGCCCCCTTCGGTGTCAACCAGGTCGTCCATCCCTCCAACTCCCGGCTGGAGGCTGACCAGGCGCTGGTGCGCAAGCACCGGGTGCCCTTCGTCATCACCAGCCAGGGCGATCCCACCCGGATCGTGCAGGACGTGCACTCCTGGGGCGGAGTTGTTTTCCATGACGTGGTCAAGACGGACCATGCCCGGAAGGCGATCAAGGCCGGTGTGGACGGCATCATAGTCGTCGCCGCCGGGGCTGGCGGACATGCCGGCACCATCAATCCCTTTGCCCTCGTCCGCGAGATTCGCGAGCTTTGGGCGGGGCCGTTGGTCCTGGCGGGCGCCCTCAACGATGGTCATGGCATTCGCGCCGCTGAATGCTTCGGCGCCGACATGGTCTACATGGGCACCCGCTTCATTGCGACCGAGGAAGCGGAGGTCGATGCGGATTACAAGCGCATGCTGGTGGAGTCGACCCTCAAGGATCTGATCTACACCGATGCGTTCACCGGCGTGAACTGCAATTACCTCGCCCCATCCCTGACCAGGGCCGGCATCGACATCGAGAGCTTTATAAAGAAGGGAACGGTCGACCTGGACCTCGGGAGCGTCAATGCCTGGCGAAGCATCTGGAGCGCCGGCCAGGGCGTCGGCGGCATCAAGAGCATCCTGCCGGTGGCCGCGCTCGTGGAACAGCTCGTGGCCGAATACCGCATCGCCGCCGGCAGGCCCGACTTCCTGTCCCGCCAGGCCCTGTCCTGAGCGCTATTGCACTCCCCCCATGCTTGCCGGAGACTGTGCCGCCGCCAGTGGCCGCCCTCCTCCGCGCGCCCCGAGTGGCGGCGGGCCGACAGCGCTGCCCGCGGATGCTCCCGGGAAATGGACCGCAGACATGGCAAGACCGAGAAAGGCTGACATCAACAGCGACAACCGCCGGGAGCACCTTATCGCCACGGCGGCGCGGCTTTTTCTCCAGAAGGGCTATCATGGCACCACGATGCGTGACGTGGCGGCCTCGATCAATATGCAGGCCGGCAGCCCCTTCTATCATTTCAGCTCCAAACAGGAGTTGCTGTTCGCGGTCGTGACCGACGGGCTACGAACCTGTATCGACAGGCTGATGGCAATAGATCCTGAGTCGCAGTCGCCGCTCGACTATTTCCGCACGATGGTCAGGACCTATACCGTCGACATGCTGGATGAGAAGGTCGTCCGCATTCCCCTCGTGGTAGACGAATGGCGCCACCTGGAGGGGGAGCCCCGGCAGACCTTCCTCGACCTGCGGCGGCAGCATGAGGACTTGTGGTTGTCCGCGTTGCAACGCCTGCAGGCGGCTGGCCTGGTCAGCAAAGCCAATCGCCTCTCCTGCCGCTTCTTCCTGAGCGCGCTGACTCGAGTCAGTACCTGGTATGACAGCCAGGGTAGCCTGACGCCCCTGCAGATTGCCGACGAGTTGGTGGACTGGGTCGTCAGCCCCCAGGCCTGATGCGCCGGGCCCGGGTTCAGGGCACTCATCAGCGCTACCGGAAAATCCTCAAATATCTGTTTTCATTAAGTTTTTCTTGCCGACTCAAAATCACTCAAAAGAAAAACCAACTGATTGCTTTTTTATTTTTGACCCGCTAGATTCTGACCCCACTGAGGCCCATGCCGATACGTTGAACGCCTGTAGGCCGCCAATATGCCAGCAGTTGCCCGACCGGCGGAGCAGCCTGGCTGTCTCGCCAAAGAGGGCCCGCAATCCAGAGGTAGACCCCATGGCCACGCCGTACAAAGCTCCCCTTCGCGACATGCAGTTCGTGCTGCACGAACTCCTGGAAATCGAGAAGCACTGCCAGTCCCTTCCCCTGTACGCCGAAACCTGCCGCGAGCTGGTCGACAGCGTCCTGGAAGCCAGCGCCCGGTTCGCCGAGAACGAGCTGTCCCCGCTTAACCGTAGCGGCGACGAGGAAGGCTGCACCTGGACCAACGGCAAGGTGACCACGCCCAGGGGCTTCAAAGATGCCTACGCCAGGTTCGTGGAGCTGGGCTTCGGCGCACTGGCCGCCCCGGCCGAATACGGCGGCCAGAACCTGTCCAATGCCCTGGGCATCGCTGCCTCCGAGATGTATGGCACCGCCAACTGGTCCTGGAGCATGTACCCCGGCCTGGCCCATGGCGCCATCAACACCCTCGTAGCTCATGGCACTGAAGAGCAGAAGCAGGTCTACCTGCCCAGGCTCATCGAAGGGAGCTGGACCGGCACCATGTGCCTGACCGAAGCCCACGCCGGCTCCGACCTCGGCCTCATCCGCACGAAGGCCGAACCGAATGCCGATGACTCCTACCGCATCACCGGCACCAAGATCTTCATCACCGCCGGCGAGCACGATCTCTCTGACAACATCGTGCATATCGTGCTGGCCCGCCTGCCGGACGCCCCCCCGGGCACCAGAGGCATTTCGCTCTTCGTCGTGCCGAAGTTCCTGCCCCGGGCCGACGGCTCCGTGGGCGAGCGCAACCCGGTGGCCTGCGGTTCCATCGAGCACAAGATGGGCATCAAGGCCATTGTCACCTGCGTCATGAACTTCGATGGCGCCAAGGGCTGGCTGATCGGCCCGCCCAACAAGGGCCTGAACTGCATGTTCACCTTCATGAATACTGCCCGCGTGGGCGCCGCGATGCAGGGCGTGTGCAGCGCCGAAGGTGCCTTCCAGGGCGCCCTGATGTACGCCAGGGATCGTCTGGCCATGCGCTCCCTGTCCGGCCCCAAGGCGCCGGAGAAGGAAGCCGATCCCATCATCGTGCATCCCGCCGTGCGCAATATGCTGATGACCCAGAAGGCCTTTGCCGAAGGCGGCCGCGCCCTGGTGTACTGGCTGTCCACCTTCACCGACACGGTGCACGGCGCCGAGACGGAAGCAGGGCGCAAGGCCGCTGACGACCTGATGAATTTCCTGACGCCGATCGCCAAGGCCTTCCTGACCGAAATGGGATCCGAAGCCGCCAAGCACGGTATGCAGGTCTATGGCGGTCACGGCTTCATCCGCGAGTGGGGCATGGAGCAGATCGTGCGCGACGCGCGCATTGCCTGCCTCTACGAAGGCACCACCGAGATTCAGTCGCTGGACCTGCTGGGCCGCAAGGTGCTGCAGAGCCAGGGCGCGCTGCTGCGCAACTTCACCAGGATCATTCACAAGTTCTGCGAAGCCAACCAGGACAACCCGGCCCAGGCCGAGTTCGTCGGCCCGCTGGTTGCGCTGAACAAGGAATGGGGTGACCTCACCATGCGCATCGGCATGAAGGCCATGCAGAACCCGGACGAGGCCGGTGCGGCCGCCGTGGACTACATGTATTTCTCCGGCTACGTCACCCTCGCCTACTTGTGGGCCTGGATGGCCAAGGTCGCGCAGGACAAGCTGGCTGCCGGCACCACGGAAGAGGCTTTCTACCAGGCCAAGGTGCAGACCGCGCAGTTCTACTTCAAGAAGATCCTGCCGCGCACCAGGGCCCACGTCGACGCCATCGACGGCGGCCTGGACACGCTGATGGCCATTGACGCGGATCACTTCGCGTTCTGAGCACAGGCTCGCTGAAAAACGGCACCGGGTTAGCGTGGGGCGAGCCCGGCAACGTACCGAACAGGCCAGCCGGAGCGGTTGGCGTCGCCCCACGGCAATTCTGCAATGCCACAGGAATCCATCCTATGCTGTTCAATGATCCCGCCCTGACACTGACCCGCGAGGGCAGTGTCTTCCGTATCACCCTCTGTGATGTCGCCCAGGACAATACCATCACGCACGCCACGCTCGATGCCTGGAATACCGCGCTGGACATGGTCTGCTCGACCCCCGGGGACTGTGCGCTGGTGATCGGCAGCAGCGTAGCCAAGACTTTCTGCATCGGCATCAACCTGCAGTGGCTCGCCACCCAGGCCGCGGATGACGCGGCACGCTTTGTCCGCCGGCTGGAAGACCTCTTCCTGCGGGTCGCCACGCTTGATCTACCGACGATCGCGGAAATCAACGGCAACTGTTATGCGGGAGGCGCCATCCTGGCTGCCGCCTGCGATATCCGCCTGATGAGGGCGGATCGCGGCCGCTTCTGCTATTCGGAAGTGCGCATCAAGATTCCATTTACTGCTGCCATGCTGGAGGTCGTCCGGCTGATTCCCAATAGCGAAGCCCTGTACGAGCTGGCGACTAGCGCCGACGCCTGGGGCGGTGAACAGTGCTCGACTCGCGGTGTGGTGCACGAGGCACTGCCGCTGCATGCCCTCGCCGCGCGCGCCAGCGTACGCGCCGGCGAGATGGCCACCAAGGATCGTTCCACCTTCACTGCCATCAAGCGTGGCCTGCGCGATCGTGCCACTGCCTTGGCGGTGGCGCGCGGCCTCATCGAAGCTCCCAGGCAGATGATGCCGACGGGGTTGCTTGCGCCTGCCTGACGGCTTGCAACTGCACGGGGAGTCCATGCTGAAGGTGAAGGGCAAGGAGGTCTGGGCAGGCCATGACCATCCTTGAGGGGGCGTTGGTCAGGTCACTTTCCGACGATGGTGTTGACGGACTCTTATTGGAAAGTACCGAATACCCTGCCCTTCTTGAAGGGTTGTGTTTACTGAAGAATCGGGTATGGGGCGCATCGGCCGCGATGTTGTACTGCCCCGTGAGATGGCGGCGCGCATGCCCCGCCCTCCCCTCAATACTTGCCGGTGTGGTTGGCGCCAATGTAATTGCCCATGCCGTCCAGCAGGATGTACAGCGTCTGCTTGTTCTTGTCCGGTTCCGCCGGATTGTTGAACGTGATGATCCACAACGCGCCCGCCGGCGTCGCCTTGTTCAATACTTCCGTTGGCCGTTGGCCTGCCCACGAAGGCCCCAGCTTCTGGTCCTGGACCAGCGCCCCGACCACGCCCATCGCGCGCCCGCCCGCCAGTTGCCGTGTCACGGGCGCTTCCTCGTCGTGATCGCCGTGGGCCTGGGCCAGGCTGCCCGTCATCGCGAAAAGAAGGCCCGCGAAAGCCGCTGCATATTTCTTCATGTTGTTGTTCTCCTGGTGGTGCCGCAAAAAATAGTGGGCGCCGGGCAGTCGCTGACCGGCGCTTCTTGAGACGGGTGCTCAGGGGCGAAACAATTTCTCGTAGAAGCCGCTGGTCTTGACGGTGACGGTCACCGGCTGCGTGCCGCGGTTGCGCCAGAACCAGCCATGGGTGCCGTCGAAGGGTGCCTCGAAGGCGCCATTGCCGGTCGTGGCGTCGCGGCCTTTCCAGTAGCTGCTGAACTCGTCCTTGGCGGCATTGATTTTCTCGCCGTGCATGTCGAAGTTGACCGGGCCGCCCTGCGCTTTCCACGCGAATACAAGGCGCTCCCCGGTTTTCATCAGCGCCTTGATCTCGGCGCCCTCGCCGGGCGCCAGCGTCAGCGTGAGTTCATCGCTGCGAAACGCGGCCGGGGCTTTCCATGCCGCCTCCAGCACCGATACAGGTGCCGCCGCGGCCAACGAGTAGTCGCTCGCGACCGTCGTGGCAGGCGGCGAGGCCGTCGTGGTGGCAGTCTCCGCCGTTGCGGCCTCAGCGGTGGGCGATGCCACCGTGGCGGCAGGACCACTCAATGCGGTCAGCCCCAGGCGACTGCCGAGGCCGGTGGGGTCGATGCCGTACTCGGCGGGCAGCACCGCCGTGACGAGGACAACGGTCGCGATGGCCAGCGCCACTGCCGTGGCCTTGATCAGCGAGTTCGCCGAGGGCAACGCCTGCCGGTCGAGATGGGTGATGTCAGTCATGTGATTCGTCCTCAGGAGGCCGCGAGGAGGCCCGCGAGTTGATAGCCGGTGAGCATGAAGCCGGCGGACATGAGCGCCACGTTGGCGGCAAAGGCCTGGCGGGAGAACGCCTCGCTGCGGCGCCAGAAATTCATGGCAATGAGGATGCCGCCCAGGGCGAGCAGCTGCCCCAGTTCAACGCCGACATTGAAGGCCAGGATGTTGGCCACCAGGCCCTCGCCGGAGAAGGTGAACTCCTGCAGCTTGGTCGCCAGGCCGAAGCCGTGGAAGAAACCGAAGATGAGTACCATCGCCCTGGTATCGGGCTGGAAGCCCAGCAGGCGCTTGAACCCGCCGAGGTTGTCCAGCGCCTTGTACACCACCGAGAGGCCAATGATGGCATCGATCACGTAAGGATTGACGTGGGTACCGCTCAGCACGCCATAAAGCAGCGTCACGCTGTGCCCGATTGCAAACAGCGACACATAGAGGCCGATGTCGCGCATCCGGTACAGGAAGAAAATCACGCCCACCAGGAACAGCAGGTGGTCGTAGCCGGTGACCATGTGCTTGGCGCCCAGGTAGATGTACGGCAGCAACTGCCTGCCGCTGCTCTGCTCGATAAAGGCCTTGTCGTCGTCGGCGACGCCGTGCGCCAGGGCGTCGGGAGCCAGGACCAGAAGCAGGGTGAAGATAGCCATTGACCAGGCGTTGGCCGGTGTCGGCCATGCGGGCAAGCCGGATACTGGCGCGCTCGTGATTTCCTTGTTCATCTGTTGCCTGCCTCGAAGAACACTTCCCGTTGGTCACCCGGGCATGCGGGCCGCGACCCTTGCAGCTTGCGCCGAAAAAAGGCCCCGCTCTCCCCTGCCCCTTCCGGCAGTCCGCGACTGCCGGCCTCAGGTATATTCGGCGACGTTACTACAGGTTGGTGCCTCGGGGGTGCCGGCCCCAACCCTTCAAATTGATCCTGATCCTGCTGGGTGGGCCAACGTCCTGCTCTGGCGACAGGAGGCGTGGCCGAGACGGGACGGGTTTTATCCTCGTGCCCGAGGCCGGTGCCCCCTCAATCCACCACGATCACCAGGCCCAGCACGCCCACCGTGGACACCTTGCCATTCAGCGTCGTGTACGAGGCCACTCCCAGCGACTCGTAACGGGACATGAAGGCCGTCAACTGCCCCAGCCCTAGGGCGCTCTCGAGCTGGCTGCGCTCATCCACCGCCTCGCGCATGGCCTGGCGGTGGCGGTCGGCCGAGGGATTCAGCAGCACCGAAAGGCCGAGCAGGACAACGGTCGCAACGATATAGGCCACTTTGGTTCTATTCATGACGCCTGTCTCCGATTTGAGGGCTGATTGTCCCCGGACGCCGGAAAGATTCTGCGCGGGCGGCCGCAAACTGGGGAGATCGCCCGAGTATCGTCATCGCAGGCGCCTGCGCACCGAGACCGGAGTTTCACCGGTCCAGCGCCGGAACGCGCGCGTAAAGGCGCTTTGCTCGGAAAATCCCAGCAGCAGGGCAATGTCGCTCAGGGTCAGGGCCCGGTCCGCCAGGTATTGCCGCGCCAGTTCCTCGCGGCTGCGGTCCAGCACCTGCTGCCAGTTCAGGCCGCGCAATTCCAGGCGGCGCTGCAAGGTGCGCACCGAGACATGCAGGGCCTCGGCGGCGCGGGCAATCGAGGCCGCGCCTTCCGGCAACAGCTGCAGCAAGGTCTGCTGCAGGGAGCGGTCGAAGGCATCGGCATCCGGCAGGGCCGCCAGCATGGCGCTGGCCTGCTGGTCCAGCAGCAGGCGCAGGCCGGGGTCGCTGTGCAGCAGGGGCAGCGCCAGGTAGGACAAGGGAAAACTCACCCTCGTTTGCGCCTCGCCAAAGGCTACCGGGCACCGGAAAAAGGCCTCGAACGCAGCCTTTTCGTCCATGCGTGCCGGGAGCGGAATGGTGAAGGCAACTTGCGTGGGCGGCCGAGGATCGCCGACCTGCTGCTGCATGAAGGTGACCAGCGCGGCAATGGCCAGCGGGTCATGCAAGGTGCCCTTGAGGCTTTCGCGCAGGGGCCAGCACAGTTCGACCTGGTCGCCGGCAATCACCACCTCGGCCAGGTCGGCCCCGTAGAACAGGCGCTCATAGCGCTGGTAAGCCTGCAGCGATTCGGCCAGGGTCTTGCTGGCCAGCGAGAGGTAGCCGAGCACACCCACATGGCGCGGCTTGACCAGGGCGCCGATGGCCAGCGCCAGCGCCGGCTGTTGCGGCTTAAGGGCGACGGTACGCGCCAGCAGGTCCTGCCAGACCGGGATGGGGACGAGCTCTTCCTGGTGCCAGCGTGAAATCGCGGCGCGCAGCTCGGGCGCCGGCAACCGCTCCTGCTCAAGCCAGTCGAGCAGCAGGCCGACCCAGGCTCCGGTGACACGAATCACATCCGCCACTGCCCTGCCCCGTCGTCGCCATTGTCAGGATTGGCCGGCGCACCAGTCGCCGGATATGGCTTGGATAGTCATCCGCATGGCATGGATAGTCAATAATCCGGCGCCCCGCTCAGCCCGGGTGGCCGTCGACGCGCGCCCGTACCATCATGGGGGCGTAATGCCAGACAAAGATCCCGAAGGCCAGGGTCCAGCAGGCAGCGGCCAGGACCAGGGCCGGCGCCGGCCACAGCAGGACCAGGCCGACCCGGGCCAGGACACCCGCATGCAGCAGCGCGAAGGCCCACTTCATGGCGGCCGGCGGCACCAGTTCGCGCCCGGTATGGCCGAGGGTGACGCGGGCCAGCATGGCCAGGATGGCGCCGCTCATGGCGCCGACCGTGAGCGCATGCAGGGGCAGGCTCAGGCTGGCGATGAAGCCGGCGTGCCAGAGGCCCAGGCCGAACAGCGCCACCACCAGCCAGCCATAGGCCAGGTGCAGGGACCACAGCAGGGGCACGCGCCAGATGCCGTGGTCATACCAGTGCACGGTCCGCTGCAGATGCCCGAAGGCCAGGGAGAAGCACAGCACGGCCATGGCGGCATGGGCCTGGTCGGCCAGTCCGGCGGCGGTCAGCGCCACCATCGTGACGCCGCCGCCCAGGGCCAGCCAGTCCACCCAGCCCAGGTCGGTGCTCTTGCCCTTGAGGTCGAGGCCGCGACGGGTAAAGAAGGGAATGACGCGCCCGCCAATGAGGCCCAGCAGGGTCACGATGACCCAGGCGCCGGTCATGCCGCCGCGATGCTGCAGCAGCGCATTGCCGGTGACGACACCGACGGTGACCATGGTGTTGGCTACCGCCATCAGCAGCAGCACCAGGACGACGGGATAGTTCCGCGTCTGCCGGACCTGCCACAGCATTCGCCCCAGGATAAGGGCCACGGCGGGCAGGAAGGCCAGTTCCACCGGCAGCAGCAGCCAGGCCGGCGCGCCGGCCAGCCACGCCAGGCGCCCCGTCAGCCAAAGCGCGGCCAGGGCTGCCAGCGGCTTGCCCGAGAGTCCCGGGCGGCCGGTCCAGGTCTGGGCCGCGGTGAGCAGGAAGCCGGCAATGATGGCCGCGCCAAAACCGAAGAACATCTCGTGGCGGTGCCAGGCCAGCCAGCCGCCCGCCGGCTGCCAGTCACTGGTCAGACCATTGACGGCGAGCAGCCACAGCGGCAGCGCCAGCAGCGCAAACACACTGCCACCAAGGAAGAATGGCCGGAAACCCAGCCGCAGGATGGGTGGTATGGCCAATTGCTTGTTGAGGTCGACGATCTGCATGTCAGCCCCCTCCCGGGGGTGGTTTCACTGGGTATTTGAGGTGGTCATACCTCTGCAGGGATGCTGATCCGGCGGTGGTATGACCCTGAAATCACTTGAAAATCGACTTTAAGTAATACATTTAACTAATTGTTTATAAACATTAATAACATAACTTTAGAATCCATCCCGGCCGGCATGTCATCAGCCTGGTCTCTCAGGCTGGCATGCCGCCAATCCACCCGAGGCGGCTGGGCGGGGCGCCCTGCCACTAGCTGCCTTCGCCCTGCCCTGCCTTGTCCTCAGGCGCAGCCCCCGCCACCCTTGCCGCCACCGCCACAACCGCAGCCACCCACCGGAGCGGCCACCGCCGCGGTCATCGCCGCCGGGGCAGCCAGCGTCGCCGGATCCACTTGCGCCACCGGGCTGGCGGCCCGGGAGGGAGTGCCGGTCTCGGCCAGGCCTTCGAACAGGATGTTGTTCTCCAGGTGAATGTGCTGCATCAGGTCCTCGCGGAACTGGCGCAGTCCGCGGTACAGCGCCTGCCAGGTGTTGCAGGCCCCCACCGGGGTTTCGAAATCATGGGCCAGCGCCTCGAGCCGGGCCAGGGCCTCGCCATGCTGCTCGTGCTCGAAGCGCATCACCGCCAGCGGCCCGTCCACATGATTGCGGCCCTGGGTGAGCAGCGGGAACAGCACCTGTTCTTCCTTCTGCATATGGCTTTCCAGTTCCTGCTGCATGGCGGCCAGCGCGTCGGCCAGGCCGTTGGGGCAGTTCGGGCGCGCGCCATGGACATGCTCGACACGCCGCGCCAGCCGGATCAGCTCCGGCAACTGCTGGCGATGCAGGGCATGGAAGCGGGTAAGCAGGTGATCGACCAGGGCGGCGTTGCCGCTGCCGCGCCAGTCGCGCTCGTCAGCACCGGTATTGGCAAGGCCGGCCAGCTCGCGGGTAATGACGGCGACGTCGAGGCCGCGCTCGGCCGCGGCCTGCTCCAGGCTGTGGCGTCCGCCGCAGCAGAAATCGAGCTTGTACTCATGGAACACGCGGGTGGCGCCGGGGATGTCACGCGCAAGGTCGCCAAGGGAGCGCTGGGAAAGGTTCATAAAAGACTCCGGATTGTAGGTGATACTCTCCTCCTGTTTATTGCGAATGCCATGCCATATTTTAAAGCCAATAAAAACAATGATTTGAAGCATTAGTGGTAAATATGACCCTGTCGGGTTAGGGTTCATTTAACCCGTTAAGGTATTTTTGACCATGATCGAGGAAAGCCTGCTCGCCGACCTGACCGCCGCCCTCCCCGCCAGTATCCGCCTGCAGCGGCTGGTGCGGGTATTGCGCGAGCATTTCCGCTGTGGCGCCGTGGCCCTGCTGCGCCTGCAGGAGGATGCGCTGGTGCCGGTGGCCACCGAAGGCCTGGTGCACGAGGCCCTGGGCCGGCGCTTCCGGATCAGCCTGCATCCGCGCCTGGAGGCCATTCTTGCGCAGCGCGAACCCACCTGCTTCGAGCCGGGCAGCGAATTGCCCGACCCCTACGACGGCCTGCTCGACGGCCATGCCGGCGACCCCCTGCCCGTGCACGACTGCATGGGCAACAGCCTCTATATAGAAGGTGAGCTCTGGGGAGTCATCACGCTGGACGCCATGACCGCCGGCACCTTCGATGCCGCCGCCCGTGATGCCCTGCGCCGCGCCGTGCTGCTGGTCGAGGCGGCCATCCGCGTCACCCGCCTCGAGGACGAGGTGCGCAGCCTGCGCCAGTCCTGGAACAGCGCCAGCCAGCCCCTGCTGGCCTCGCCGGTGGACGAGGAAATCCTCGGGCACAGCCTCGCCATGCAGGCGCTGCTGCGTGAGATCGATGTCGTGGCCGACTCCGACCTGCCCGTGCTCCTGCTGGGCGAGACCGGCGTCGGCAAGGAGTTGCTGGCGCGGCGCCTGCAGACCCGGTCGCCCCGGCGCGACAAGGCCCTGGTGCATGTGAACTGCGCGGCCCTGCCCGAATCCCTGGCCGAGAGCGAGCTCTTCGGTCACTGCAAGGGCGCCTTCTCCGGCGCCACCGGTGACCGGCCGGGACGCTTCGAGGCGGCCGACGGCGGCACCCTCTTCCTCGATGAGGTCGGGGAATTGCCATTGCCGGTGCAGGCCAAGCTGCTGCGTGCCCTGCAGAACGGCGAGATCCAGCGCCTGGGCGAGGACCAGCCGCGGCGCGTGGACGTGCGCATCATCGCCGCCACCAACCGCGACCTGCGTCAGAGCGTGCGCGACGGCGCCTTCCGCGCCGATCTCTATCACCGGCTCTCGGTCTATCCGCTGCCGATTCCGCCGCTGCGCGACCGCGGCAACGACGTGCTGCTGCTTGCCGGCCGCTTCCTCGAACTCAACCGGGCGCGCCTGGGCTTGCGCAGCCTGCGTCTCTCGCCGGAAGCCGAAGCGCTGCTGCTGCGTTATCCCTGGCCGGGCAATGTGCGCGAGCTGGAGCATGTGGTGAGCCGCGCGGCGCTGAAAGCCGTGAGCCGCGGCGCACGCCGCACCGACATCATCACGCTGGGACCGGAGCTGCTGGATCTGGATCTGGAGGGGGAAGGCGACGAGAGGGTGGCCGACCACGCCCGGTCTGGCAGTGCCGCCGTGGGACATCGCAACGTCGGCGCGGAAGCCACTGCCCAGCCCTTGCGGGTGGTGATGGATGCGGCGCAGCGCGAGGCGATTCGCCAGGCGCTGGCCGCCAGTGCGGATAACTGGAGCCTGGCGGCGCGCAGTCTGGAGGTGGACCCGAGCAACCTGCACAAGCTGGCGCGACGGTTGGGCCTGAAGTAGACGTAGCGTGTGGGCTACCTAAGCACTACATGCGGAAGTGGCGGGGCGGCGCGAATCGACAAGGCTTTCTGGAGAGGCCACGCCATTCCGGAGTGACCACGCTTCAGCAGCTGGAGCCCGTCATGCTTCGCATCGCCATCATCGTCGGCAGTACCCGGCCCGAGCGTCGCGGTGAAGCCGTGGCCCGCTGGGTCCATGAGCGTGCCCAGGCGCAGTCCCGCCCCGATACCGCCTTTGAACTCATCGACATCGCCGACTACGGCCTGCCCCTGCTCGATGAGGCCGTGCCGCCCTCGCAGGGCCAGTACCAGCATGCGCATACCCGACGCTGGGCCGACACCATTGCCCGCTTCGACGCCTTCCTCTTCGTCACTCCCGAGTACAACCACGGCCCGCCGGCGGCGCTCAAGAACGCGCTCGACTTCATCTATGCCGAATGGAACAACAAGGCGGCAGGCTTCGTGTCCTATGGCAGCGCCGGTGGCACCCGCGCCGTCGAGCAACTGCGTCAGGTCATGGCCGAACTGCAGATCGCGGACGTACGTGCTCAGGTGGCCTTTTCACTGTTCACCGATTTCGAGAACTTCGCGGCCTTCCGTCCAGCGGCGCACCATGAAAAAAGCCTGGCCGCCCTGGTGCAGCAGCTCTCGGATTGGGGCCTGGCGCTCCAGGGGCTGCGCCAGAAGTCCGGTACCGCCGCGAAGTAAGTTCTCCTTCAAGACACGCTGGCGCCCGCATCACTGCCTGGTGCCGGCGTCGCGCCGATGGCAATTCCAGCTCAGTTTCCCGGAGGTAAGAAATGGCCTTTGCCCTGATGACCACCCTGCCCCGCCTGATGCCGGCCGGCCTGCTGCAGCAACTGGCTGGCGTCGGCGTCGACACCCTGCGCGGCCTGGTCAGTCGCACCCAGCCCCTGCCGGAGGTGCCGGGCTGCACGCTCGGCCTGCTGCGTGACCCCTATCGCTTCGTGCTGCGCACCGGCGCGCGCCTGGGCACGGACGCCTTTATCGGCCGCCTGCTGTTCCGGCGCACCGTCTTCCTCATGGGCGAGGAGGCCGCCGCCCTGATCTACAACGCAGAGCTCTTCCAGCGCCAGGGGGCGGCGCCCTTGCGCCTGCAGCGGACATTGTTCGGTGTGGGCGGGATCCAGACCCTGGATGGTCGCGAACACCGGCGCCGCAAAACCCTGTTCATGGACTTGGTGGCCGCGCCGGGGCAGGTCCACCGCCTGGCCGACCTGGCGGCGGCTGAATTGCGCGCACAGGCACGTGCCTGGCCACGGGGGAGCGATGTCGACTGGTATGCGGAGATGCGCCTCGTGCTGCTGCGCTCGGTTTGTGCCTGGGCAGGCCTGCCGCTGGACGCGGACGAGGAGGACGAGCGCTGCGAGCAACTCAGCTCCCTCTTCGATCCGGCCCATGTGTTCGGCCCTCCACAATGGCAGGCCTGGTGGATGCGCCGGCGCGCCGAGCGCTGGTGCGCGCGGCTGGTCACGGAAGTGCGCGCTGGCGCGCGCGATGCGCCACCAGACAGTGCGCTGCAATTGATCAGTAATTATGTGGACAGCAGTGGTGCCCTGCTCTCGCCGCGCGCAGCGGCGGTGGAGTTGCTGAATGTGCTGCGGCCGGTGGTCGCGGTGTCCGTGTACGCCGTCTTTATCGCCCTCGCGCTGGAGGACAATCCGGCGTATCGCGAGCGTGTGGCGGACGATGACCGGCTGCTGTCGGTTTTTGTACAGGAGGTTCGGCGCTTCTATCCCTTCTTCCCGATGGTGGCCGCGCGCACCCGCCAGGCTTTCGAGTGGCAGGGCCTGCGTTTTCCCGCCGGGGTGCGCGTGATGCTCGACCTCTACGCCACCAATCACGATGTCCGGCGCTGGGAAAGCCCCGATATTTTCCATCCGGAGCGCTTCTTCCGCCGCGAACCCGGGGCCTACACCCTGGTGCCCCAAGGCGGGGGGGACGCGTGGATGCACCACCGCTGCCCGGGCGAATCCCTGACACTCATGCTCATGCAGGATGTGACGCGTTTTCTGGTGCGCGAGATGGATTACCGCATCGACTCGCCACGGGCACTGCAGTGGAGCCGGCTGCCGCCGCTTCCGCGCCATGCCTTGCGGCTGGCCGATGTGCGCGTGGCCGGCGCCGCCGCCCTGCCCGCCCCGGCGCGCAAGCACGCTCGCGTCGGCAAGACGCGCCCGCACTGAGCAGGTCGGAGTTCATCCCGGCTTGCAGGAGGCAGACGCCCTGTTGAAAGAGGCTCCAAGCCCCCCAAGGGGATGTGTTACTTGAGACGCATGCGGAACGACAGCTCGGCGGAGGGGTTGCCGACGCCGGCCGCGTTCATGGTGCCTTGGGGACGCAAGCGGATGGTAGTGACCGCTGCATCGAAGCCGTTGGCGTCGGGGGTCGGGACGTAGGTCCAGGTGGCGCCGTAGTCGCTGGAGAAATCAATGCTGTCGGTCAGGCTGGCCAGCGAGGTGAATACCCACGTGAGTCCGCTCGCGGTGGCGCCATCCACGAAGCGCACCGGCCCCAGGCCGGGGCCGGCCAGGTCGTTGACGTACAGCTCCATCGTGGAGGGCAGCGGATCGCTGATGATGAGGCTGTTGTTGTCCACGGCGCCGGCCCCCGAGTTGGTCAGGCGCAGCGAATATTCGCGCAGCGATCCCGGAATCGCCTTGGGATTGACCAGGTTGTTGATGGGATCGGAGATCAGCGTCGACCACTTCAGCAGGTTCAGCTGGGGCTGCTTGCGCGTGTTCGAATAGGTGCAGACGATCACCGTGTCCGCCGGAGACACCGTCAATGCCGTGCCGGACAGGCCGCTGGTGCCGGTACAGGCCAGCGATGACACATACATCGTGGGATCGCCCACGCTGATGCTTTCGGCAATCGAGCCCGACTCGGCCGCATAAACCGTGACCGGCGTGCCCGCGACCGTGTTGAAGCCACTGGATACCGCACTGCCGGAAGTGGCGTTGTTGGTGAATCCGCTGCTGGTCACGGTCGCGGTATCGCCGGCCAGGGCGGCGCTCCATGCCTTGCGCAGTGTCAACGAAGCCGATTTGCGGGTGTTCGTGTAGGTACAGGCAATGCTGGTGTCGGCGGGACCCACGGTCAGGGTGCTGCCGGCCAGGCCGCTGCTGCCGGTGCAGCCAACGCTCTGGGCGTAGTTGGCGATATTGCCGACGCTGAGGCTCTCCGAAAAGGTACCCGCCTCGCCCGCGTACACGGTGACGGCGGAGCCTGTCGTAGTGTTATTGCCGGTACTGACCGAGGCGCCACTGGTGACGTTATTGCCAAAGCCGGTGCTGGACACCGTCGCGGTATTGCCGGTGATGGCATTGACCCATGCCTTGCTCAACGTCAGCGCGGCGGATTTGCGTGTATTGGTGAGGGTACAGGCCACGTTCGCGTTGGGCATGGTGAAGCTGCCCGAACTGCCGCTGCCGGCAGTGACCGGCGCGGTATTGCAGCTGTAGGTCGAGGTGTAGTTGGCGAGCGCGGGCCCGGTCCCGGCCGCCTCCCCGAAGGTTGCGGTGCTGGTGACGTCGACCAGGGCATTGGCGGTGGCGCCGTTGCCGGCCTCGGTGCCGGTGGTCCCGTTGGCATTCATGATGAACTTGCCGGGGTCGGCCAGGGGCGACAGGCTCTTGGTGACAGTCAGCGTACGCTGGCGGATGTTGCTGAAGATGCAGGTGATGTCGGCGCCGGGGTTGAGGGCGGTGCTGTCGAGCACGACATTGCGGCTGACCAGGTTGGGCGTTGCGGTGCCGCCCGCACTCATGCCGCTGCAGCTGATGCCGGAAAGGCGGTAGCCCGCCGCGGCGGACTCGGTCAGGGTCGTGGCCACCGACGGCGTCAGTGTTTGCGTGGCGCCGGTGACGCCCACGCCCGAGGTGACGGTGGTGATGTTCTGGCTCACCCAGCCATTGGTGCCGGTGAAGGTGAAGGTGCCCACATCGCCGGTCGATACCTTGGTGACGCGCACTACCGGCGGCTTGGTGTTGGTGATGGTGCAGGCCGCCGCCGAATTGGTCTGGCTGAGCGCGGCCGTGATGGTGCGCGTGGCGGGCGTGGTGCCCAGCGTCGGCGTGCCGCGTACGGCGGCGCAACTGAGCGCGGCGGTGCTGTCCCAACCGGTGGTGGCGGCCTCGACAATGGTCAGTGTGCGCGCTGCCGGCAAGGCATCCATGAAGACGCGCGCGGTCTGCCCGTCGCTAAGGGAAAACGTGGCGGAGTTGGTGGCGAGGGCAATCGTCGCCGGGGAATAGGTGCCGCCGCTTGCGGAGGTCGGGGTCAGCGTGGCGCCGGTCAGTACGCTGACCTTGGAGCCAACGGGGCCGGTGGCAGTAAAGCTGAAGGCTTGGGCGCTGCCATCGGGGAGGGTCTGCTTGGTAATGTCGACAAAGGCGCCGGCCGACACCGACACGACACCGCTGACCGACGCCGTCCCGTTGTTGCACTTGGAGCCGGAGTCGGAATTCACGTCCGCCGGTCCGGAGCACGTGGTGCCAGTGTTTTGCCGGTAGGTCAGCAGGTAGGGAATGGAAAGTGCACCAGTGGCTGTGCCAGAGCAAACCACCTTGATCTCGTTGATGCGGATGGTGTCAACGCCTCCGCCGTTAAAGTCGCCGCAGGCATCGGTGTCATCATCTTCCCAGGGCGCCGGTGTGGTCGGGAAGGTGGCCACCGAGCAGATATTGCCCGGGGTGATGGCAGTGGGACTGTTTCCCTGCTGGCCCACAAAGAAGCCGATGTCGTAGCGGTCCGTATTGGTACCTGACAGCTCCAGGTCGACCTCGAAGTTGAATTCGGCGCCGGCGGTACAGAACGGCGGTGTGCCGGGCTTGGCACTGAAGGTCGGCTGCACCGTGAATTCACCGGCGTTGCAACCCATGTTGGGCGCGGCGGGTCGCGCGCCGGCGCAGGTCAGGTCCTTGACCGCCGAGGTCAATGTCAATGCCTGCGCCGGCAGCGGCATCAGCAATGCAATCAGCGCCAGCAGCAAACAAAGCGGCAGCAAGAGGCGCGCGTGCGGCTGTTCCGCCACCCGGGTGAGCGTATATCCCTTCCTGTCGACAGGTCGCAAGCCACTCATTTCAGCCGGTTCTCTTGGTTCGTTGCAGAAGCCCTGGGCGACTTCTCGAAATCGCGCAGGCGGGTGTTCTGGTCAAACTTGAAGCGCAGTTGCAGGTAGGGCCCCTGCGCCGTGTAGCGCGCGGCATCGAAATCACTATCGCTGAAGCCGCGCAGGTTCCAGCCCAGGGTGATCCAGCCGTTGGTCACCGGCGAGGCGCCGACCATGGGGCCGAAGGAATAGGCGTGGGCGCCCTGCTCCCAGGCGTTCAGCGAACTCGCCTGCAGGCCGATGTCCAGCCAGGGCCTGAGGTCGTGGCGCACTTCGAATCCCAGCAGGTCGGTGTAGCCGTCGTATTCCACGCCATCAAAGCTGTCGAGGGCGTACTTGGCGCCGTAGTAGAGCGACCACTGGTTGCGCTCGTAGCGGCGGAAGAGATTGCCTTCGCGATCCGCCTGCGTCCACTCGCGGGAGACGCGGTTGAGCGCGAAGTTATTGATGATGCGGCGGCTGCTGGCGTTGCGCGCCACCAGGCTGTTGTTGCCGAAAAGACCGGAGCCGGTGATGCCGGTGCCGTTGTCGATTTCCTCGTAGCGCACTTCCAGCCGGTCCAGCACCGACCATTGCACACCCAGGGGGCGCCAGGCCCACGACAGGTCCAGGCTGCCCAGCCAGCCGTCGCTGCCCGTGCTCTGCTCGCTGCGGAACAGTTGCGCGCTGCTGCCGAAGGCGACGCCCGCCTGCGCCTGGCGCAGGAAGTTGCTGACCAGGCCGTAACGGTCGCTGGTCTCGCCATTGCGATCCTCTGCGCGGCCGTTCCAGCTCCACAGCGGCGCGCGGTAGGTGGCGCCCGTGCTTACTGCGACAAAATCCTCGGTCAGTCCAGGACCGGCCAGGCTGCCACCCGGCGCCACCGGGTAGGCCGGGTTCACGACCACGGGACGGCGGCCGGATTCACCCAGGGTCTGGCTGCTGTCCACGCTCAGGTCGGCGCTCCAGTGCTCGTTCAGCATGATGCCCTGCGACAGGCCGAACAGGCCGAAGGTGCGCGGGCCGTATTCGCTCATCTGGCTCTGGTTGACCGTGCTGTCCAGGGTGGCGCCCTGCCAGGGTGTGGCCTGGAAGCCGACGCGGGTGGTGCTGGTGTCGAAGGTGTCGCCGTCGGTGAATTCCTGGCCGGCGAGCAGGCGCACTTTGGGAGTGAGCGCGTAGCTGGCGCCCGCCAGGTAGCGCTCGGGATAGTCGACACTGGCGCTGTTGCCGCCGAGGGCGCTTTCCGCCTGGGCGGAGAGCTCCAGCTTCTGGTTCAGGAAATAACGATTGGCGCTGGCGGTGAGCTGCTCGGAGCGGAAATCCTGGCCGGCCAGCGCCCCGGTGTCGGCGCGATCATTGACGACCTGGGCGCCGATGCTCGCTCCGCCCTTGTCGGTCTTGTACTGCAGCCTGGTGCTGGCCGCATCGCGGGTGGTGTCGCTGCCCAGGTTTTCCTGCTGGTACAGCTGGCCCAGCGCGGACCAGTTCTTGCCGAAGCGCACCTGGCCGTCGGCGCCGACCTTTTGCTGGCCGCTCTCGGAGCCGTTCTGCTGGTTGAGGCCAAAGCCCGTTTCCTGGCGGCGGGCATAGACCAGTGCATCGTAGCGGCCGCTGTGGTGCTCCAGCTCGCTCAGCCAGGCCAGGCCTTCCGGCGACAGCGTGGCCACCTGGCCGCGGGTCTGCGCCACTTCCACGCGCAACTCGGTGCCCGCGCCCACCTGCAGCTTGAGGTCGGCGCCGGCCAGATCGCTGCGCGACAGGTTGCTCTCGTCGCGGATCGCGGTAACGCCAGCCTGGACCTTGCCCTCGCGCAGGTTCACGCCCAGCCGGCCGCCGGCATTGAGCTCGTCCTGCGCCACGCCCAGAGTCTCGTACTCGGCGACGATGAAGACCGGATTGAAGGCCGTGTCACGGCTCGGCACCGGCTGCCGGAAGAACAGCGTGCCGTTGGCGTAGTCGATGTCGTAGTCGATATGGCGGGTCAGCGCGCGGCTTTCCACGATCTGCTCGCTGTGCAGGCGGTTGCGCGTCTCGATGCGGATCTTTTCGCTATTGAGCACGATATTGCGCAGTGTCAGCCGATAGAGGCCGGAGGTGCCGTTGCCCTGGATCTCGTTGCGCGCAAAGTTCTGCGGCGTTTCGGCGGCAAAGGCGGTGAACACCACCGGGCCGCCCGCGTTCTCGGCCTTGAAACCGTTGAGGCTGCGGCTGTAGCGCGATAACTGGGTCTGGTTGAGGCCGGTCTCGTAATCACCGAACAGGGCGTAGAACTGGCCACGCTCCAGCTTGAGGTAGAGCTTGTCCTGGCTGGGGGCGTCGTAGCGCTGTTCGGTGCCGTCGCCGTAGAGCGTATAGAACTGCTGCGGATCAATGACGCCCAGCAGGCTCTGGCGATCACGCGACTTGTCGCTGTCATAAGCCATCGTCAGCAACCACTTGCCGAGCACGCGGCCCTTGGCATAGAGGCTGACCTGGCCATCGCTGTAGCCGCCCTCCTCCACCTGCCCGGCCAGGGCCTGGGTGTTGTCGCGCAGGGTGTTGTAACCCAGCGTGCCCTCGGCGAAGCCGACCACGACCCAGTCGCGCGCCTGCGGCTCGAGCCAGGCGCGAAGCTCCTGACGCCGCGTCAGGTTCTCGTCGGGCCGGAAGCTGAATTCAAGGCGGGCCGCACCCGATTCAGTGGTCGGCGCCAGTTCGATATAGGCAATGCCCTCGTCGCCCTCGACCAGGTATTGCGGCTCGAAACGCTGGCGGCCGGCAATCTGGCGCTCCTGTTCCTGCTGTACTTCCTGCCAGCTCCGATACGGCGCGGACAGGCGCAGCGGGCCACTGATGCCGGCACGCACCGGACGGTCATCGCGATCCAGGAAGCGCACTGCGAGCACCGGGCGATGGATGCCGTCGGCGAGCAGCACGGACTGCCCGGGCACCAGCTCCGCACGGACCGGCATGCCGGAAAAATGCACGCCCTGGCGCAGTTCACCGACCGCCGCGCCCTCACTGTCGCGCACCTCGGCGACAAATTCATTGCGGCCGGTCGCCAGCGGAATGGCGCGCCAGACGCTCACCGCGCGCCGGCGATCCGGACTCAGGCGGGTGCCTTCAAAGTTGAGCGCGTCCACGGCCCGGCCCTGGCCGTCACGCAGCGTCACGACCTGGCCCGGCAGGTGGCGGATCACCACGCGAGACGACGGCGCGCGCGGATTGAAGGCCGGCGTCGGGAACAGCCAGGCGATGTCGCTGGCAGGATCGGCAAACCAGTCGTCCTTGCCGCCGGCGGCGGTGACGTCATCGACAATCGCTTCGCGCGCCTTCTGCCGTTCCTTGAACTCGGCCGGCAGCTCGCGGATGCGGGCAAATTCGGTGACGTCCACCACGCGTCGGGTGCTGTCGGCACGGTCAGCAGCAGGCTGCGCGCTCTCCGCCGGCGCCGCGGCGTCCGGGCAGGCCAGGCGGTTCTCGACCACCGGGGTCTGGGTGCGCTTGTTGTCCGGGCCGACAAACCCGGCGGTGGCCTTGAACGTATAGGGACGGTTCGGGCAGGCCACCGGCGCCGTATCGCCCTGGGTAATGGCGCCCAGGTCGGGAGCGAAGCGCACGGTGACTTCGATGCGGCGATTGCGGGCGCGGCCGGCGGCGCTGTCATTGCCGGCAATCGGGTCCTGGGCGCCACGACCGCGCGCGTCCACCTGCTGCGGCGACAGGCCGAGGGCCGTGGCGACCAGCGTGGCGGCCGCCTGCGCGCGGGCCTGGCTGAGCGCGACCAGGTCGGCATAGCGCTGGCGGCAGGCGGCGCTGAGCGTCTGGCTGTCGCCATGGCCGATCAGCTCGATACGCTCCACCCGGCCCTGCCGCTGGAGTTCAGCTACCAGGTTGTCCACCGCCTCGCGGCCATCCTTGTGCAGGCTGGCGCTGCAGCTGTCGAAGCGCGCCCGCAGCGTGAACTGGCGCGTCTGCGACACCGGCGCATCAGTCATGGGCTGCAGCGGATAGGAGTCGAACTCGATGACCTGCTTCCAGCCCGGGGTGGAGCCGGCGCCGACCGGGAAGATCAGCACACCGTCGCCCAGCACGGGATCGTCCGCGGGCTGGCCGTCAATGCGCGCGGAGCCGCGCTTGTAGGCCGTGCCCTCGGGAATGACGGCGGTGACCTTCATCTTGCTGACCGGCGTGGAGCCATCGAGCTCGATGCGGTGGCTCATGCCCGCCACATCCGTCGATTTGCGCACGGCGGCATTCTCGCCCGCCTGCGTCGGCGTCTCCGCCTTGTTCAGGAATACCTTGAGTTCGGTGCGACGATTGCGCGCGCGACCTTCCTCTGTCTTGTTGCTCGCCAGGGGATTATCCGGTCCCTTGCCTACGCTCACGACCTGGTCGGGGCGCAGGAAGAGCGCGGCGGCCAAGCGGTCGCCCACGGTGCGGGCGCGCGCATCCGACAGCGCATAATTGTCACGGAACAGTTTCTGGCAGCGCGCTGACAGGCGCTGGTCATCGGTGCTGCCCACGAGCTCGATGCGCTGGATGTCGGCGCCGGACAGCTCTTCGGCCAGCGCTTCCACGTCCGCCTCGCCTTCCGGCTTCAGGGTGTCGCGGCAGCTGTCGAACTCGGCGCGCACCGTGTAATCGCGGACCTTGCTGTTGGACTGGCCAATCTCCAGCGCCAGCGGCGGCACCGTCGCGGTTTCACGCGTGGCCAGCGTGCTTTCCATGCGGATGCCGATGCTGCCGCGACGGGCGCGGGTGTGGAAGTCGGCGCGCCACAGCGCCCCGCCCTTCACGTCGACGAACTGCGAGAAGTTGCGCCCGGCAAAACGCGTGTTCTCCAGGCAGGACACCGGCTCCAGGCCGTTGGGCAGGCTGTCCACGTCGAGCTGCACGACGTGCGTGCCGGGCTTTACGCCCTTGAAATGGTACTGGCCGTCCTTGTCGGTGACGGTATAAGTGCCGTCCTCGAGCATGATGCGGGTATTGGGCACGCCCTTGAGCTGGTCCCAGGGCGTGCTGCAGTCGCCCTCGAAGACGCGGCCGATCAGGGTGGCCTGGCCACTCATGAGGGCTTCACGAATGCGTACCGCGACACTGGCGGCATTGGAGCTGAGGCCGCCGGCATTGGCGCTGGCGCGGGCGCGATTGACGGCGTCGCCCACCGGCGTGCCCGGACCCACCTGCGCCACATAGGTGATGTCCAGCGAGGTGGCGGTCGGGATATTGCCCAGGCTGATGGTCAGGGTGCGGCCATCGGCACTGACCTGGGGATTGGCCACGGCCACGCCGTTCACGCGCAGCGAACCGCTTTCATAGCGCAGGCCAAAGGGCAGCACATCCACCACGCTGGCGGCGACGGCGGTGCCGGCGACCAGGTTCTGCAGCGTCAGGCGATACTGCAGGAAGTCGCCGGCGCTGGCATCGGCGCGCGACACCTGCTTGCGCAGGAACAGGCCGCCCGCCGCCGGATCAACCGGGAAATCGATATTGAGCGCCGGGCCCGGCACGACGGTGAAGACGTCGCCGCGCGAGCCCGCGACAATCGCATAGGGGCTGCTGGTGGCCGGATTGTCCGGCAGCATCGCCGTCGGCACTACGGACGGCGCGCCATAGCCCACCGGCGGCACGACTTCAAAGTAGTAGTCGCCGGGCGAGACAAAGGGAAAACGGAAACCGCCGGTGGGCAGGTTGTAGAGCGTGCCGCCACTGTCGCTGACGCTGCCGCCGGTCACCACGGTGGCCGGGAACAGGCTGACCCCGTCATCGCCATACACGGTCGCGAGTGCACCGCCAGCGGTGCGCATGGTCACCGTGGCGCCATCCAGCGGCTGGCCGGTGGAGGAATCGAACACGATGCCGAAGGGATCGACCAGCGCCGCGCTTGCCGAGATATCGGTCAGGTAAAAGGGATCCTGGTAGTTCACCGTGATGCGGGTATTGGTCGCCAGGCTTAGTTTGCCGTTGTTCTGGCTATTGGGCTGGTCCGGGTCGACGCTCTGGATCACGGCGGCAAAGACGCCCGTGTCCGGACCGGTTTCCTGCATGCGCAGGACTTCGCGGTCACCCGTGGTGGTCGTCACCACCACATCGATGAACTCGCGCACGGCGGCATCGGTGTTGCGGTTGGCGTCGGCCAGGGTGATGAAGACCGGCTCGCCGGTGTGATAGACGCGGGTAGGCTTTACCTCGACCGGCGCGGCCAGGGAAATCGGGGTGCCATTGGTGCGGGTCGGCGTATCCAGGGCGGTAAAGCCGCCGCCATTGTCATAGAGGCCGCCATCGAAGGCGAAGCTGCTGCTGCCGCTTGCGCCGGGGGCGAACTGATAGAAAGTCACCACGCCGGGCGAAGGCGCCGGAATGGAGATGATGGTGCTGGTGTTGGACTTGACGACCACCGGAACGCCGGTGCGCGTGTAGCTGAAGCTGCCCTCATTGATGATGGTGCCGGCCATGGCCGTACCCGCGAACGCCAGCAGCCCGCTTGCCAGGACAGCCGCGCACACGAGGTGCAGCTGTCCTGGCAAGCAGGCCTGGCGCCAGAAGGCGCGAAAGGCGGCAAGCACTGTCATCGGGCGTCTCATCCTGAGCGGAGCGTCCAGGCAGGGTGGCCAGGCCCTTGCGGGCCTGGCCGATCCAGTTCCTGAAGGTGCCGCTTAGTCCACCGTGACCCGGAAGACCACGCGGTAGCGGCCATCCGGCTCAGCCACGCTGCCGCCACGGACAGTCACATCGCCCTTGGCGGGAAGCACGCCCGCGACAAACTCGCCGTCATCGGCATCCGTATCATCGGACAGCGCGTTGGCCAGAAGCGGGGTATCGCAGGTGGTGTCGGTGCCGGTGACGCCCCCGAACAGGGAGTCCTCGACATAGGTGGTTTCGGCCGGAATGGAGTCATTGACCACGACTTCATCCGCATCCGATGTGCCATCGTTCCGCACCACGATGCAGTACTCGATGACGGCGCCGGGGATGGCCTTGGGATTGGTGGTGTTATTGACCGGATCCGACACGACGCGGGACGACTTGAACACGGTCAGGTCGGCGGAGGCGACTTCGAAGTAGCCGTAGGCGCTCATCTTGCCGTCCTCGTCGGCATCACCGGTGACAGGACCGTCGCCATCGTCGAACACCGTGTCCATGGTCATGACGGTATCGGCACCGGCCGTTTCGGTAATGACCGCGCCACCTGCGGCTTCACGTGCAGTGGCCAGCAGCGATACACCGGCCAGCAGGGCGTTGGCGGCGGTATCAGGAGTCTTGGCAACCGCATAGACCACCATGCTGTCGCCCGCGGCGAGGCTGGGAATGACACTGATGGCTTCGCCGACATCCAGGATGCCGTCGCCATTAAGGTCAATAAAGAACGAGAAGTTCTCCATGGTGAGGCTGTCCAGGTCCGTCGGACTGTCCAGCACGGTGTTGGTCGCGGTCTGCGTCACGGCCAGGCCAATGTCGATGGTGGCGTTACTCTGGTTGGTGACCGTGAACGCCAGCCTGTCGGTTTCGCCCGGATCAACCGACAGCGGCGAATTGTCCGCGGTCACATCAATGTCGATGATGCGGTCGACGATAAATTCGGCCGCATTACTGTCGACCGGGGTCTGGTCGATAGTGGCAACCTTGTAGGCCACCGAGGCTGTATTGGTAATCGTCACGCCCGCTGCGGTCGCCGCGAAGGCCTGCGGCAGCGCCCCCATCGTCAAGCCCGCCGCGAGAGCGAGTCTCAGGCAGTTGCGAATTTTCATTTTTATACTCCGGTTAGACTTTTCAGGAACTGGATGCGGACCGCGTGAAGTTGTCCCGATACCCGGCCATGCGGTCCGCATGGTGTCCGGGATGGATGTTGCCTTGCAGGCCCTTGTTGCCCCGCAAGCACTTGAGGCCGCATCTGCGGCCCTGGGTGTCCCCACATCCCTGCGAGGTCTTGGAACTCTGGTGATTCGCGCCGGCGATTACTTCACCACCGCGCGATAACTGACGCTGCCGTCCTTGCCGGCCGGAACGGCGCCGAGCACGGTCCAGCGCGCATGCGTGACGTCCTCGCCGCGCGCCGGGCGCATCGTGCCGTCGGCGTTCTTCACACGCAGCGTCTCGAGCGCGCCGTACTGCTTGCCGCCGTCGACCGAAACCTCGCTGCGCGCGCCCGCGCCTTCCGCCGAACCGGCCTGGTAGCGCATGCCGGCGGGAATGGGGTTGTTCACGACCACGGCGTTGGCCGGCTGCGTGCCGGTATTGCGGTAGGTGATGACGTAGATGACTTCAGTGCCCGGCGTGGCGGTGGTCACGGCCTGGCGCTTCTTCTGCACCTTGCCGTCCTTGCCCTTGACGGCCACTTCCTGCAGCGCCTCGCTCTTGAGCACGAGCTCAGCCTGGGCAACGACGGGCAGGGACAGGAGCGCGCCCAGCAGGACGCGCGGGAGAACGGAAAAATGGAACTTCATTCGAAAAACCTCTTTCACTTGATTTCAACTTCAAAGGTGACGGTGTAGTCGGCCGGCGCGGTCACATCGCCAAGATCCACCTCGATCTGGGTGCCGGTGAAGACGCCCTTGTCGACATCGGCGACATCGGTGAGCGTCACGCCATCGAGTTTGAGCGAGCCCGCCACGTAATCCGTCTCGGGCGGAATAACGTCGACAATCATCGCGTCGGTCACCAGGCCAGATCCGTTGAGCTCAAGGAACAGCGTGTAGGTAATGATGGCGCCCGGCACCGCGCTGGTTCCGCCCAGGCCGTCATCGATGCTGCTGCTCTTGGTGAAGGTGGCCTCGGCCTGCGACACCTCATAGCTGTTGGTGGCAGTGGCGAGGGCAAGGGTGCTGCCGACGACCGCGTCGCTGCCGCCATCGCCTGCGCCCGCGAGGACTGTGCCGGCGGTCTCGCTGCCCGGCGCCGTCTGCCTGGTGAGCGCCTCGGCGGTCACGCTGATGTCACCGGTGTCGCCGTCCGTCAGGTCCGCCTCGATATCGCTGACCACGAACACCTTGATGCTGCCTTCCGCGTCGAGCACGGGATCATTCGTGCCCGGCACGAACTCGATGTCGGTGGCGTCATCAAAGAGGCCGTCGCCGTCATCCAGGTAGACCTTCACGATCGACGGATCGAAGTCATCGCCCCCGACCGCGTCAGACACCGTCAGCATGTAGGTTTCCGTGCCGTTGCCGGTGTTGGTGACAGTGAAGGCCAGCACCTGATTGCTGGCGGGCGTAAACACGGTCAGCGCACCTCCGTCGTTGACGACCGTCACATCCAGGATCTCGGCGACCACGATGTCTTCAGGATTGGAGTCCACCGTCTTGGAGTTGCCACCCGGATCCTTGAAGGTGGCGGTGGCCGTATTGGTGATGGTGGTGCCGGCTGGAGTGTGCAAAGGCGCGGCCACGGCAAGCGGCGCAGCAAGCGCTGCAGTCAAGAGCACGGCAAGGGGGCTCAGGCGGAGCTTCATGGGGACCTCGAAAGTGTGAGGGAGTTCACAATGTGTTGATTATGTTGAAGTCCTGTTTTGCATACACCTCTACAAACAGGGGGGGTGAGGGGGGGCTGCGGCAGCCGTACAAGACAGGCGCGCCTGGGATGAAATCTTAATTAATACAAACAGTTGCGGCGTATTGTTGGGCTGAAGCCAGAGATATTCCTTATGACTCAAGGAGAAATAGTTATGAACGACGGATTATTGCCCCCCTGTTCGGGGGCGACGCATCCGATATAGAGGCCACTAGTCCGGACGGATGGCAACCGAGACTAACCAGTCATGGCGCTGATGCCGTCCAAATCCAGGCGCCGCAGGGCTTCCCTCACCTTCCGGGCAAAGGCTGCCGCCTCGGGCTCGCGCTTAAGGACCTGCTCCACCCAGTCCTCGATATCGGAAATCCGCCCCTCCGCCGCCGCCTCCCGCAACGATTGCAGTGCTGCGGGAGAGGGTCGTTGCAGGGGCGCCACAGGAGGCGCCGCCGGAGGCCCCTGCAGCCAGGCCAGGCCAAGGGTGCGCGCCAGGACGCCGGCCAGGTGATCGGCATTGACCGGCTTCACCAGCAAGGCGGCAAAGGCCGACTGCCCCGGCGCCGCGGGGGGCAGCTCCGGCGTCACTGCCGACAGCAGGATGAAGGGCTGCTGGTGGCCTTGATGGCGGGCCTCCTGCAGGAGCTCCCAGCCATCCATCCCCGGCATCCGCAGATCGGTCAACACCAGGTCAAAGCGATCCCGGCCAAGGTTGGCCAGCGCCTCCTCGCCGCTGGTGGCGGTGACGACGACAAAGCCCAGGCGCTGCAGCATGTCAGCCAGCAGATCGAGGTTTTCACGCTTGTCGTCCACCACCAGCAGGTGTCGCGCCGGCCCGGCATGACGCCGGGGCGGCTGTGGCGGCAAGGTCTGGTCAAAGTCCGGCATGTCCAGGATTTCCGCTTCCAGGCAGAGCCGGAAACGACTGCCCGGGACCAGCGGCCGCAATTCAATGGTGCCGCCCATCAGGCCCACCAGTTGCCGGGAGATGGCGAGGCCCAGGCCCATGCCCTGGCTGCCCGCGCCCTCCCCTGCCTGCTCGAAGGGCTGGAAGATGCGTTCGCGATCCGCCTCGGAAATGCCGATCCCGTTGTCGCTCACCTCCAGTATCAGGCGCCGGCTGCCCGAGTGATGACTCTCGGCTGTCGACGCTTCCAGCAGGATGACGCTGGCCCGGCTGTGGCGGCAGGCATTCGCAAGCAGATTGATCAGCACCTGGCGCAGGCGTGTGCCATCCAGCCGCACCGTGTCCGGCAGATCGGCCGCGAAGCGCGTCTCCAGGCGGATACCCTGCGCCTGCGCGAGTTCGCGGGTCTCTTCGGCCACCGAGGACAGGAAATGGCGCAGTCGCAAGGGCTGCAATTCCAGCTGCAGCCGGCCCGCCTCGCCCCGTGCGTAGTCGAGCAGGTCATCGATGAGGATGAGCAGGTGGCGGCCACTGCGCTGGATGGCGTCGAGGCGCCGTTGTGATTCCGGTTCCTCAGCTTCGGCCCGCATAAGGCCGCTGTAGCCCAGGATGCTGTGCAAGGGCGTGCGCAGTTCGTGGCTGAGCTGCGTCAGGAAGGCGGACTTGGCGCGGTTGGAGGCTTCGGCGGCATCACGGGCGATGACGAGCTCGCGGGTGCGATCGGCCACCTCCGTCTCTGCCTGTTCTCGCGCCACCACCTGGGCACTATCCAGCGCCTGCCGGGCCTCCTCGCGCTCGGCATTGAGACGGCGCACGCGGTCTGACTGCGTGATCGCCATGAGCAGCCCGCCCAGCACCATGGACCAGCCCAGCGAATACTCGGACATCGTGCTGTAGGGCAGGAAGCCGAGCACCTGGCCGATGCGCAGGAAGGAGGTGAACCAGAGCAGCAGGAAGGCAGCCAGCAGCAGGCTGGCGCCCTGGAAGCCGCGGAGCCAAGCCTGCAGCGTGGCGCTGAGCGTCAGCACGATCTGCAGCAATGTAAAGAAATTGACGAACTGGACCCAGGTTGCGTATGTCCCCCAGAGCATGCCCGGGATACACAGCAAGGACAGCAGGCTGATGCCGCGCAACGCAATATTCCAGTGCGGATATCGCCTGCGCGCCTCCAGCTGCTCGGCCACCAGCTGGCCCAGGCTGAAAAGGGTAATGCTGAGCACGATGCCGGGCGTTCGCAGATTGAAGTCCGGCGCGTCCGGCCACAGGTACTGATAACCGTATTGCAGGACGGCGATATCGAACAGGGCATAGCTGAACAATGTGAGACCAAAATACAGGAATGACTTTTCGCGCATGGCAACGCTGGTGACGAAGCCGTACAGCGCAAACAGCAGCAAGGCGCCGAACTGCAGGCCGTTGAGCAGATCGATGTGGCGGTTGGCATCGAGGAAGCGCAGCGGCTCCCAGAGATGCATGTCGACGAGCAAGGCGTTGCCGCTCTGGATGCGCGCATAAACGCGCAATGTCTGGCCTGGTGCAATCTCGAGCGGGAATACGGACTGCCGCAGGGGCAGCAGGCGGTCGCGCACCGCCACCTGGAGGCCCGCCCGCAGTTCGCGGATTGCCCCCTCCTCCGTGCGGAAATAAAGACGCACATCCGCCAGGCGAGGCGGCCCCACTTCCAGATAACGAAGCACCGGCGCAGTGCTGGCGTTGCGGAGGGCGACCGTGGACCAGATGGCGTCGCGGGTGTAGCCGAACGCCAGGTCCGCAGGCGCGGGCCTGACAAAGTGGCCGGTGCGGAATTCCTGCTCGATGCTCGCAAAGTCCCGGCTGGCACTCCCATCCCGGAAGACTTCCAGGTGCCGGGCCAGGTCCACGCCGTCCAGCCGGCCGGACTGGAAGTGCCCCTGACGCGCCAGCTGCTGCAGGCCCAGGGTGATGCCTGCCAGCAGCAACACGAGCAGCCACAGGCGGGCGCGGGCCGTCACGGCGCGGGCGCCTGCTGGCGACGGGCCTGGCGATAATCCCGGGGCGTCATACCCATGCGCTCGCGGAACATGGTGGTGAAATTGCTGGCGCTGCCATAGCCCACTTCATCGGCAATCTGCTGGATGTCGAGTTCGCTGTCCGCCAGCAGGCGGCAGGCCAGCATCACGCGCTCCTCGCGCAGCCAGGTAAAGACCGGCAGGCCGGTGGCGGCGCGAAAAAGCTCGGTGAGGCGCTTCTCGTTGGTGCCGACCTGGTGCGCCAGCGCCTGCAGCGATGGCGGGTTGGCGGGATCGTGCTGCAGGATGTCCATCGCTGCACGCACTGTGCTGTTCAGCGCCGCCGGCGTCGACGCCACGGCGGCCGTGTTGCCGGCCGCAGGCGCCAGCTCGCGCAGTCGGCGGTGCAGGTCGAGGTGGATGCCGACGCGGGCAATGACCTCCTCCGGCGAAAAGGGCTTGCTGATGTAGTCGACGGCGCCCAGGCGCAGCCCCTGCAGGCGCACCTCGAGTTCATTGGCGCCGGACAGGAAAATCACCGGAATGCCGGCCGTGCGCGGATCGGCCTTCAGCAGCCGGCACGCCGCAAAGCCGTCGGTCCGCGGCATGCGCACATCCAGCAGGATGAGGTCCGGCTGCAGGGCCGCCGCCTTTTCAAAGCCTTCGCGGCCATCGAAGGCGACGATCAGGCGCAGGCGGGCATCACGGAGGTATTCGGTGAGCAGCGACAGCTCGTCGGGCGAGTCGTCAATGACCAGCAGGGTTGCGGGGGGCATCGTATCGGGAAGGTTCATTGTCGCAGTCGCAAGTACGGAAATGGCGGGTAGCGGCGTACGGTTGATGCGCACCCCGCCAGGGCCCCTGGTCTTCTACTACAGTAAGGCAGTTCCTGTCATGCCGCAGCAGGTGGCGGCGCCACCGGGAAGGCGGGGACGGCATCCGGTCTTGCCGCAGGCCGTTCGCGGATGAGCCGGCGCTTGAGGCAGGTCAACGCGGGCGCCCGTCGCTCAGGCAATCTGGGGCGGCACATTACCCGGGAGGATTGAGGATGTTCGCACAGGATTCCGTGGCGCTGGTGACCGGCGCGGCAACGGGCATCGGCCTTGAAACCGCACTGGCCTTCGCCCGCGCCGGCTGCCATGTGGTCCTGGCGGACCGCGACAGCGGCCGTGGCGAGCAGGCCGCCGCCCAGGTGCGGGCACTCGGGCGACGCGCCCTTTTCGTGCCTGCCGACGTCGCCGATCCTGCCCAGGTCGAGCGCCTGCACCAGGAAATCGCCACCACTTTCGGACGTCTGGACGCGGCCTGCAACAATGCCGGCATCGAGGGCGAGCTTGCCCCCACCGCGGATTGCACGCTGGAAAACTTCGATCGCGTCATCAGCGTCAACCTGCGCGGACTCTTCCTCTGCCTGCGCGAGCAACTGCGCATGATGCGCGACCAGGGCAGCGGCGCCATCGTCAACATGGCCTCCGTGGCCGGCCTCGTCGGCTTTGCCGGCCTGCCCGCCTACTGCGCCTCCAAAGGTGGCGTGATCCAGCTGACGCGTGCGGCGGCGCTGGAATACGCCGAGCGCGGCATCCGCCTCAATGCCGTCTGCCCGGGCGCCATCAAGACCGAGATGATCGACCGCATCACCCATGAGGATCCAGCCACGGAAAAGCAGTTTGCCGCCCTTCATCCCATGAACCGGATGGGCACCGTGGCGGAGGTCGCCAACACCGTGGTCTGGCTATGCTCGCCGCTGGCCGGCTTTGTCACCGGCCAGGCCCTGGCGGTCGACGGCGGCATGGTGGCCCGCTAGGGCACAGCCCTGCCGACCGGCATCCGCACGGCCCTGCCTCAGCGGTAAATATCCGCCCGCGACCAGGGCAGCTCGTGGCTGCCATCCTCCCGTCCCCGCGTGGCCAGCACCTGATGGACCTGCACCCGCCCCTGGCGGAAGGCCCAGGCGCAGCCGGCCAGGTAAAGCCGCCAGATCCGCAGCGTCTTCTCGGGCACCAGGTGCCGGGCCTGGTGCAGATGCCGTTCCAGTGCCGTGCTCCAGCACTCCAGGGTGCGCGCATAGTGCGGACGCAGGTTTTCCACGTCCGCCACCTCAAGGCCGGCATCGCTCAGGCCGGCAATGGCCAGGGCCAGGTGCGGAACCTCCCCGTGCGGAAATACATAGCGGTGGATAAAACTCGCGCCCTCGCTTTGCTGCTGATGCTGCGGCTGCGTATGACGGGCCGTGATGCCATGGTTCATGAGCAGGCCGCCCGGCCGCAGCGCGTCATGCAGCAGGCGGAAATACTCCGGCAGGTTGGCATGCCCCACATGCTCGAACATCCCGATGCTGGCAATGCGGTCAAAGCGGCCGTCCTGAGGCAAGTCGCGGTAATCCATCAGCTCGAGCTGGACCCGGTCCTGCAATTTTTCCGCCCGCACCCGGTTCCGGGCCAGCGACAACTGCTCCTGGCTCAGGGTGATGCCGAGCACGCGGGCGCCGAACTCGCGCGCCGCCAGTCGCGCCAGCGCGCCCCATCCGCAGCCCACGTCCAGCAGGTAGTCGCCTTGCCCCAGTCGTAATTTGCGGCAGACGTGGCGCAGCTTGGCCAATTGCGCCTCCGCCAGGCTTTCACGCCCGGTCGCGAAGTACGCACAGGAATAGACCATCTCCGGGTCCAGCCAGAGCCGATAAAAGTCATTGGAAACATCGTAATGATAGGCAATGGCGGAGGCGTCGAGTTCGCGCGCATGGGAATTCCGGACCCTGTTCGGCGCCCTGGTCGCCGCGCCGGCCAGGGCCCGGCTGAGGCCCGCCGCCATCTCGATGACCTCGAGGATGGGGCCATCGATCTCGAGCCGCTTTTCCACATACGCCTCGGCCAGCTCGTCGAGGCTGGGCCGCGCCGGTCCGGCCAGCAGGGATGGATCAAGTACGCGCAGGGTCACGCGGGGATGCGGCCCCAGGTCCAGGGACTGCAGGTCAGGTAGTTCGATACGCAGGGGCAGGCCAAGCCCACCCGCCGTGCTTGCCAGGGCCAACATGCCCACCTCCCTGTCCTTGGGGGGATGAAACGCAGAATTCCTCCGCGCCCCGACCGTCCGCCATCAGGAGAAAATCGACGGCACAGGCCATGCGTTATCAGACCATGGGCTGACGGACGCAGGGAAAGCCACTTTTGTTAAGGGCGTTCTCCACCTGTGGTATTTGCAGGGCCCCTGCGTTCCTGCGGAAGGCATCCCGACCCGCCCCTGCAGATCGGGATTCACCCCGACTGAAACCACCTTTCCCTTGGGTCGGGATTCATCCCGACTGCCCCCAGGACAACCGACCTACCATAACCGGCCCCTGACCCGCCCCCGTTCGCGCCGAACACTTTGCGCCGGACGCTCCCCGCAAACGGCGGGCGGTCAGGAGTTCTTCTGGTCAAACAGATAACAGTCCATGGCCAGCGCGCCGCCGGAGTAGTTGGCCAGCGGCCGCCGCACCCGGGGCGACATCCCGGCCGCGCCGCGAGCCACAAACAGCGGCAGCAGGTGTTCGGGAGTGGGATGGGCGCGCAGGGCCGCGGGCGCCTGCCGCTGCCAGTCGGCCAGGCGCGCGCTGTCGCCGGAGGATAGCGCCTGCAACATCCAGTCCTGGAAGTCCTTCACGTAGGGCTCCGCCCGGTCGACGCTGAACTCCGCGAAATCAAAGTCGCGCAGGTTGTGGGTCAGGCTGCCCGAGGCCAGCAGCAACACATCTTGCGCAGGCAAGGGCTGCAGGGCCTCGCCCAGTCGCAAATGCCAGGCGGCGTCGCGCCCGGGCTGCACCGACAACTGCGTAACCGGGATATCCGCTTCCGGATACATATGCAGCAGCGGCACCCAGGCGCCATGGTCAAGCCCGCGCGCAGGCGCAAGCCCGGCCTCGATTCCGGCATCCGCCAGCAGTGCAGCGGCGGTCCGGGCCAGTTCCGGCGCGCCGGGCGCCGGATAGCGCAGGCGATAGAGCTCGGGCGGGAAGCCGCCAAAGTCATGGATCGTCTCGGGCGGATCGGCCAGGGTCAGTGCCGCCTGCGCCGTGGTCCAGTGCGCGGAGATCACCAGGATGGCGGCGGGACGCGGCATCGCCCGTGCAATCTCCTGCCAGGCATGGCCATAGACGCCGGGCTCGGTGGCCAGCATGGGCGAGCCATGGGAAATGAACAGGGTGGGCAGCATGACGCCTCCGAATACTTGAAGCGAAAACCCCTGGCTTCCGCGGATTGCCCCATCTTGTACCCGTGCGCTCGCGCGATACAGCCCCGGCGCCACATAACTCCGTTCGTCCCCTGCAACAATGACTGCAAGCGCAAAGGGCAGATGGACAATGACCCGCACCGCGCCCTGCATTACAATGCGCGCCCCTTGACGCCATGACGGCCGCCCCGACGCCATGTCCGCCCTCCCCGCTTTCCCCCTCGACCCCGATGCCACGCCGCTCGTGCTCTATGCCGACGCCTCGCTGCTGGTCGTCGAAAAGCCGGCAGGGCTGCTCAGCGTCCCCGGCCGTGGCGAAGACAAGCAGGACTGCCTGATCGCCCGCCTCCAGGCCGGCTATCCTGATGTGCGCATCGTGCACCGTCTCGACCAGGACACCTCCGGCCTGCTCGTCGTGGCCCGTGACGCCGACACCCATCGCGAGCTGTCGCGCCAGTTCCACGACCGCGAGGTCGACAAGGTCTATGTCGCCATCGCGCTGGGGCAGCTCGCGGAGAACGCCGGCCGCATCGACCTGCCGCTGCGCTACGACCCGCCCAGCAAGCCGCGCCATGTGGTCGACGTGGACGAGGGCCAGTCCGCCCTCACCGAATGGCGGGTGCTGGAGCGCCAGCCCGGCCTGACCCGCGTCGACCTGGTGCCCCATACCGGGCGCACCCACCAGCTGCGCGTGCACCTGCAGGCCCTGGGCCACCCCCTGCTTGGCGATTCGCTGTATGCGCCCGCAGAAGCCTGCCCGCCCGGCAGCCGCCTCTGCCTGCATGCGGAAACCCTGGGTTTCGTCCACCCTGTGCATGGCGGGCGACTACGCTTCCAGCGACCTGCGCCGTTCTAGCCCCGAATTTTGATGTGCTTTTCCAGGATTACTAGATGACTGCTGCTGTTTTTGCCCCGGCCGTTGGCCAGCGCTGGATTTCCGATACCGAGACCGAACTGGGTCTTGGCGTGATGATCGAGGTCGACGCCCGCTCGCTGACCGTGCTCTTCCCCAAGAGCGAGGAAACCCGCGTGTATGCGCGCAACAACGCGCCGCTCTCGCGCATCCGCTTTGCCGAAGGCGATGCCGTGCACGATGTCGCCGGCACTGCCTTCACGGTCGTCAGCGTGGAAGACCAGCGCGGCCTGCTGCGCTATACGGTGAAAAACGCGGAAGGTGTCGAGAGCGTGCTCAACGAGACCCGCCTTGCCGCCGACATCCACCTGTCGCGCCCGCAGGAACGCCTGCTGGCCTCGCAGCTCGACAACAACGAGCTGTTCAACCTGCGCGTGCAGGCGCTGCTGCAGCGCGAGCGCCTGGCGCAGTCGCCGGTGCGCGGGCTTATCGGCCCCCGTCTCGGCAAGGTGCCGCACCAGTTCTATATCGCCCATGAAGTCGGCACCCGGCCGCAGCCGCGCGTGCTGCTCGGCGACGAGGTCGGCCTCGGCAAGACCATCGAGGCCGGCCTCATCATCCACCAGCAACTGCAGACCGGCCGCGCCGGCCGCGTGCTCATCCTCGTGCCGGAAAACCTGCAGTACCAGTGGCTGGTCGAGATGCGTCGCCGTTTCAACCTCAACTGTTCCCTGTTCGACCTCGAGCGTTGCGCCGCCATCAAGGAAAGCGACGAGGACGCGAATCCCTTCGAGACCGAGCAGATCGTGCTCATGGCCCAGGAACTTGCCGTCGACCATCCGCATATCGAGCAGGCGCTGACCGAAGCGCAGTGGGACCTGCTCGTGGTCGACGAGGCCCATCATCTCGAGTGGAGTCCGGAAGACGCCAGCCCCGCCTACGAGCTCGTGGAAACCCTGGCCGCCGCCAGCAACGGCGTGTTGCTGCTGACCGCGACGCCCGAGCACCTGGGCGTGGCCAGCCATTTTGCGCGCCTGCGCCTGCTCGACCCCGCGCGCTACCACGACCTCGAGGTCTTCATCGAGGAAGAGGAGTCGTTTGCCGCCGTCGCCAGCGCTGCCGGCGAACTCCTGGCCGACGCGCCGCTCAGCGCCGCAGCCGATGCCACCCTGCGTGAAAAACTGCCGGCCGCCCTGCTCACCAGCCTCGACAGCAGGGAAGGCCGCCGCGCCGCCCTCGCCGCCCTGCTCGACCGCCATGGCACCGGCCGCGTGCTCTTCCGCAACACGCGAGAGGCCATCGGTGGCTTCCCCGAGCGCCAGTGCCTGCCGGTCGCCCTAGAAGGCGGCGCCGACACGGCGGATCTCACGCAATCGCTCTATCCAGAAATGAGCGCTGAGGACGACAACTGGGTCGAGACCGATTCGCGCGTGGAATGGCTCGGCGGCCTGATGAAGAAGCTCAAGCGCGACAAGATCCTGCTGATTTGCCGCTCCAGTCCGGTGGCCCTCGCCCTCGAGGAATACCTGCGCCTCAAGCAGGGCGTGCGTACCTCCGTGTTCCATGAGGGCATGAGCCTGATCGAGCGCGACCGCGCCGCCGCCTACTTTGCCGACGCCGACTACGGCGCCCAGGTCCTGCTCTGCTCCGAGATCGGCTCCGAGGGCCGCAACTTCCAGTTCGCCCACCACCTCGTGCTCTTCGACCTGCCGGCCGACCCCGAGTTGCTTGAGCAGCGCATCGGCCGCCTCGACCGCATCGGCCAGCAGGATACCATCCGCCTGCACGTGCCCTATTTCAGCGGTACCGCCCAGGAGCGCCTGTTCCGCTGGTACCACGAGGCCCTCGATGCGTTCGAGAGCATCAGCCCGACCGCGCGCACGCTGGTGGATGAATTCCGCTCGCGCCTGCGCAAGGGCATCGCCGCCGGCGGCGACGAGTTCGAGCAACTGCTGGTGGACGCCCGCAATCGCCGCGACGAATTGCTCGCCGACCTCGAGCAGGGCCGCGACCGTCTCATCGAGCTCAATTCCTGCCGCAAGGACGAAGCCGCCGCGCTCATCGCCGCCCTGGAAGCCGAGGACGACAACGCCCGCCTGCCGGAGTTCCTGGAGCGCTCATGGTCGGCCTTCGGCATCGACCAGGAAGAGCAGCTGGAATCCCATCTGCATATCCTGCGCCCGGGCGATCACCAGTTGCTTGAAGGTTTTCCCGGTCTCGACCCGGAAGGCATGACCGTGTCCTTCTCGCGCGATTATTCGCTGTCGCGCGAGGACGTGCACTTCCTCAGCTGGGAACACCCCATGGCGCAAGGCCTGCTCGACCTGTTCCATTCGCAGGAATACGGCAACGCCAATATCGCCCTGATCCGCAACAAGGGCATCAAGCCGGGCACGCTGCTGGTGGAGCTGTTCTTCCGGCTCGAAGTCGTCGCCCCGCGCGGCCTCAATATCGAGGCCGCCCTGCCCTCGCTGGTGCAGCGCGTGCTGCTCGACCATCACGGCCGCGAGCTGGGTGACAAGGTGTCGCACGACACCTTGGTCAAGCAGCTGCAGCCGCTGGACCGCAGCGTCGGCCGCCAGCTCGTCAAGCAGCAGCAGGAATTGCTGGAGAAGTTGCTGGCGCAGGCCGCGCACAGCAGCGAAAAGCAGTTGCCCGCGCTGCGCGCGGCCGCGCTGGAGCGCTGGCGCGGTATCAGCGGTGCGGAAATCGAGCGCCTGAAGGCGCTGGCCGCCATCAATCCTGGCGTCCGCCCTCAGGAAATCCGCCTGCTGGAGCAGCGCCTGGCCGAGGGTGAGAAGGCGCTGGAGGACCTGCGCCTGGTGGCTCACGCGGTGCGTCTCATCGTCGCCGCCTGAGGTTCGCCGGGGGACGTGCCGGGCTCAGTGCTGCACCGACTCCGCCATGCCCTCCGCCAGCGCCGCCCAGAAGCGGTCAAGGCTGCCCAGTGCCACCAGCCCGGCATCGAAGAAGGCCGCCTCGTCGAGCAGGTCATGCACGCTCGCGCCTTCCACGAGATACAGCACATGCCGCGCCTGCAGCCGCGCATGGGTTTCCGCCACCGGAAAGAAGCCGGCATCCGGGAACTTGAGGCCCAGCGCCTCGCAGCACTGGCGCAGGCCCCGCGCCAGGCGCTGCCAGAAGTCCGTGCTGATGGCGTTTTCCAGCGCCATCATCGTCCCCAGCGATCCGCTGAGGCGGGGCGAGTTGTAGTCGCGCTCCACCAGCGCGCACAGCGAGTCGGTGGCGGCCAGGGGCGAGGCCACGGCCGGCGCCTGGCCGACCGACTGATGCCAGGCGTTCGACCAGGCCTGCAGGCGTTCGCTCATCACCCGGGGATCTCCCATGCCCAGGCCCGGCAATGGCGGACACCAGGGCACGCCATTTTCGTCAAAGCAGATCACCACCGCCGTGCCGCAGTCCCCTTCCTCATGCCCGCATCCGCCCTGCAGCGAACGGGCATGCTGGCTCCGCGCCCGCGACAGCGTGCCCAGGAAGCGCACCCACTGCTGCAACGCGGCCAGCAGGCGCTCCGGGGTGGGCGGCATGCGCGCGGCCTCCAGCGCATCCAGCCAGACATTGTGGGTCAACGCGGGGTGCCGGCAGAGTTCCTGGTTGCAGCGGCGCTGCAACTCGAGGAAGCCGGTTCGGTGTCGGGAGTCGATATGGGCGGCTGGCGCCACATGCCATTCAACGGCATGTGCACGCAGGCGGCTACGCATCACAGCCATGAAGCATCCCCTGCCAGTAACCAGATCAGCTTAGTACAGACGACTTAGGGTGCCCGCCTGAGCACCAATTGCTCTAAGCGGCTGCGGCCAAATGCCCATTCCGGTATGTCGGGATTCATCCCGACACAAACGCTGCCAAGCCACCCCAAGAACTCAGGCGACCGAAAAGAGGCGCCTAGAGATAGCCTATGACATAGCGCTCGCCCGCGCTTTCGACGGCCAGCGCCGGACGACCGTTCACGTCGGTCTCGACGCCCCACTCCACCAGCTGGTAATAGACGTTGCGCGAGATCAGCGCATCCAGGCGGTCCCGGACATGGACATAGGGGCTGGGCTCCAGATCATCCCGGAAACTGACCCGGATGGGATGTTCCGGTCCGGCCACGACCACATCACCGGTCTGGGTGGTAAAGCGGAGGTAGCTCACCCCGGCCTCCTCATGGCGCTCGACCAGGGTGGCCAGGAAGGGCGCATCCTCGACCCGGATCCGGACCTTCTCCACCGGCGTCACCAGGTAGTAGTAACCGTCATCGTCATGGCGCAGCACGGTGCTGAAGAGTCGCACCAGGGCCGCACGGCCGATGGGCGTGCCCATGTAGAACCACTGCCCGTTGCGGCGGATCTCCATGTCGATCTCCCCGCAATAGGGGGGATTCCACTTGTGCACGGGCGGCAGGCCCCTGGGGTCCTGCCCGGCCTCGTCCTTCAGCAGGCGGGCAATGGCCAGGGGGTCGGCACTCAGCTGCGAGGGCGCGGGCGTCACGGGGTCGGGGGTATCGCTCATCGGAATGCCTGATGGGTCACGCAGCAAGGTTGTCAGACAGGAAAAAGCCAAGTTTCATTGGCCTTTCGGGTGTGTGCTTTTATACTACGCGCCGCTCGAAAATCGAGTCACCGTGCGTACTTAGCGTGTTGCCATTAAAGCGCATGGCTAGATTGTGTCCAGCTTGTTGAGGAGGCTGTCGTGGAAAGAGAAGCAATGGAGTTTGACGTCGTCATCGTGGGGGGCGGCCCGGCCGGCCTCGCGGCGGCCATCCGTCTGCGTCAGCTGAGCATCGAATCCGGCCATGAAGTATCGGTCTGCGTCGTTGAAAAAGGCTCCGAATTCGGCGCCCACATCCTGTCCGGCGCCTGTTTCGAGCCGCGCGCCCTCAACGAGCTCTTCCCGAACTGGAAGGAAGACGGCGCCCCGCTCAATGTCCCTGTCACCGAGGACCAGGTCTACTTCCTGCTCAACGGCGACAAGAAGGTGCTGACCCCGCACTGGGCCATTCCCAAGCCCATGCACAACGACGGCAACTACATCATCAGCCTCGGCAACCTCGTGCGCTGGCTGGCCACCAAGGCCGAAGAGCTGGAAGTGAACCTCTTCCCCGGCTTTGCCGCCTCGGAAATCCTCTACCATGAGGACGGCTCCGTGAAGGGCGTCGCCACCGGCGACATGGGCATCGACCGCCACGGCAAGCAGAAGCCTTCCTTTACCCCGGGCTATGAGCTGCACGCCAGGTACACCATGTTCGCCGAAGGCTGCCGCGGCCATCTCGGCAAGCAGCTGATCCGCCAGTTCGACCTGGACCGCGACCGCGATCCCCAGCACTACGGCCTCGGCATCAAGGAGCTGTGGGACATCGAGCCGGGCAAGCACAAGCCGGGCCTGGTCATGCACGGCGCCGGCTGGCCGCTGTCCGAATCCGGCAGCACCGGCGGCTGGTGGCTTTATCACCACGAGAACAACCAGATCTCCGTGGGCCTCATTACCGACCTCAGCTACCACAATCCCTACGTCTCGCCCTTCGACGAGATGCAGCGCCTCAAGCACCACCCGGTGATCAAGCAGTACCTGGAAGGTGGCAAGCGCGTGGCCTATGGCGCCCGCGCCATCTGCAAGGGCGGCATCAACTCCCTGCCCAGGTTCACCTTCCCGGGCGGCATGATCGTGGGCGACGACGCCGGCTTCCTGAACTTCTCCAAGATCAAGGGCAGCCACACCGCCAGGAAGTCGGGCATGCTCGCCGCCGAAGCCACCTTCGAGGCCCTCAAGGGCGGCGCCGAAGGCAAGACCGAGCTGACCTCCTTCACCGAGAAGTTCAAGGCCTCCTGGCTGTACGACGAGCTCTACAACTCGCGCAACTTCGGCCCGGCCATGCACCGCATGGGCATGTTCATGGGCGCCGCCTTCAACTTCATCGACCAGAACTGGTTCGGCGGCAAGATCCCCTACACCATCCACGACTCGACCCCGGACCACGCCACGCTGGACCTGGCCGCGCAGTGCTCGCCGATCACCTACCCCAAGCCGGATGGCAAGATCAGCTTCGACAAGCTGTCCTCGGTGTTCCTCTCCAACACCAACCACGAGGAAGAGCAGCCGGTGCACCTGCAGCTGAAGAATGCGGACGTGCCCATCAAGAAGAACCTGCCGCTG
>JAJFBF010000089.1 GCA_020697295.1 Moraxellaceae bacterium | reverse complement strand
GGCGCGCATCTGCTCGAGGTTGTTGACGTTGAAGGCGGGCACGCCGTAGCCGTTTTCGGCGGCGTGGTCCAGCAACTGGCGCAGGCTGATCAGGGCCATGTTAGTGCTCCAAAAATGATTACGGATTCTTTGCCGCGGCTTCTTCGAGCGCGGCCACGGCCGGGAGCTGCTTGCCTTCGACAAACTCGAGGAAGGCACCGCCACCGGTGCTGATATAGGAAATCTTGTCGCTGACGCCGTACTTGTCGATCGCCGCCAGGGTGTCGCCGCCGCCGGCAATGGAAAAGGCGGGGCTCTCGGCAATGGCCTGCGACAGCACGCGGGTGCCATTGCCGAAGCTGTCCACTTCGAACACGCCGACGGGGCCGTTCCAGAGAATGGTCTTCGAGGATTTCAGCAGCTCGGCGAACTGCGCCGCGGTCTTCGGGCCCACGTCCAGGATCATGTCGTTGGCGCCCACGTCCTTCACATCCTTCACCACCGGCGTCGCGTTATTGACGAAAGCCATGAAATCCTCGATGGGACCGGTGACTTCCGCGACCACGACATCCACCGGCAGCGGCACGCTGACCTTGGCGGCAATGGCCTTGGCGGTGTCGATAAGGTCGTGCTCGCACAGCGATTTGCCGACCGGGTAACCGGCGGCGGCGAGGAAGGTGTTGGCGATGCCGCCGCCGACAATGAGCTGGTCGCAGAGCGTGGACAGCGAGGTCAGCACGTCCAGCTTGGTCGAGACCTTGGACCCGGCGACGATGGCGACCATGGGACGCGCGGGCGTGGCCAGGGCCTTCTCCAGCGCGTCGAGCTCTGCGGCCAGCAGCGGGCCGGCGCAGGCGATTTTCGCGAACTTCGCGACACCGTGGGTGGAGCCTTCGGCGCGGTGCGCGGTGCCGAAGGCGTCCATCACGAACACGTCGCAGAGGGCGGCGTACTGCTGCGCCAGCGCATCGGCGTTCTTTTTCTCGCCCTTGTTGAAGCGCACGTTCTCGAACAGCACGACCTGCCCGGGCGCGACGTCGACGCCGCCCAGGTAGTCGCTGACCAGCGGCACTTCACGGCCGAGGGCCTGACTGAGGTAGTCCGCCACCGGCTTCATGGAATTCTCTTCCGAGAACTCGCCTTCGGCGGGACGGCCGAGGTGCGAGCACACCATGACGGCGGCGCCCTTCTCCAGCGCGAGCCGGATGGTGGGCAGCGAGGCCACGATGCGGGCGTCGCTCGCCACCTTGCCGTTCTTCACCGGCACATTCAGGTCCTCGCGGATCAGGACGCGTTTTCCCTTCAAGTCCAGGTCGGCCATCTTGATTACGGACATGCAATTCCCCTCTTTTCCAGAATTCCGGGCGCGTCATGCCGGCCACGGCCAGACCTGCGCACCTTCCCTACCCCGTCGCACCAGCACATGCGCCAGCACCATACTTTGTCGGTGCGCGGGCTTCACCCCGCGCCCTCTGTCGCACGCCCTCACGGCGGCGCCAGCCGTGGCCGAAGCCGGCTTCCGCCTACGCGCGCGCCGCCATGTAGTGGCAGAGATCCAGCAGGCGGTTGGCGTAGCCCCACTCGTTGTCATACCAGGCCAGCACCTTGGCCTGGCGACCGGCCACACGGGTTTCGGTGGCGTCGAAAATCAGCGAATAAGGCGAGTGATTGAAATCACTGGAGACCAGCTGCTCATCGCAGTACGCGAGGATATGCCGGCTCGCGCCGGCCGCCTCTCGGGCGAATACCGCATTGATCGCGGCAACGGAAAGCGGCTGGCGGCCCACGAAGGTGAAATCGATGGCGGCAACGTTCTGCGTCGGCACGCGCAGCGAATACCCCTCTATATTGGCGCCCACCTTTGGCAACACATGGCGCAGGGCGCCGATGCTGCTGGAGGTGGTGGGAATGATGTTGTTGCCGGCGGCCCGGCCGCGGCGAATGTCGCGATGCGTGTGATCGAGCAGCACCTGGTCGGAGGTCACCGCATGGATCTCGGTCATCATGCCCGACTCCACGCCAAACGCCTCGTCGAGCAGCTTCACCAGCGGCACCAGCGCGTTGGTGGTGCAGGACACGCTGGAGAGGATGCGATGCTCCGCGCGCAGCGATTCGTGGTTCACGCCATATACCAGCATGGCGTCGACCTCGTCGAAGGGTGCGGCGCCGATGATCACCTTGCGGGCGCCGGCCGCGAGATGGCGCGCGGCATCGTGGCGCGCACGGAAATGACCCGTGCACTCGAGCACCAGATCGATGCCGAGCTCCGCCCAGGGGAGCTTTTCCGGCGCCGGCTCGGAGAAAAGACGAATGCTGTGCGCCGCTCCGGCGGCGGCATCGGTCAGCTGCCGTTGCGGCGCGCGGCCCACGGCGCTGGCGGGAACCGACTCCGGCGCCATCCCGCCGGCGCTTTCCGCCACCGCTTCCAGCAAGCTGCCGGCCAGCGCCTTCAGGCTGGGCGGCTCATCGCCGGCGGCTTCCGGCAGGGGTCGACGCCCCTGACCACAGCTCGACCAACCACAGGAAGCCGGCGTGATGGTGAGCATGCTGCCCTCCAGCGCGACCTTGCCCGCGAAACGGCCATGGGTGCTGTCATAGCGCGTCAGGTGCGCCAGCGCCTCGGGCTTCCCCAGATCATTGATGGCGACGAATTCCAGCGCCGGATCGGCGCCGTTCTCGAAATACGCGCGCAGGAGATTGCGGCCGATGCGGCCGTATCCGTTGATGGCGACGCGTAATGCCATGTCCGTGCTCTCTTGCCTTGCCGCTCGCGCGGATCAGCACCGGGGCGAGAGGGCGCAGCCCTCCTGCGGGTCGTCCTGCCCCGCCGCAGGGGCAAGGCAGGCCTGGCGGTCCTGCCCGCGGGCAGGACCGTATCACTGCAATCAGAAAATCTCGTTGACCGCGGCCACCACGGCTTCCGTGGTGATGCCGAACTCGGCGTAGAGCTTGGCGGCCGGAGCGGATTCGCCAAAGCTGCGCATGCCGATGACGCGGCCGTCGAGGCCGACAAACTTCCACCAGTAGTCGACATGCGCGGCTTCGACGGCGACACGTGCGCGCACCGCCGCAGGCAGCACGGCCTCACGATACTCGGCGGACTGGGCCATGAAGGCATCGGTGGAGGGCATGGACACCACGCGCACCGACTTGCCGGCGGCGGCGAGCTGCTTCTGCGCCTCGACCGCCAGGGACACTTCGGAACCGGTGGCGATAAGGATGGCGTCGACCTTGCTGCCGGATTCCCTCACCAGCACATAGCCGCCACGGGCGACATTGGCGAGCTGCTGCGCATCGCGCGGCTGGTGCGGCAGGTTCTGGCGCGAGAAGACCAGGGCGGTGGGGCCATCCTTGCGCTCCAGCGCGGACTTCCAGGCCACCGCGGATTCGACGGTGTCGCAGGGGCGCCACAGGCTCATGTTGGGGGTGCCGCGCAGGCTGGCCATCTGCTCGATGGGCTGGTGGGTGGGGCCGTCCTCGCCCAGGCCAATCGAATCGTGCGTGTACACATGAATGACGCGCTGCTTCATGAGCGCGGCCATGCGTACGGCGTTGCGCGCGTATTCCATGAAGATGAGGAAGGTCGCGCCGTAGGGAACGAAGCCGCCATGCAGCGCGATGCCGTTCATGATGGCGCTCATGCCGAATTCGCGTACGCCGTAATAAACGTAATTGCCGCCCGCGTTTTCCTGGATGCCGTGGCAACCCTTCCACAGCGTGAGGTTGGAGCCGGCGAGGTCGGCGGAGCCGCCGAGCAGCTCCGGCAGCAGGGGGCCGAAGGCGTTGAGGGAATTTTGCGAGGCCTTGCGGCTGGCAATCGTCTCACCCTTCTCGGCGCAAGCGGCAATGTAGGCATCGGCCCTGGCGGCGAAATCGGCGGGCAGCTCGCCCTTGAGGCGACGATCCAGTTCGGCGGCGAGCGCCGGGTGATTGCTCTTGTAGGCAGAGAACAGCGAGCTCCACTGCTGCTCGAGCGCATCGCCCTTGGCGCGGCAGTCCCAGGCCTCGTAGATGTCCTGCGGGATCTCGAAGGGGCCATGCTGCCAGCCCAGGGCTTCGCGGGTCAGCGCGATCTCGGCGTCGCCGAGCGGGGCCCCATGGCAGTCTTCCTTGCCCTGCTTGTTGGGGCTGCCGGCGCCAATCACGGTGCGGCAGATGATGAGGGTCGGCTTTTCGTGGTCGGCGTGCGCCAGCTTGATGGCGTCGCGGATGGCCTCGCTGTCGTGGCCGTCGATACGGCCGATCACCTGCCAGCCGTAGCTCTCGAAGCGCTTTTTCGTGTCGTCGGTGAACCAGCCCTCGACTTCACCGTCGATGGAGATGCCGTTGTCGTCATAGAAAGCCACGAGTTTGCCCAGGCCCAGCGTGCCGGCCAGCGAGCAGACTTCGTGCGAGATGCCTTCCATCAGGCAACCATCCCCGAGGAAGCAGTAGGTGTAGTGATCCACGACCGGAAAGCCGTCGCGATTGAACTGCGCGGCCAGGGTCTTCTCGGCGATGGCCATGCCGACGGCGTTGGCGATGCCCTGGCCGAGCGGACCGGTGGTGGTCTCGACGCCGGGGGTGTAGCCAAGCTCGGGGTGGCCCGGGGTCTTGCTGTGCAGCTGGCGGAAATTCTTGAGGTCGTCGACGGAGAGGTCGTAGCCGGTCAGGTGCAGCAGCGCGTACTGCAGCATGGAGCCGTGGCCGTTGGAGAGCACGAAGCGGTCACGGTTGGCCCACTGCGGATTGGCCGGATTGTGGCGCATGGGACCACGCCACAGCACCTCGGCGATGTCCGCCATGCCCATGGGGGCGCCGGGGTGGCCGGAATTGGCCTTCTGCACGGCATCCATGGCGAGCGCCCGGATGGCGTTGGCAAGACGGCGTTCGGACAGGGGAGCGGCGGGCATGGGGTTCTCCGGACTGGCTGCGACGGACCCCGCAGGGCCCAAAAAAGAGGCCGTATTGTCCCCGAAAGGGGGAGGGGAAGAAACCTCTGCAATAAGGAAGCTGGCGGGTTTTGGTCCGGAGCCGCCCCCAGCGCTTGCTTCGCGCTCGCCAGCTGTCCAGACCCCTGCCTGCGGGGATGAACCGGCGCCCTAGGCAGGCCAGTGCCGGAGTAGCCCGGTCACGATCATCTCTACGGCAAAGGTGCCGATCATCAGGGAGGACACACGGCCGGTGATGTCCACATAGCGGTCCACCAGGCGGGCGTTGCGCTCGCGCATGTGGTCATGGGTGTACTTGAGCGCTACCAGCCCCAGCACTACCGAAATCATGGTCAGCCAAACCACGCCCAGGGCCTCGGCCTTGTCCAGCCGGCTGCCGATCAGGATGGCTGCGCTCACGGTGGCCGGCCCGATCAGGAAGGGCATGGCGATGCTGCCGGCCAGGTGTTCCGGCTCTCCGCGCAGAGGCCCTATGGCCTGCGGACCATGAAAGAAGAAATTGATCCCCACGAGCAGGAACAGCACGCCGCCGAAGATCTGGAAGGAGCTGAAGTCCACCTGCAGCAGCTGCACGAACAGGGCATCACCAGTGAGAGCAAAGACCGAAAAGACCGTACCGCCAATGATGACTCCTCGCGTCAGCACCGCCGCAAAAATCCTGGGTGGCAGCCGCACGATCAGATCCAGCAAGTAGAGGCTGAGCAGGAAGGGGTTCAGCAACGCGAAGAAAAACACCAAGGCTTGCGCAAAGGTCATATCACAGTCTCAAGGTTGACAGGGGGCGCGGATAATCGTATCACTTGTAATCATTCTTACACGAACGAGTACGACGTAGAGCTTATGGACAACCTCTTGCAGCCCCCGGCCCCTCTCCCGGTCCCCAACTATGAAGTGCGCATGCTGCGCTCCATCCGGCGCATTATCCGGGCGGTGGACATGCACTCCAAGATGCTGCAACAGGCACAAGACATCACCGCTCCACAGCTTGTCTGCCTGCTTGTCCTGGTAAGCAAAGGCACACTTACATTGAAGGCATTGAGCCAGGCCATTGATCTCAGCCCCAGCACTACAGTGGGTGTCGTGGACCGGCTGGAGGCAAAGGGCTTTGCGGTTCGCACGCGCAGTGAGACTGACCGCCGGCAGGTCCTGGTCTCCGTCACGGTGGATGGCGAGGCCGCAGCTCGCCGCGCCCCTTTCCCGCTGCAAAATCGCCTGGTGGAGCGCTTCCGGGACCTGCCGGAGCTGGAGCAGGCCACGCTGGCGCTGTCCCTGGAGCGACTGGTCGGCCTGATGGGGGCCGGCGAGATTGACGCTTCCGCCATCCTCGACCTTGCTCCCATCGCCGAGGCGCAGCCGTCCGCCGCCGGCCACGAAGCCGGGGAAACGGCCTGATGGACGCGCGCTGCCATGCCTATGTGGCCTTGGCCGGACCTGCACGTGCGCCCCGCTTGCGCGCGCCCACTCCCGCCGATGGCGCCGCCCTGCATGACCTGATCCGCCGCTCTCCCCCTCTCGACCTCAACTCCTGCTACGCCTACCTGCTGCACGGCCTGCACTTTGCCGACACCTGCGTACTTGCCGAGACCAGCGCCGGCATCGCCGCCTGGATCTCCGCCTACCTCCCGCCCGGCCGCCCCGACACCCTCTTCGTGTGGCAGGTCGCCGTCGACCCGGCCCATCGAGGCCAAGGCCTCGCCCGCACCCTGCTCCTGCATCTGCTCCAGCGTCCCGCCTGCGCCGGCGTGCACTGGCTGGAAACCACGGTCAGCCCCGGTAATGCGCCCTCGTGCCGCCTGTTCCAGGGCCTGGCCCGCGAGCTGGGCGTCGCCTGCCACATCACCGACCTTTTCAGTGCCGCCGACTTTGGCGCGCACCATCACGAAGCCGAGCAACTTTTCCGCATCGGCTCTATCACCCGTCCCGCACAGGATTCGAACCCATAAGGAGGAAACCATGGAAGCCAGCATTTTCGAGCGTCTTGAATCAGAGGTGCGTTCCTATATCCGCAGCTTTCCCGCCGTGTTCTGCCAGGCCAGCGGCAGCTGGATGACCGATGAGACCGGTCGCCGCTACCTGGACTTCTTCAGTGGCGCCGGAACGCTCAACTATGGCCACAACCATCCGGCCCTGAAGGACAAGCTGCTCACCTACCTGGCGCACGACGGCATCGTGCACGGTCTCGACATGGCCACCGGCGCCAAGCGCGACTTCATCGAAACCTTCGAGCGCCTCATCCTGAAGCCACGCAAGCTCGAGTACAAACTGCAGTTCACCGGACCTACCGGCACCAATGCCGTCGAAGCCGCGCTCAAGCTCGCGCGGCAGGTGAAGGACCGCTCGACCGTGCTCTGCTTCACCAACGGCTTCCATGGCGTCACCGGCGGCTCCGTGGCCGCCACCGGCTCGCGCAAGTTCCGTGAGGCGGTAGGCACGCCACTGTCGCATACCCGCTTCATGCCCTTCTCCAACTACTTCGGACGCGATGCCGATACCCTGGCCATGATCGAGCGCCAGCTCACCGACCCCGGTAGCGGCCTGGACCGCCCGGCGGCCGTGCTCCTTGAAACCATCCAGGGCGAGGGCGGCATCAACACCGCCAGCGCGAACTGGCTGCGCGGCCTTGCCGCGATGTGCAAGCGCCACGACATCCTGCTCATTGTCGATGACATCCAGATGGGTTGCGGCCGCACCGGCACCTTCTTCAGCTTCGAAGAGGCCGGCATCACGCCGGACATCGTCACCCTGTCCAAGTCGCTTTCCGGCTACGGCCTGCCCATGGCGATCGTGCTTATGAAACCCGAGCTCGACATCTGGAAGCCGAGCGCGCACAACGGCACCTTCCGCGGCAATAACGCCGCCTTCGTCACCGCCACGGCGGCGCTGCGCGAGTTCTGGAGTGACGGGCGCTTCGCCGAGGAGGTGCGCGACAAGGGCCGCCACCTTCAGGCGCGACTGGAGCGCCTGAGGTTGCGCCATCCGCTGATAAAGGCCGTGCGCGGGCGCGGGCTGGTGGCCGGCCTCGCCCTGGAGTCCGGAGCGCAGGCGGACGCCGTGAGCGAGCACTGCTTCCGGCAGGGCCTCATCATCGAAACCTGTGGCCCCCAGGGTGAAGTGGTGAAACTGCTGCCTCCCCTGACCACTACAGCGGCGGAAATCGAACAGGGCCTGGTGCTGCTCGACGGGGCCCTGGCCGCCGTCGGCCGTGATGACAGCCTGCGTCAGCTGCGGAGGGCGGTGGCATGATCGTGCGTCACTTTGAAGACATCCTGCCCTCCTCCCGCGCCGTGCATGCGGACAACTGGAGCAGTTTCCGGCTGCTCACGCGCGACGACGGCATGGGCTTTTCGCTGCACGAGACCTGGATCCATCCCGGCACGCAAACCCATATCTGGTACAAGCACCACTTCGAGGCCGTGTACTGCATCGAGGGCGAGGGCGAGATCGAGCTGGTGGATGGCGAGGGCCGCGGCAATGGCGACCCCATTCCCCTCAAGCCTGGTGTGATGTACGCGCTGGACGCCCACGACCGTCACCTGCTGCGCGCCCATACCCGCCTGCGCCTGATCTGCGTATTCAATCCGGCGCTGCGCGGCGATGAAACGCATGGGCCTGACGGCGCCTACGCGCCCGCCGACAACCACGATGCGGAGGAACCGCGATGATGCTTTCCCTCGCGCGCGAGCCCTATCCCTCGCGCCAACTCGACGAAGCCCTGCTGCTGCGCCGGCGCGAACCGGTGATCTGGAGCGAGGGCCCCGGCCCTGGCTGGCTGCCGCCCGTGGCGATGCAGCAATATGAACAGGACGGTTTCCTGGTGTTGCCCGCGCTGCTGGGCGCAGATGAAGTAGCGGAGTTGCAAGGTGAAATGGCCTCGCTGCTGGAACGCTTCGCTGGCAGCGACCAGGACACCGTGATCCGCGAGCCCGGCTCGGAGGCGGTGCGCTCGATCTTCTCCCTGCCGTCGATCAGTGAAGTGTTCGCGCGCCTTGCGCGCCATCCCCGGTTGCTGTCGTTTGCCGAGCACGTACTGGATTCACCGGCCTACCTGCACCAGAGTCGCCTCAACTACAAGCCGGGCCTCGCGGGCAAGGAATTCTACTGGCACTCGGACTTCGAGACCTGGCACGTCGAGGATGGCATGCCCGCCATGCGCGCCCTCTCCTGCTCGGTGCTGCTGACCGAAAACACCGAATTCAACGGCCCGCTCTTCGTGATCCCCGGCTCGCATCGCACCTATGTCGGCTGCGTGGGCGAAACGCCGGCGGACAACTACAAGTCGTCGCTGATGCGCCAGACCGTCGGCACGCCCGCGCCCGAGTCGCTCAGCCTGCTCACCGACGAGGCCGGGGGACTCGCCTCCGTGAAAGGCCCGCCCGGCACCGTGGTGTTTTTCGACAGCAACCTGCTGCACGGCTCCGCCGGCAACATCAGCCCCTACGCCCGGGCGAATGTATTCATGGTCTACAACAGCGTGGACAACCGGCTGGGGCCGCCCTGCCATGGCCTGCCGCCCCGTCCCGAGCACATCGCCCACCGCGAGGCGACCCGGCCGCTGAAAGCGGACAAGCCCCGCAACTCCATCGATGCCGACGGGCGCAGCATCGGCTGAAGCAGGCGCGGCCTCGGCAGGGCGCGTGGGGCCTGAGCCGAAGCCGAAGCCGAAGACGAAGACGAAGACGATATAATCCCCCTGGAAATTGGGGGCATGCGGCAATTTCCGCGGGCGCTGCGACGGCAGGGGCTCCTCCGTCCCCCTGCAGGCCCGGGCCGCGGAGCTCCCGGGCGATCCTGCTCCAGGGCCCTGGCGCTCCTGCCCCGAGGGAAACAGGCACCGGCCAGGGAAAGGCCGGCGGCCCCTGGCTGCTTTCCGCCGGCCCGCCCCCTCCGGCTGTATCGGACAAACGCGTGCTTTTGAGCGCCTTGTCGGCTTATAAACCGCTTGCGCTCCCGCTATCATCAGCCGCTCACCCCGCCGGCTTTGGCTCCTTCGGCCGCGCGGGCCGACCCTCCAGGCGCCTATCCTGGCGTCGACCCAAAGGAGACATTAATAATGTCTGAATATTCCGTTTTCACGTCCGAGTCCGTTTCCGAAGGCCATCCCGACAAAATGGCCGACCA
>JAJFBF010000088.1 GCA_020697295.1 Moraxellaceae bacterium | reverse complement strand
AGGCGAGCTCGTCATAGGCGGCCATACGCGCCTTGCTCTTGCTCTGGCGGCCCTTGGCGTTCTGGCGCACCCATTCCAGTTCGCGCTTGAGCGCCTTGGTGTGGGCTTCTTCCTGGCGCTGTTCGGTTTCGAGGCGGGCGCCTTTCTGCTCGAGCCAGCTGGTGTAGTTGCCCTGCCAGGGAATGCCGTGGCCGCGGTCGAGTTCAAGAATCCACTCGGCGACGTTGTCCAGGAAGTAGCGATCGTGGGTAATGGCCACGATGGTGCCGGGGAAATCCTTCAGAAAGTGTTCGAGCCAGCCCACCGATTCGGCATCGAGATGGTTGGTGGGTTCGTCGAGCAGCAGCATGTCGGGCTTGGACAGCAGCAGGCGGCAGAGCGCAACACGGCGGCGCTCGCCACCGGAGAGCGTGCTGACGTCGGCATCCCAGGCCGGCAGGCGCAGGGCGTCGGCGGCCTGCTCCAGCTGGTTGTCGAGGTTGTGGCCGTCCCAGGCCTGGATGATGCCTTCGAGTTTTTCCTGCTCGGCGGCGAGCTTGTCGAAGTCGGCGCCGTCTTCGGCGTATTCGGCAAAGACCTGGTCGAGGCGGGCCATGGCGTCCAGCACGACGCGCACGCCGTCTTCCACATTGCCGCGCACGTCCTTGCTGGGATCGAGTTCCGGTTCCTGCTCGAGATAGCCGATCTTGATGCCGGCCTGGGCGCGGGCTTCGCCCTGGAAGTCGGTATCGACGCCGGCCATGATGCGCAGCAGCGTGGATTTACCCGAGCCGTTGAGGCCGAGCACGCCGATCTTGGCGCCGGGGAAGAAGGACAGGGAAATGTCTTTCAGGATTTCGCGTTTCGGCGGCACGAGCTTCGAAACGCGGTTCATGGTGTAGATGTATTGGGCCATTCTCTTGCTACCTGGGTGCGACGGGCCGGCGTCCTTCCGGCCGCGGCAAATGCGGCGGCGTGCCGGGCCGGGTCGCTTGGACGCCGGGCGGCAGGAGGGGGACGTGATCCGGGTTTGGCCGGGAGCTCCGGCCAGGGGGCCATAGTATACCCGGGCCGGGCGGGCCGTGCCGGGGTTTGGGTGGCCGGGGCGCGTCGGGCGAAGGCCCTGACTGCAGGGCTGCCACGAGCGACAGGACCCGGCAGTGCCGGTCGGGCTTCAGTCTGAACCGGTTCGGCAGGGCGGGCTCCGGCCCGAAAAGGCGCTATGCGGGTGGTCGGTCGGGCATTCGCCGGGGGCTACGGCCCGACCAGTCGGGGAATCAGGCGGCAGCGGCCGGCCGCGGCAGGTGGCGGCGGTCCATGAAGAACACGGTCAGGCCGGTCCAGTTGACCATCTCGTAGTCCAGCTCCTCGGTCAGCAGGCGGTAGCGGGCATCGGCAGCCAGCTCGGACAGGGAGCCGACGTGGAATTCCACCAGGATCACCGCCGGGCGCTGGCGGCTGAAGTCCAGGGAGCGCAGCACGCCTTCCTCATGGCCTTCGACATCGATGCTGAGCAGGGCGATGGGCTGGCCGGCGAAGCGGGAGCTGTCGACGATCTCGCTGAGGCGGCGGACCTGGATGGGGCGCGGCGTGCAGATGTTGCCTTCGCGCTGGTATTCGGCGGCCTTGTCCGCGTCCAGGGTGTTGAGCAGGGAATAATGGCCGAAGGTATAGATGGTGGCGGCGCCGGGGGTGTTGCCGACGGCGCAGCAGAGGTTCTCGTCGTCGGGGCGGGCAGTGTCGAAGACGGACTTCTTGATCGGGTCAACGTCGACATTGATGCCGCGCCAGCCCAGGCGGTGCAGGCGATAGGTGTTGCTGTGCTTGCGCGGGTGGTAGCAGCCGACGTCGATATAGCAGCCCTTGGGCACCTTGTTGAGGAAGCGGTCCAGCACGACGTCCTCGCCCCATTGCGAGTAGTGCACCTTCCAGGCCTTGATCAGGTAGGCCTTGCGCATCACGAACAGCCAGCGCAGCAGGGGGATGCGGTCGACGAAGGCAAACCATTGGCTTGAGGCGGTGGCGGCGGTCATGAAGGGGGTTCCAGCAGAAGTCGGCGCGGGGACAGGGCGGGGACGCGGCAACATCAGGCAAAAGTTGGGGATGAGGACGCTGAAACTAGTCGCTAGACGCGCTCAGGGATACCCCCTGTTCAGAGGAGGGCATTGGCAAAGCCGGCGCGCTGACCCACCATCACCGGCTTGCAGGAGCTTTCATGACCCCCGACCTCATCCAGCAGTACACGGCCGCCTTTGACGCGCCTCCCGACCGCCGCGGCACCGACAGCATCAAGTGGGCCAAATATGCCGGCCGCCTGAGTGCACAGGGCGAGGACATCCTGCCCATGTGGGTGGCGGACATGGATTTTGCGGCGCCCCCGGCGGTGACGGCGGCGCTGGCGGCACGGGTGGCCCAGGGCGTGTTCGGCTACGGCCACACCACGCCGGCCTATCTCGAGGCGCTGATGCAGGCCCTGCTGCGCGACTATGGCTGGGCGGTGTCGCCGGAGTGGATCGTGCCCATGGGCGGGCTGGTGGCGGGGCTCAATATCGCCGCACGCAGCATTGGCAATCCCGGCGACGCCATTGTCACCGCGACCCCGGTCTATCCCGCGCTCTTTACCGCGCCCGAGCACATGGAGCGGCGCACGGTGCGCGTGCCGCTCGACGAGAGTCGGAACTGGAGCTGGGACATGGAGGCGGTGGCGGCCGCGCACACGCCGAGCACGCGCGGGCTCTTTCTTTGCCATCCGCACAATCCGATCGGTCGTGTCTGGGGCAAGGCCGAGCTCGACGGCATTGCCGCCTATGCCGAGGCCCATGACCTCACCGTGGTCAGTGACGAGATCCATTGTGATCTCATCCTGGAGCCGGGGCTGAAGCACCGGCCCTTTGCCCTGCATGCGCCGGAGCTGGCGGCGCGCACCATCACCCTGATGGCGCCCTCCAAGACCTACAATATTCCTGGTCTGGGCGCGGCCTTTGCCGTGATTCCCAATCCCAACCTGCGGCGTCGCTTTGAACGCGCCATGGCGGGCATCAGTGCGCATCCCAATATCCTGGGCCAGGTCGCGGCCACGGCGGCCTATGCCGAGGGCCTGCCCTGGCGCACGGCGCTGCTCGACTACCTGCGCCGGAACCGCGACCTGGTCATGACGCTCGATGGCGTCGCCGACCTGCGCGTGATCAAGCCCGAGGCCACCTGCCTGGCCTGGCTGGACTGCCGCGGCCTCGACACCGACAGCCCGTTGCGCCGCTTCGAGGAGCTGGGCGTCGGGCTCTCGGACGGCGCCGACTTTGGCCGTCCGGGCTATTTGCGCCTCAACTTCGGCTGTTCGCGCGCGACGCTGGAGGAGGCCATTCGCCGGATCCGCCGGTTGGAGGCATAGGGGAGGGCGCCTGTTCGCCCTTATTTCCGTTGGGAAGCCGGGGCGTTTCCTGCTAGAACAGGGGCCTGCCAGAGCAGGGGTCTGACTTTCCTGCCCCGCCTGTTTCTGCTCTCGAACAAGGATATGTGCCATGCAGCTGATCGAAATCGCCCGCTCCGATGATGTGAAACAAGACCAGGTCCTCGCGGTAAAGGCGGGCGAGACGCCCCTGCTGCTCACGCGCGTGGGCGGCAAGGCCTGCGCCGTCGCCAGCAAGTGCCCGCACCTGGGCCTGTCCATGGCCAAGGGCAAGGTCGTCGATGGCGCCATCACCTGCCCCTGGCACGGCTCGCGCTTTGATGTCTGCACCGGCGCCAATCTCGACTGGTGCAACGCCGTCGTCGGCATGCCCATTCCCGGCTGGACCTCGCGCCTGCTCTCCATGGGCAAGAAGCCGGCGCCGCTGCCGGTCTTCGAGACCACCGAGGAAAACGGCAAGGTCTTCGTGCGCCTGCCGGGCTGAGGCGTTCGCGCCCGACCCTTTCCGATGGCTGCTGTCGAAATTCCTGTGTCCCTGCGCGAGTGGCAGGCCGCCGGCAGTTTTGCTGACTACCGCGGCCATCGCATTTTCCTGCGCCGCGGCGGCCCGGCCGATGCGCCGGTGCTCTTGCTCATCCACGGCTTTCCGTCCGCGAGCTGGGACTGGGAAGCGCTGTGGCCGGCGCTGACTGAGCGCTGGCGTGTACTGGCGCCTGATCTCATCGGCTTTGGTTTCTCGGACAAGCCCGCGCACTACGACTACTCCATAATCGACCAGGCGGAGTTGTGTGAAAGCCTGCTGCGCGTCGAAGGCGTGAGCACCTATCACGTGCTCGCCCACGACTATGGCGACACCGTGGCGCAGGAATTGCTGGCGCGACAGGCGCCAGCAGCCGGCGCGCCGCGTCTGCAAAGCGTGGCCCTGCTCAACGGCGGGCTCTTCCCGGAAGTGCACCGTCCACTGCTGACCCAGAAACTGCTCGCCTCCGCTGCGGGACCGCTGCTGGCGCGCCTCATGAGCCGCCGGACCTTTGCAGCAAGCATGACGCGCATCTTCGGCGCCCATACGCCGCCGTCAGCGGAATTGCTCGACGGTTTCTGGCGCTTGCTCGAAGTGAACAAGGGTCGCCAGGTATTGCCGCGCCTGATCCGGTATATGGAAGAGCGTCGCCAGCATCGCGAGCGCTGGGTGGGCGCGCTGGTGAATTCGACAATTCCGCTCAAGCTCATCAATGGTGAAGCCGACCCTATTTCCGGCGGACACATGGTGGCGCGCTATCGCGAGCTGGTGCCCGCGCCGGACGTGACCGTGCTCGCGGGCATCGGGCATTACCCGCAGTGCGAAGCGCCCGACGCGGTGCTGCGGGCATATTTTTTGTTCAGAAATACGGACTGACGTTCAGCTGGAGACAATGGAATGACGGCACTGATTTTCCTGGGGGCGCTGATGGCGATCCTCGGCATCGTTCTCGCCCTGGAAGCCAATGGCGATCATGCGCTACGGCTGCAGCGGCCCGCCGGCCTGCTCACCTGGCTGACCCGCGGCAACTGGCCGGCCAAGACGGGCGGAGCGCTGATCGTGGTGGGCGTGGGGGCGCTGCTCCGCTTCGCGCTCATCAATATCGAAGTCGACCCGCCCCTCAAGCTGGCCGGCGGCATCGTCATCGCACTGGCGCTGGGCATGGTCTCGATGCTGGTGCCGGCCGGCGTGGCGCGGCGTCCGGTCTCGCTGGCGCTGGGCGGCGCGGGTTTTGGCGTTGCCTACATGACGGCCTACAGCGCCTTTGCCTTCTTCGGCTATCTGTCGCGACCGGAAGGGCTGGTGCTGCTCGGGCTGACCGCGACGGCGGCCGGCGTCTACGCAGTCACGCGCAGCGCCTTGTCGCTGGCGCTGCTCGCGATGTTCGGCGCTTTCCTGGCCCCGGCGTTTGCGCTGGCGAAGCCGGAGCCGGGACCGGAGGTCGTCTACGGCTACTACGTCGGCGCCAGCCTGCTCACCCTGGCGATGGTGGCGATTCGTGGCTGGCGTCCGCTCATTCACCTCAGCTTCCTGTTCACGCTTGCGGGCGGGGTGTTCTTTGCCTGGACCGCGAAATACTACGCCGCCGCCAACGCCCCGGTGATGATGCCCCTGCTGCTGGCGCTGGCCGCCATCCACGTGGCCATGCCGATCGTGGAGCGCCACGCGGCGCGCGGCGTCTGGCTGCAGCGGCTGGACGTGGTGTACATGCTGGCGCTGCCGGCGGTGTCGGCCCTGCTGGCCGTCTTTATCTGCCCTGATGTGCAGGCGCGCTCGCTGGAGCTGCTGGCGCTGGGCGCCATCTGGGCGCTGGCCGCGGTCGCGCTGCGGGCGGTTCGCCGCGACGGCGTGGCAGCGCACGCGATCATCGCCGCGTTGCTGCTGTTGCTGGGCGTGGCCGCCCGATTCCGCGACCTGCCCTGGGAGCTCATCCTGCTGGCCCTCGCGGTGGCCGGCCTCGCGGTGGCCGCCAGGCTGCGCCGGCCGGTCGACAGCCTGCATGGCATGCTCGCCGGGCTGGTCCTGCTCTTTGGCACATTGCATGTGCTGTATTCACTGGTGGCGCCGGCGCCGGACACCGCCTTTGCCAATGCCGTCTTCATCGAGCGCCTCATCGGCGCCGCCCTCATCATTACCGCCGGCGTCATCTGTCGCCGCATTGACCAGGCGCTCGACACGCTGCTGCTCGCTGTCGGCATCCTGTGGGCGGTGATTGCGCTCGGCAGCGAGCTGGTGCGCTTCAACCTGGCGACGACAGCACTGGTGCTGCACTGGATGCTGCTGCTCCTGGCGCTGGGCATGTGGGTGCCCGGTCGCAAGGTATTGCTGGCGGATAACAATGTTAGCTCCTTGGTCATCGCCATCCTGACCACGGCGCTGTGGGCTTCTTTGGGAAATCTCGATGTCCGGGTGATCGCGATCACGCTGTTCGCCACGCCGCTGGTGCTGATCAGCATTGCCGTGCGGCCGGCGCGCCTGGCGCTCGACACCCGTGACCAGCGCTTTGGCGCCGCGCTGATGGCGCCGGCGGCGGCCGCGATCTGGGGTTTTGAGGTGGCGGGCCGCAGTGGCATCCCGCACTGGCAGTTCGGCTTCGTGCTCGCGGCAGTGTTTGCCTTGGCGACGCTGTTGGCCGGCAGCATGGTCGACCGCCGTCGCGGCGCCTGGCTCGACAGCGCCACGGATGTGTTCGGCGTGGCCTTCGCCGCCCAGCTCGGCCTGGCCACGGTGTTCAATATCGCGCGCAATCCCTGGGCTGTCATGCTCGAGATCTTCTGCCTCGCGCTGCTCGCCCTGGTGGTCCTGATCCGTCGTTCGCGGCAGCGACCCGTCGATCTCTCGCTGGTGGCCTGCCTCATGGGGCTTGCGCTCATCTTCCAGGCCAACATCATGCGCTGGCTCGGCCCCGCGGGCGACATGAACTTCATGGATCTTTTCCGCCTCGAGTGGCCGTCCGTGGTGTCCTTGCTGTGGGCGGTGATCGGCAGTGCGCTGACCTTGTCCTCGCAGCGGCTGGCCTCGCGCTCGTTGTGGGTGGCCGGCGCCACGCTGCTGGTCGCGGCGGCAATCAAGGTGTTGTTGCTGGATTTCGGATCGCTGGGCCAGCTCGCCAATATCCTGGCGGTGATTGCCGCCGGTATCGTCTTCCTGCTGGTGGGCTGGCTGGCGCCGATGCCCCCGGCCGCGCCGGACTCCGAGGCGGCGCCTGCCCTGGCGGGGCCTGCGGATGAAGGCGAGCACCGCAAGAATTCGTGGACGCTGGCCGTGATCGCCATTCTCCTGGTGATGGCCTTCAATTATCGGCAGACGGGGCAGGTGCTGGTGCGGGAGTCGCTGCATTCGGCGCAGCGGGCGAGCATCGATGCGCGACCCACGCCGGGCATCGTGGCCGACGGCCCGGAAAATCCTCAGCAGGAAGCGGCGCCCGGGGAGGCGCCGGCGGAAGAGGGAGCCGACATGGCAGCGACGGATATGCCGGCGGACGCGGCGGCCACTCCGGCCGCCGGTGTTGACGCGACGCAGGGGGAGGAGCGCGTCGGCCGCGAACTCGAGCCAGTGCCCAAGACCGAAGCTGAGGCGCCGTGGGTGCTGTCGGTGGATGCCAACGGCGTGCGGACCTATTCCCAGGCCACGCCCTCCATGACGGCAAGCCCCGAGGCGCAACAACCCGCTCCCGGGCAGGAGGGCATCGAGCAGTTGCTGCGCGCCGGCAGCTTGCGCCGGGCCAATGCCGCGGACGTGGAGGCCTGGATGGCCGCCACCAGTAGCAAGAATCAGGCACTGCGGTCCGCGGGAACGAGCCGGCGGGACCAGCCCCTCTTCCGCACGTATGTGGTCACCAGGCAGATCAGCCTGCCGGAGGGCTTGTACGGCGCGAACGCCGCGACCTTCATCATCCCGCGCGGCGTCCCCTACCCGCACGGTAATCCGGGACACTCACAGATGCTCGCGATGCCCTGAGTCCTGCCACGTGGCTGTGCTCGGTAGTGGACTTGCGGACCTCGTACATTTGTCCCGCTGCAAGGTGACTACCTGTGCAGTACGTTTTCGGGATTTACCGGGCGGCGCTCCTGCCGCCCGGGTGAAGGCTCGCACAGGGAGGAATCGAAGATGCTGCAATTGCGCGCGCTGAATCACGATCTCGTTCCCCGGTTACTGAATGCCCATCCCTTTCCGGATGAAACGCTGGAGCAGCGCGCCGATCGCATCGTAACGCGCCTGCGCAAGGAGCGGATGTGGCGCAGCGCGGACAGGGGCCTGCTGACGCGCATGTCGGCGCGGCTCGACCAGTGGATCCGCACCGACGCCCCCGAGTACCTCGACCAGCCCGATTACGCGGCGACGGAAAAGGTCGAGATCGTGGCCCGGCTCGGCAATCTCAACCGCCTCGTGCAGGCCAACCGGCGTTTCCTGCGCTTGCTGAAGCCGCATATCGAGGCGGTGCAGGCGCGCGGGCAGCGCCCGGTCCGGATCCTGGAGCTGGCCTCCGGCGCTGGCGATTTTGCGCTGGCGCTCGCCAGAAAGGCGCAACGGCAAGACTTGCCGCTCGAGATCCACGGCTCCGACTATCTCGACGCGCATGTCGCCGAAGGCAATCGCAAGGCGACGGCGCAGGGCCTGCCGGTGAGCTTTCGCAACATCAACGCCTTCGACATGCAGGATGTGGCCGAGGGCGAGTTCGACATCATCTTCATGGCGCTGACCATGCACCACTTCACGCCCGGCCAGCTGGCGCGGATGGTGGCCGAGGCCAGCGCCCGGGCCACGCAGGCGGTAGTGGGGCTCGACGGCCATCGTGGCCTGGAGTTGTTCGGATTGCTGCCGGGCATGCTGGCGCTCAATCCGCATTACGGCTTTATGCACGACACGGTTATTTCCATGCGCAAGATGTATTCCGAGCCGGAACTCGAGCTCATCGCAAGAATGGCGGCGCCGGCGCACCGCGTGCGGGCCTATCCGGCCTTCCCCGGTTATTCGGTGCTGGAAGTGGTTCGCGAGTCCGGCGTATTGGCGGCAGAGGAAGAGGCAGAAAGATGAAACCCCGCATCAGCATGATTACCCTGGGCGTGCGCGACCTGGCGGCCGCGGTGCGCTTTTATGAGCAGGGTCTTGGCCTGCCGCGCATGGACTCGCCGCCCGAAGTGGCCTTCTTTACCCTGAACGGCAGCTGGCTGGCCTTGTTCGGGCGGGAGGCGTTGGCCGCCGATGCCGGCGTACCGGCGGGCGGCAGTGGCTTTGCAGGCTTTTCCCTGGCGCATAACGTGGCCAGCGAGGCGGAAGTGAAGGCGGTGCTGCAGCAGGCGGTGGACGCCGGGGCCGTGCTGGTGAAGCCCGCGCAGCCGACCAGCTGGGGCGGCTATGCCGGCTATTTCCAGGATCCGGACGGCTACCTGTGGGAGGTGGCGCATAACCCCTTCTTTTGGGTCGGCCCTGCAGACTGAGGTATCGTCAGGCGCTGGATTTGCGCGCTGGCACGCCTGTTGGGCTCCCGCCATTTTTTGGCGTCAGCGATTTGCCTTGGCACGGATCCCTGTTCTGGACGAGACCCCAAAAAAATGAAAACCATCAATCCGGACATGCAGCAACTGCCGGCCTTCCTCGCCGGCCTGCCCGCCGACACGCCCATCGTCATGCTCAACCTGCTGCGCTTCCGCAAGGTGGCGGAGTACAAGGGGGTGGCGGCCGACTATTCGGGGCGCGAGGCTTATCGCCGCTACTCCGAGTTCACCTTGCCGCGCCTGGCCGAAATTGGCGCCGCCGTAATTTTCGTGGGAGCAGCCAGGGGTTCGCTCATCGCGCCGCCGGACGAGCAATGGGATGAGGTGCTGCTGGTGCGCTATCCCTCGGTGGCGGCTTTCATGGGCATGCTGGCGGCGCCGGATTATTTCGAGGCGACCCGGCACCGCACCGCGGCGCTCGAGGATTCGCGCCTGATCGCCACCGTGGAGAGCCGCGCGCCCTGAGCCCCGGTGCCGGATTGGTCAGGGCCCGGCATGGAGTGAAGTGGCAGGGCCCGGCGCCTGATGGCGCCGCACGGCACGGGCAGACTCTGACCGCCACCGCCACCGCCACCGCCACCGCCACCGCCACCGCCACCGCCACCGCCACCGCCACCGCCACCGCCACCGCCACC
>JAJFBF010000018.1 GCA_020697295.1 Moraxellaceae bacterium | reverse complement strand
TACACTGTCGCAATGTCCACCCGTGCCACCTTGAGATAGCCCAGGTCCACCCGAAGCACCAGGGAACGGTAATACCGGCCCATCAGCTCTCGCGTGTAGGCATCAAGCCCTTCCCGCTTCTGCTGCTGCTCGTAACGACGATCGGAGGCCCGCCTCCGGAACGGCAATGTCCCCGCATACTCGGCAATCAGTTCCTCGATCTCCGCCACGATGGCGATACTGTCAGCCCCCGCGTGGATCATCGCCCCAACCACCCAGGTCAGCTGCCCGCACTCCAGCAGCCCCACCTTCTCACAAGCGTGCCAGAACGCCTCGATATGCTCGCTGTACTCATGCCGTGGCTCGTAGAATGGAAGCAGATTAGGAAGTTCCCAAAGTACGCGATTGCAATGCTCGCGCCGCTGATGCTCTCTCCATGAAAGGGGAAATCTTCCATTCCGGTTGATAATGGATTTTACGTATTCCTCAATTCGGATCAGCCTATCGGACTGGCTGTACGGGACGAAGCTATGGGTTGAAATCGACATGACGCTCTCCTTGGATGATGTAGGCGTGGCATTCGCCACTCACAGGGAGAGGTACTCGGTAAGGAAATACTGTATCCATGCGGGTGGCATGGACAAATTCCATTGACCTTGAATTTTGATTTCTTAATAGCGCCGACTGAAGAGGTGGTCTCAGGCGTCCATTTCCTTTTATGGAATGGTTCCCATCTTGAATATTTTTCTTCCACTCAGGGATAGGTTTTTTGTTTTATGTTTTTTGATCGGGAATTAACACTTAAGGTAGTGATTGCGAATACGCGTCCAGCGATGCTGGATATGATGATTACTAATGTGTGAAGATAATATTATGTACCCACGGGGCTCGTCGGTGTTTTTGGGGCCTCCGTCCGGGACGGGGCCTATGCGCCAAACCGCCAAAAACCATGAGGCCGATGAAAAACTGAAATTAGCTGAGAGGAACGGCATGAATAGCCTGCCACTTCCAGTCAATTTCTGCCGAATTATCCAGACTCACGACCAGCAACCTCGAGTGGTACGCAACCAAAGCATTCGCATATCTTAGCCTCCTTCCCGGAAAAACTGGGGTGCCACCTCCCCTCCCAGAGACGTCGCCCTTGGCCTGGCCGGTTCAGCATCGCCGTTGAAAAATACCGCATCGGACATCGCCGGATGGTCAGCCCTACAACTAGGTTTCTCCAGACTCTTCATCACGTGGCCTCTCAAGGTATTGGCGATTTCTCCGCGGCACCACCACCACTTTTGGACGAGACCGGTGCGACTTAAGGCTCGGTTGAGGACAAGTGGGTATGGGCTCGGTCGCCTCGGATGACGCCTGGTGTGTCGGTGAGCTATCAGTATCCGGTTGCGGACTCGCAGTACCGTCCGACTCCAATGCCACCCTCTGCCCAGTGGCACCAGCTGCCAGGCCAGACGTAGGCCCACCGCCTCCGACAAGGTCGACAGCCACGGCAGTAGCCTTGGTTGCCTCTGTAATCGACGGCCGCCCACCGTCACCCTTCGCCTTCTTGCCCCCCCTGATTTCGCCTCGAAAGAACCGGTCGAATTCCAGCGTCGTATCCCTATACACCATGTCTTGTTTACAGAGGTACAGGAGAGCGACATCCAGCAATTGCCGCCGCTGGGCACTGTTTTTTTTGCCAACCTGCAGGACCGTTACGGTCTTGTCGCTATCCGCCCCGGTGAGGTAGAAGGGGTAGGCGCCCCCCTTCTTCTCCGAGAATTCAACCCAGAGATTGCCAATGGCATCCGCCGCCGCCTTTCCGTCAGGTACACGGGTGGCATCCAAGAAAAACAGCACCTTGGCATAGAGTCCTATGTAGTCGGCGAGATCCCATCGCCCCACGAAACCGATAACGTGCTTCATCACAGGGTCATGGCGCACTTTGGTCTTGAAGGAGTTGAACCATTCGACGAGTGCCGGTCGGGAAGCCGCCCCCTCTTTCATTTCTGCCGTCCTGCGCCAGTCGTATGCAGCCGTTATCTCCAGCGGTATCACGACCACCTCACCCACCCGGCGGATCAATCCCGCCACGTAGCTCGACGTCTCGTCATAACGCCGGTCAGCAGTAGCCCGCTCCTTGCTCAATTCGCGCCGGTACTCCGGCATGACTAAGGCCTGGCGAACACGATCCACCAGACAATTCAGCGCATAGACCTCGAGAAGCAATAGATCCTTGACCTTGCGGGTTCCATCCAGGCTGGGTGGAAAAGGGGGGCCAGGGAGTTGGCGGCTAATTTCAAGCTGCTCAAGAAGCAGCCTGACTCGGGGACTCAGGCGATACTGGCGGCGGATGGCGAACTGGCAAAAGCTATCCAGGCGGAGCAGCACCTGCCCGACCGGATTGGCGCGTACCTCAGGCTCCATTTTATGGCGGGGCGTCAGGGTAAAAGCGGGCCGCTCGTCCCGCTCAATCAACAGGACCAGGTCTTCCACCTGGGCCATCCGCTCGAAGTTCACCGGGCTTTTTCGCTGGAGGCCGGCAGCAGAGCCCTCAAAAAAGTTGGCCCGCCACTGGAAGTGCAACTCTTCGTATAGTGCGCTCAGCTCCTTGCGCCGATCTGCCAACCGGTCCAGTTTGGACTTCCCCTTCATTTTTCCTGTCCAGCCTTGGAGAGTATTCCCCTCGTGAAAACCCGCTGTCTCGGCTTGAGGCATACCCGCGAATATCGGGACGCTAGAGTCAAATACGGCAGCACCCAGCGCTCCATGGCAACCCGGTCAGCTGGTCGCCCGGCCTCTATAAGCCCCACCGCTGAGGCAGGGCTCTTGAATATCCAGTTGCAACCGGAAAACGCCCCCTCCCCTTCCGGCGCCAAGCCAACCCAGCGTTGCCCAAGGCGCTCGCACCAATCGACGGCATTGTCGGCCTGGCCGCCCTGGAGAAGGATGATGACGTGGTGAAAAAAGCCCTTGGCCGGAGAGAAGTCCAGTCGGGCCATGTAGCCAACAATGGCCTTTCGATCTGTCCTGGACAACGCCCTGGCAAATCGGGAGAACCGGGCCTTAACCTCCTGGACGTCGCCGATCACCGGCGGCCGGGGGGAGTCCGCCAGCAGGCTGCCCCAGTCACCCAGGTCCAGGCGCAGAACGAACAATCGGGGGCTCACCTTCAGGCACGCATCCAGGTAGGCGTTGGCACTCGTGAAGTCATCTTCCGCCTGCTCCCACCATCGGCGACACGCCACCCTCACCGCCGGCTTGCGCCCCACTTCGACCACCCGTGAGAGCAGCTCATCAAAGGCATCCGCATGTGACTGGGGGGCGGGGCCCACGGGCGACGGCATCGGCACCCATCTGCTGCCGGGAGTCACCAGTGGCTGGTACGCCATTCCCATATCCCCGGCGATGCCGATCAGGTGGAACAAGAGCGGGCTGAACTGGATCCGGGAATCGCATCGGCCGAGCAAGTCCCGGACCCGAAGGAACGCCGCATCCAGCCGAGTCCTTTGCTGGCGATCACCCGGCTGCAGATCCCTGAAGAGCGCTGGGCCATCCCTGACCGCTCGCCGGAGCAGCGCATCCAGTGCGATTGTTTCACCAGCTGTCCCCCACCCCTCCAGAAGGCGGGCAGAGCCATACACCCCGCCCGAGGATATGATGGAGCCCTGATGCCAATCCATCTCGCGGGCAAGGGCTAAATCAGGGCGCACCGGCTTAGACGACATAGAGGATTCAATTTTGGCAAAGGTCGGGCCCAGTGGCCACTAATGTAGGCTACTTGACGGTTAACTTGCCAAGCTTTTCAGCTCTACTTGAGCCCGCCTCATCGCCCTACCAGAGGCGACTCCAACGCCCTTCTGAAGCCTGATACCAGGCCCATCCTGGGAGGTCTAATCCCCCCCGTGCCGGACGACACCGGCCTCCGCCGCCCTCTCGCTCGAGTCCAGGCGCCACCACCCCAAGAACACGCGCTAGGCAGATGACTCACTACGCCACCGTGCCGCCAACAATTAACCACACCATAATCATGGCTATTGTCGCCATGGCATCTCTCCCCCGGAGGGGTCAGTTTTAGGTCGGCGATGACAGTCAGACGCCGGTCCACATGACCGGCAGAAGGAAGGCTTTCGGGAGAACATCTGGAGGTCGAAGGGGGGCAAGGCTTCGTCCATGGCCAGAGGCGGCCTTCAACATTTCCAGCCAGCAGCTTGGCCGATGAGCGTCAGGCCATCAGGAGCAGCTGCCACAGCGCGACGGCATCGTCATCATCCTTGAGCGGCAGGACACCTACGCCATGTCGGTCCCGGTAGGTGGGCTCGGCCAACGCCGGTGCCCCGCCTACTGATGGCGCCAGCAGATAGGCTGCTTGACCCCGCTCGCCCTGCCGGCGGATGGCATCGTGGTAGATGTGCGCCGACCCCATCGCCTCCATCAACGCTTGGGTACTGACCCGGTACTTGGCATCCAGGCAGTAGAAGGTGACCCCCTCCCCCTGCGTCACCTCCACGACGATGTCCGGGATGCGCCGCTGGCTGATGGACTCATAACCCAGGGAGGATGGCCCCAACGAGGGGCAGGAAAGCTGGAAGTACATCCGCACTTCCCGATCCTGGGACTTGGCTGTGAGAGCCATCTGGCAACCACTGCGTCGCGCCACCGACCACGACACGGCCTCGAGGCTCGTGAAGGCCTTGGCCAAGGCCGCGAAGCACCACGCCTCATAGACCTGCCATGTGGGGCTCAGGTGGTGCATCTCGCCCCCCAGATCCGATACCCCCCGTCGCAGCAGTACGCTGCCCAGACGGTGAGCGCGCGAATAAGCCGGCTCAGCCGAGACGGCATTCAGGCCCGCCGCACTTACCGTCACCTGCGTCACATCACCAAAAGGGGCACTTCGACGCACACGGAGCAATTCCCGGCGCTGGCTCCTGAGCCACCTGATCCGTCGCTGCAGCCGGGGCCGTATGGCGGTCCGGGTATCAGAATCGGTCTCCGCATGCTCTTCGAAGCCCCGAATGACCCAGTCGAGGCGGTGCATGACCTCTTCGATCTGCGCAGCCATGGTGCGGTTGGCCGGGTTGTCCAAGGTCATTTCTGCCAGAGGGACGCTCACGCTGTCGTCTAGCCAGGCAGCGGCGGACGCGTCCGGCTTTCCGGCGAGAGCAGCCAGTAGCGGAGCGTTGGTCGCCAGTTGCCTGAGGGCCGGAACGTCGACCATCCGCACCTGGTGAAGGGGGCGGGACTGGCGACTGCTGCGCAAGCGGCGAATGGGGCGTTCCGCCAGGCGCGACAGCGCCGTGAGGTATGAAGCCAAGCCCTGCTTGAACCTGGCGTACGCGACCCATAAGACATCCGCTGAAGAGCGGCCATCCAGCCCCGTGCTGGCCGGCTCTGTCCCCAGGATCAGGCTCAGGTCGAAGTCAGCAACTTCCCTGATCATCTGGACGTAGAGGTCTCGCCCCAGCTTTCCTTCATGAGGGGAGACATCCAGGAAATAGACCGTGGCTTCTCTAGCACCCAACGTCTCCAGCTCAGCCGCCACTTCTCCGGCATAGAAGCCTGGAGTCCACTCCCAGAAGCTCGGGTCCGCGGCGTCCGGGAGGGCGGCATCGTCTACGTATAGGACGGCTGGGGTCAGGGGCTTGGCGATCCAGTACGCGCCCCCTTCACGAAAGCCGGTAGCCACCTCCCCAGGCACCAGGGAGGCCAGGACCGCTTCACTCCCTCGGGGATAGACGAGCAGTTGCATGCTCAGCGCCAGAACCTCATCGAACCCTGCTCCTGGAGATCCAAGAGGAGCTCCTTGACCTTGCCGAGGGACCGCGGAAGGTCGTGCTGCTGCAGGACCATCTGCACCTTCTCCAAGGCCTTCTCAAGGCGCTGGCTGCTACTGCCACGAAGCTTGGGCAGTACTCGCGCATAGATCGCTTGGTCGAGGATGGGCGAGAGGGCATGGGCAGGCTGCTGGGCGCGAAAGAGGTCAGCGTAATCGAGCACGTCGCTGATCGTGCGCCAGCCGAAATGCAGTCGGACCGGCGCCAGGGCCTGGATCATCCCCTCGAGGCAGCCGCGGATTTGGCCGACTTCGTCCCCCGATAGCGCCGCCCTCTTCCAGGCTGGGTAAGCGGCAAGATCCACATTCCAGAACTCAAGGGTGAAGGCACGGTCCAAGATCTTGTCGGAGAGGCCATGGGTGGTCTCATCCATGTTGACCGTCCCGATGATGCAGAGGTTCTTGGGGTACCCAATCATGAAGGGAACCCCGTCAAAGACCAGATCTTCATTGTGGAGCCGCAGGCAGTCTCCAGACTCCATGGCAGAGAGGATCGGCGCCAGGTACTGCTCCGGGTGCGACAGATTCATCTCGTCCAGAATCAGAACAAAGGGCTCGGACGGGTTCTGCACTGCACGCAGGATGAAATCCAGCACGGCCGGCCGGACATAGGCATCGGGCCTCAAGGGGTTCACGTAACCGAACAGCGGGGACGGGTCATACCAACCCGGCTGGACCGCCAAGGTGAAGACATGACTCTCGGCCGGGAGGGAAAGCGAAGCCAGCAAGGCCTGCGCATATCGACGCGCCAGCATCGTCTTGCCCGAGCCGGAGAGTCCCGCGAGGATGGCAAAGTGACGACGCGGGTGCGCCCACAAGCCCACGTGGAGGCTGGCTAACTGCCCCACGTCCACTGCGTAGTCAGAGGCCTTGATCGCATCTTGCACTGCCTGCAGAGCAGGTAGACTCACGGCTGTGGTCGGCGCGGCAATAGCCTCCACGTCAATGTCCTTCTCCTCATCAGTCGGCAGCCGCTCCGGCTCCCAGTCGATGAGCGAGGCCCAGTACTGGCCGTCCTCGGTCAGCGTATGAATACCCTGCTTGTCCCAAGTGGTCAGCGAGAGATCCCGCAACCATTTCAGCATGGCGCTCGGAGCGAAATCGGTGGTCCAGCCGGGATTCACCACTTTAAGCAAATCCAGTAGCTCGCGCTGCGACGCCGACTTCTTCTCTCGCAGGTAAACCAGCACATGGTCGACTCCAAGGATCTGAGTCAAAAGCATGGGCAGCAATTCTGATGACTCACCGCCCTCAAGGAGGCTCTGACCGAGCTTTGTCAGGGATAGCTGATCCTTATCCTGCCGCAGAACGAAGAACTCGCCCTTCAGCACGTTGATCATGGTGCCGAGCGAGCCCGTCGTGTAGTCCGGGAACTCAGAGCGCAAGGAAGCCATCAGGTCCTCCCGACTCAGCCCCTCTGCGACGAAGCTGATCACCTTCAGGATAGTCGCGAGGCCTCCCTTCAAGGCCGTCAGCCCTTTCCGGCGCCGCAATGCAGGCAACGGTCTGAGCTTCAAGTGGCCTGGGGCCGCGACCTCAGGGGAAGCCTGAGTAGCCGCTTCCTCAGTCGTCAAGTTCCGCTCAAAAACCAGCCACGGCAATGTTATCTGCCGCGCCTGCGACTCTAGGCTCCCGTCTCCACTCCCAATCACCCGCCGAAAGCGCTCTGAGACCTCCAAGTGGCACCTGACAAAATCGAGGCTTGGTGGCGGGCCCAAGACCAGCCGATAAAGATCTCTCAGTGCCTGGACATTGGCCAAGGTACTGAAATCCGAAGGATAGAGGGCAGCCAACGCACGGAATATCTTCAGGCGGGGTGTCCGAGTTGAGAATCGCTCGAGACGCTCATCCAAGCTCTGATACAGGGCCCTGAAATAGCGAAGTCTCTCCTCGCTATCCTCAGGCACCTGCTTTAAGGACTCTCCCGCAAACCAGCGCCTGAAGTCAGCGTCATCAAGAGCTCCCCCGAGACTGACGGTCCCAGACCCGAGACCACTAACTGGATTGGTCTCCCAGAGCATTTCCTGAAATTCACGGGAGGATCTCTCCTCCAGGCCTGCTGCCTGAACTTTGGCAAAAAGTGCAGCTAGGTTTTTTACCCACTCCCGGTAGCCTTCATGAACCTCGGCTTGCTGCAGCGCTTTCTCAGCAGCCTCGCGCAGGCCCTCATCAGTAGCAAGCGTCATCAAAAACCCCATGCCTCAATCGGATAGCCGTCGATGCTATCAGGGCAGGCCCAGCTGGGTAATTGGTGGAAGCCGCAACCGGAGGGGAATAGTCAACGGAAGCATTAAGAGCGAAGGAGGCGAGCACCGCCTGGAACAGGCGGAGTGACGAAGAGAAGATCCTAATTGGCTACCAATTGGCTACCAACAGCGCTCGTGGCGCAGAAACGAAAAAGCCGGGAAAAATCCCGGCTTTCTGTTTTTCACGAAGCTCCTAGTAAATCAGGGGGTTAGGAACCTCAAATTTGGTCGGGACGGAAGGATTTGAACCTTCGACCCCTTGCACCCCATGCAAGTGCGCTACCAAGCTGCGCTACGCCCCGACGACCACCTTTCGGTGAGGCCGCAATAATACTCAAAACGGCTCGGCTGTCCAGCGCAGGCGCCGGAAAAACATCAGAAAATTAGCGCCGCAACAAGCTGGCGACCTGCTCCAGCTCCTGGATCATGTCACGCACCACGACGCCGAAAATCCCCTCGCCCGCCCCCATCAGGGACAGCGATGCGGAGGCCTCCTCGACCACCTCCTCGCGCTCCACGGGACGGACATCGGTCAGCTGCAGGCGGGCGCCGCCGATCGTGTAGCCCTGCTCGTAGAGCAGGCTGCGGATGGTGCGGATGATCATCACATCGCCGCGCTGGTAATAGCGGCGATTGCCGCGGCGCTTCACGGGCTTGAGCTGCGGGAACTCCTGCTCCCAGTAGCGCAGCACGTGCGGCTTGACGTCGCACAGCTCGCTGACCTCACCAATGGTGAAGTAGCGCTTGCTGGGAATCTCGGGAAGCTGCGCGTTATTGCTGGGTTCTAGCATAAGCCTCTACTCTGGCTTTCAGTTTCTGCCCGGGACGGAAGGTCACCACCCGCCTTGCAGTAATAGGAATTTCTTCACCTGTCTTGGGGTTGCGGCCCGGCCGCTGACGCTTGTCACGAAGGTCGAAGTTGCCGAAGCCAGACAGTTTCACCGACTCGTTGTGCTCGAGGGCATAGCGGATCTCTTCAAAGAACATCTCCACCATTTCCTTGGCTTCGCGCTTGTTGAGACCCAGTTCCTCAAACAGGCGTTCGGCCATCTCCGCCTTGGTGAGTGCTGTCATTTCAATCCCTCAAGGTGACCCCGTAGCGCGCTTTCAGCAGCTCAAGGACCGCATCGACCCGCGCCTGCACTTCTTCTTCTTGCAGCGTACGCTCCGGATGCTGCCACGCCAGGCCAATCGCCAGGCTGCGGCGGCCCTCGGCCACGCCCTGCCCTTCATATACATCGAAGAGCCGGCAATCGCGCAGCTCCACGCCAGCGGCCTCGCGCGCCGCGGCCAGCAGGCCGGCTGCAGGCAAGGCGCGGTCGGCAAGCACGGCAATATCGCGCCGCACTTCCGGAAACCGTGACAGCTCGCGTGCCAGGGGCAAGCATCCCCCGGGCAGTCGCTCAAGACTGATTTCGAACAGGTAGACCGGGCCTGACAGGCCCAGCTCGCTTTCCAGACGCGGGTGCAGGCGACCCATCCAGCCCAGGTGGCGCTCTTCTGTAACGATCTCTGCCGTTTGACCCGGGTGCAATGCCGGGTGCTGAGCTGCCTTGAATCCAACTCTAGCAGATGCGTTTACCAGCGCAATAAGACTTTCAATATTTCCTTTGATATCAAAGAAATCTATAGGCTTCTTCGAGTTGGCCCACAACTCCGGCAACAGACTGCCACAGGCCACGCCCGCCAGCATCCGCTCCTGGACCAGGCCCTCCGGCCCCGGGACGAAGCGCAGGCCCGTCTCGAACAGGCGCACCCGCGCCTGCTGGCGATTCTGGTTGTACTGCAGCGCCTTCACCAAGCCTGCCCACAGGGTGGTACGCATGACCGAGAGATCGGCGGAGATGGGGTTGGCCAGGGCCAGGGGCGTCGTTTCCGGATCGAAGCGGGCAAGCAAGCCAGGCTCCACGAAGCTCATGGTGATGGCTTCCTGGTAACCCTGGTCAACGAGCAGGCGCTTGATCCGGGCCTCGGCGGGCCGGGTCTCGCTCTGGGGCGTCAGGCGCAAGGCCGCCTGCGGGACCCGTTTGGGGAAGTTGTCATAGCCATGGATACGGGCCAGCTCCTCGATCAGGTCGACCTCGATGCTGATATCGAAGCGCCAGGACGGCGGCGTGACCCGCCACCCCCCCTCCACTGCCGCCACCGCCAGGCCAAGGCGGCCGAGGATGTCCTCGATTTCGCTGGCCGGGAGGGTGATACCCAGCACCTGGGCAATGCGGGCTTCGCGCAAGGTAATGGGGGCACGGTCCGGGAGATGGGCCCGGGATACCGCCAAGGTGACCGGCCCCGGCTCGCCACCGCAGATATCCAGGACTAGCGCCGTGGCGCGCTCAAGGGCCTCGGCCTGGCCGGCAAAGTCGACGCCGCGCTCGAAGCGGTGCGAGGAGTCGGTATGCAGGCCATAGGAGCGGGCGCGGCTGGCCAGGGACAGGGGGGCGAAGAAGGCGGACTCCAGGAAGATGTCGCAGGTGTCGTCGCCTACCGAGCTGCCCTGCCCGCCCATGATGCCGGCCATGGCCAGGGCCTTGTCGGCATCGGCGATGACCAGGGTGTCGGCGCGCAGCTTGACGGTCTGGCCATCCAGCAGCTCCAGCAGCTCTCCTTCCTCGGCCAGGCGCACCACGATGCCGCCGGACAGCCTGGCCAGATCGAAGGCATGCATGGGCTGGCCGAGCTCGAGCAGGACGTAGTTGGTGACATCCACCACCGGGCTGATGGGGCGTACGCCGCCCCGGCGAAGCTTCTCGGCCATCCACAGCGGGGTTTCGGCCTTCGCATTGACGTTGCGGATGACGCGGCCGGCATAGACCGGGCAGGCCACTGGCGCCTTCAGGGTCACCGTGAGGCTGTCCTGGTGCACGGGCGCGACGGCGGGGATGGCCGGACCCTGCACCGGCAGGCGGCTGAGCACGCCAGCCTCGCGGGCAAGGCCGCGCAGGCTCAGGCAATCACCGCGATTGGGGGTGATGCCAAGCTCGATGACGCTGTCGTCGAGCTGCAGGTAGTCACGGATGCTGGCGCCCACGGGGGCATCGGCGGGCAACTCCATGAGGCCATCGGCCTTGTCGACCATGCCGAGCTCGGCGGCCGAGCAGAGCATGCCGGCAGATTCCACGCCACGCAGCCTGGCCGGCTTGATACGGAAGTCGCCGGGCAGCACGGCGCCGATGGTGGCGACGGGCACGCGCAGGCCGGCGCGGACATTGGCGGCGCCACAGACGATCTGCAGGGTCTCGCTGCCGGCATTCACCCGGGTCACGCGCAGCTTGTCGGCATCCGGGTGCGGCGCCACTTCCAGCACCTCCCCCACCACCACGCCCGTGAAGGCGGCGGCCACCGGGGCGATGGCGTCCACTTCCAGGCCGGCCATGGTCAGCTGGTGGCCGAGGGCCTCCGTGTCCAGCGCCGGATTGATCCATTCACGCAGCCATTTTTCGCTGAATTGCATCTCGCACTCGCTTGCCCGCAGCCGGGCCAATATCTTGCTCATGTAGGTCGGGATTCAGCCCGACATCACAGTCGTCACGGCAGCAGGTCGGGCCTCGGCCCGACATCATCGTCGCCAATCCGGGCTGAAGCCCGACCAACAGCTTGAATTAAAAACTCAGGAAAACTGGCGCAAAAAGCGCAGGTCGTTCTCGAAGAACTGGCGCAGGTCGTTCACACCGTAGCGCAGCATCGCAAATCGCTCCACGCCCATGCCGAAGGCAAAGCCCGAATACTTTTCCGGGTCGATGCCGCAGTTCTCCAGCACCTTGGGGTGCACCATGCCGCAGCCCAGCACCTCGAGCCAGGAGCCGGCCTTGCCGTGCTTGCGCTGGATGTCCACTTCCGCCGAGGGCTCGGTGAAGGGGAAATACGAGGGCCGGAAGCGCACCTTTAGCTCTTCCTCAAAGAACTCCGTGAGGAAGCTTTCCAGCAGGCTCTTGAGGTCGGCAAAGCTGACCTTCTCGTCGATGACGAGGCCTTCGACCTGATGGAACATCGGCGAGTGCGTCTGGTCGGAGTCACAACGATAGACGCGCCCCGGGCAGATGATGCGGATCGGCGGCTGCTGCGACTGCATCACGCGCACCTGCACCGGCGAGGTGTGCGTGCGCAGGAGGCGATGCGCGTCGAAGTAGAAGGTGTCGTGCATCGCGCGCGCCGGATGGTGAGCGGGAATATTGAGCGCCTCGAAGTTATGGAAGTCGTCTTCAACTTCGGGGCCGGCGGAGACAGTAAAGCCGATGCCGGTGAAGAAGGCCTCGATGCGCTCCATGACGCGCGTCACCGGATGCAGGCCGCCCAGGTCGCTGCCGCGGCCCGGCAAGCTCACATCGACCCGCTCGGCTTCCAGCTGTGTCGCCAGTGCGGCGGCGGACAGGGCGTCGCGGCGCGCATTCAGCGCCGAGCCGATGGCCTCGCGGGCCTCGTTGAGCACGGCGCCCTGCGCGCGGCGCTCGTCCTCGCCCATGCCACCCAGGGCCTTGGACAACTCGGTGATACGGCTTTTCTTGCCCAGGAACTGCACGCGCACCTGCTCCAGCGCCTGCATATCGCAGGCATCGGCAATCAGGGTCTGCGCTTCGTTCACCAGCGCCTTCAACTCGCTCATGGTGTCTCGCATCCGCGAAAAGTAAAAATTTCAGGCGCTTACTTGCCGGGCATCCGCGGCCACTGCCACGCCCCGACAAGAAGAAGCACCCGTAACGGCCCGGGCATGGCGGACCCTGCCCGAGCCGGCCTGCCGCCCGACGGCGGCAACAGGCCAAAATAAAAAAGGGGAAGAACCGCTAAGCCCTTCCCCTTTCGGTAGGGCCCGAAAGCCCCTGCCTGTGCTGCTTACGCTGCGAGGCCGGCTTTCGCCTTCTCTGCCAGCGCGCTAAACGCTTGCGCGTCATGCACGGCAATGTCCGCCATCACGCGACGGTCAATCTCGATGGATGCCTTCTTCAGACCGTTGATGAAACGGCTGTAGGACATGCCATTGAGACGGGCAGCGGCGTTGATACGGGCGATCCAGAGCGCGCGGAACTGACGCTTCCGTTGACGACGGTCACGATAGGCATACTGGCCGGCCTTGATGACCGCCTGGAATGCAACGCGATAGACGCGCGAACGGGCACCGTAGTAGCCCTTGGCACGATCCAGAATCTTCTTGTGACGACGATGGGCGATTACGCCACGCTTTACACGAGCCATTTAGTCTCCCCCCTTAGCAGTTCGGCAGCATGCGAGCGACACGAGCAACATCGCTGGCATGGACCATGGTCATGGGACGGAGCTGACGGATGCGCTTTGCGGACTTCTTCGTCAGGATGTGGCGCTTGAAGGCCTGCTTGCGCTTGAAGCCGGTCGCAGTCTTCAGGAAGCGTTTGGCAGCACCACGCTTGGTTTTGATCTTGAGCTTGGACATGACTTACCTCGGTTAATGACCCCTTCAGCACGGCGATCACTCCGGCCTGGGGGTAAGAAATTCAGCGAAATCCTTCCGCCTTACTTCTTTTTCTTGGGGCCGATGAGCATATGCATCATCTTCCCTTCCATCTTCGGCGACTGTTCCACAGTCGCGATCTCCGCCAGGTCGACCTCGAAGCGCTTCAGCTGCTTCATGCCGAGTTCCTGGTGGGCCATTTCACGTCCGCGGAAACGGAGCGTGATCTTGGCTTTGTCGCCTTCTTCCAAAAAGCGGATGACGGCGCGCAATTTCACCTGATAGTCAGCGTCTTCAGTGCCCGGACGCAGCTTGATTTCCTTGATCTGGACCTGGTGCTGCTTCTTCTTGGCTTCCTTCTTCTGCTGCTTGAGCTCGAAGACATGTTTGCCATAGTCCATGATGCGGCACACGGGGGGCTCGGCATCGGGGACGATTTCCACCAGGTCCAGGGTAACGGCTTCCGCCGCTGACAAGGCATCGCGCAGCGGCACGATTCCCACCTGCTCACCGTTCTGATCGACGAGACGCACTTCACGTGCCCGAATCTCATCGTTGATGGCAGGACGCTTATCTTTAGCAGGGGCGCTGCTACGTTCAGGCTTGATCGCTATTTCTATTCTCCAAAACAAGACGACCGCGCTGCGCGACATCCGCGGCCAGGCGGGAAGCAAAGTCCTCTACGGACATGCTGCCCAGATCCTCGCCCTTGCGGGTACGTACAGACACGGTGCCAGATTCCATCTCGCGCTCGCCCACCACCAGGAGGTAGGGGATGCGCTGAAGGGTGCGGTCGCGAATCTTAAAGCCGATTTTCTCGTTTCTCAAGTCCGCAATGACCCTGAAGCCCTTGGCCTTCAGGGCGGCCTGGACGGCGGACACCCCCGGCGCCTGGCTGTCGGTGATGCCCATGACCACGGCCTGGACCGGCGCCAGCCAGGCCGGGAAGGCCCCGGCGTAGTTCTCGATCAGCATGCCGATGAAGCGCTCGAAGGAGCCCAGGATGGCCCGGTGCAGCATGACCGGGTACTGGCGGCTGTTGTCCTCGGCTACGTAGGAGGCGTCCAGGCGCTGGGGCAGGTTGAAGTCCAGCTGGATGGTGCCGCACTGCCAGGCACGGCCGATGCAGTCGTGCAGGGTGAACTCGATCTTGGGCCCGTAGAAGGCGCCCTCCCCCGGCTGCAGGTCGTATTTCAGGCCGGCGTCGTCCAGGGCCTTGGCCATGGCGGCCTCGGCCTTGTCCCAGAGCTCGTCGGCCCCCACTCGCTTGGCCGGACGGGTCGAGAGCTTGAGGCTGATGTCGCTGAAGCCGAAGTCGGCATAGACCTGCATGGTCAGCTTGATGAAGGCCTCGGCCTCGACGCCGATCTGGTCCTCGGTGCAGAAGATGTGGGCGTCGTCCTGGGTGAAGCCGCGCACGCGCATGATGCCGTGCAGCGCGCCGGAGGGCTCGTTGCGGTGGCAGGCGCCGAACTCGGCCATGCGCAGCGGCAGGTCGCGGTAGCTCTTGAGGCCCTGGTTGAAGATCTGCACGTGGCAGGGGCAGTTCATGGGCTTGACCGCGTAGTCACGATTCTCGGAGGCGGTCGTGAACATGTTCTCGGCGTAGTTGGCCCAGTGCCCGGAGCGCTCCCACAGCACCTTGTCCACGACCTGGGGGGTGCGGACTTCGACATAGCCGTTGTCGTGCTGGACCTGGCGCATGTACTGCTCCAGGACCTGATAGACGGTCCAGCCATTGGGATGCCAGAACACCATGCCAGGGGCCTCTTCCTGCAGGTGGAAGAGGTCGAGCTGCTTGCCGATCTTGCGGTGGTCGCGCTTGGCGGCTTCTTCCAGGCGGTGCAGGTAGCCGGCCAGGTCCTTCTTGTTGCCCCAGGCGGTGCCGTAGATGCGGGCCAGCATCTGGTTGTTGCTGTCGCCGCGCCAGTAGGCGCCGGCCACCTTCATGAGCTTGAAAGCCTTGAGCTTGCCGGTGCTGGGTACATGCGGGCCACGGCAGAGGTCAATGAAGTCGCCCTGGCGGTAGAAGGACAGGGGCTCCTCGCCGGGGATGCTGGCGATGATCTCGACCTTGTACTTCTCGCCCATCTCCTCGAAGAGCTTGATGGCCTCGGGACGGGACAGCACGGAGCGGGTCACCGGCAGATCGGCGGCGGCGAGCTCCTCCATCCGCTTCTCGATCGCCACCAGGTCGTCCGGGGTGAACTGGCGCTCGAAGGCGAAGTCGTAATAGAAGCCGTCGTCGATGACCGGGCCGATGGTGACCTGGGCGCTGGGGAAGAGGCTCTGCACGGCCATGGCCAGCAAGTGGGCGCTGGAATGGCGGATGACGTCCACGCCTTCCGGGTCGCGCTCGGTGACGATGGCGAGATTCGCATCCTTCTCGATCAGGTAGCTGGTGTCGACCAGTTCGCCGTCGACCTTGCCGGCGAGGGCGGCCTTGGCCAGGCCGGCGCCGATGGAAGCGGCGACGTCAGCGACGGAAACGGGATGATCAAAACTGCGGACAGACCCGTCCGGGAGGGTGATAGCAGGCATGGTTTTTCCATCCTTCAGCAGTGGTGGCCGCCACGAGTGGCCACGTGACCTCGAGATTGCGGTGCCACGGATGCTTACCTCCGGCGACAGGCAGACTTGCCTGATCGGCCGGGCGGCCGGCGCAAACCGGATCCGAAGGCGATGAACGCAACGAGAAGCGGACGACTATAGCGGGCCGCTACCGCCGCGCCAAGCCGTGCAACTGATTCGCCCGCTGCCCTGCAGGAAGTGCGAGCCGGGCTGGCGCCACCGGATCGGCTGCGCGCCGGGAGGATTTTTATCCGGCGGCGGGCAGGGGTGCCTTTTCTGTCCACTCATGCCGGGACTGCTGAAGCACGTCTGGCCTGCCCCGATGCCGCGACTGCAGCTCACGCCGGAAAGACTCCGGCATGAATCCCGGACAGGCTCACAGGTTTCGGACGCTTAACTGTCGCCGGCGCTGTCGAGCAGCCACCAGGTGGGCATGGGGCCCTTGCCCTTTACGTCAACGATGCCACGCGCTTCCGTGACAAAGCCGTCACCGAGGGCGCGACGGGTCTCGTCAGTGATCTGGATGCGGCCTGGCTCGCCATGGGACTCCATGCGGCTGGCGGTGTTCACGGTGTCGCCCCAGATGTCGTAGCTGAAGCGCATGGAGCCGATCACGCCGGCAATCACCGGGCCGGTATGCAGGCCGATGCGCAAATCAAGGGGAATGCCGGTTTCGGCCCGCAACTGCCGCACTTCGTCCAGAAAGCCCTGGGCGAGACGCGCCATCACCGCTGCATGGTCGGCGCTCGGCTCGGGCGCGCCGGCCATGGCCATGTAGGCATCGCCGATGGTCTTGATCTTTTCGGCACCCGCGGCCGCCACCAGCGCATCAAAGCACGCGAACACCTGCTCCAGCACGGCGATCACTTCCTCGGGACTGCGCTGCGCCGCCCAGGGCGTGAAGCCGGCCAGGTCGGCGAAGAGCACGGTGACGCCGGCATGACGGTCAGCGATGGCGCCGTCGCGGCGGCGCAGCTGCTCGGCGATGGCGCGCGGCAGCATGACATGCAGCAGGCGGTCGGAGCGCTCGCGCTCCTCCACCAGAAGCGCCTCGCTGCGCAGCACTTCGTGATCGAACACACCCAGCATGAGGATGATCATGAGGGCGGCAAAGACGAGATTGCCGATGCGCGCCATGGGCAGCAGCCAGGGCGGCAGGCTGCTGAAGTCGATCAGCGACTCCTGAAAAAAGGTCAGGCCGGCAATGAGCAGCATCAGGGGAAACACGGTGAGTACGGTGCGGTAACCCGCCTCATGGGGCGGGAAGATGACCCGCGCCAGCCCCGCCGCCACCAGCGTGAAAATGACCACGCCAAGGGCGGGACCGGTGAGCCAGACCAGTGCGGCAAGCTGCCCTTCCAGTGTCACCAGCAGCCACAAGCGGGCCGCGCGCTGCGCGCCCAGTGACGCCGCCCACATGCCGATGGCATAGCCCAGCACCGCCACCACATTGAGCAGAACAATGGGCAGGAACTCGCGCGCCCCCATGAACAGGGACAGGAATACATAGGGCAAGGTGCCCACCAGCGCCATGCCCAGGGAATAACGGGTCAGGCGGATGCGGCGAGCCTGGTCGCTGGCGGTGGCGGCTGGCGGCGGCAGGAAAAGCTCGCGCCAGAAGCCGGCATCCGGGCGCCGGAAGTAATCGGCCAGGCGATGTTCGACCGGACAGGACAGCTCCAGCGGCACTGGCGGAGTCGGGGCGGGGGTCTCCATGAGTGACCTCCAGGCAAGGACCAGAAACAGAAAGCTCCGCAATGCGGAGCTGGCGGAAGGAAGCCGGTCGACACCGGTAAAACGGTCAGCAGGCTCCGAGGGGCGCTCGGCTAACAATACACCACGGTGCCATAGCATTCCGGGGGTGGCTGCGTTCCGGTATAGGAGATGACCGGCACGACAGGGAGAGCGGTAACCACAAGTACGCCCGTGAAATCAAACTCCCAGCGCCAGTCACCGCCACTGGAATCCAGCAAGGTCAGCGCCGGGTAGCCCGGCGTGCGAAGGTCGATGCCCAGCAACCACCACTTGCCCCCGGCCTGGGCCATCAGCCCCGTGCCGCCCAGGCCGACTTGAAGCGCCGTTTCAGTACTGCCGGGCTGGCTGATCGCAAGCTGGCCATCGGCAATCGTCAATGTGTAGGTATGCCCGAAGTCGGGAATCACGGCATGCCCCGTCACCGTCAGGGCCAGCTGCCCGAAATCCTCCACCAGCTGCGCCAGGATGCCATTGAGGTCCAGGTCCAAAGTTTCTACCTGGGCGGAGATGCCGTCGCGCAAGTTATTGAGCATGGGGCCCAAGGCCGCAAGGCGGCCATTGCCGCTTGCTGAGGCCGCGTGCCCCAGCACATTGGCCGCGAAGTTCACCTCGGCGGTACCGTCCTCGCCGAGGGCGAAGCGCAGGAAGTGCCCCCGGGCGGGATCGACCTCGAAATGGTCGCCATTGGGAAGGGCAAGGCGGCCATGCTCGACCTTGCCATTGGCCGCGATGGCGCTGCCGTTGCGGCCATCCATGTTGACGTGCAGCCAGGCATTGCCCTCGACGGCCAGGCGGCTGGTCTCGACCAGGGCATCGCCCTGCAGCTCCAGCTTCGCCAGGCCGGCGGCGCCATTAAGCGTGAAGGTGGCCTCGCCCTTGCGGATGATGTCGGCCACGGCCTTGAGGGCGCTGGCCAGCGCCGTCTCCGAGGCGGCCGCATCACCCGACATCTGCGCCATGATCACCGCCGTGATGGCCTGCTTGAGCGGCAGGAAATCGGTACCGGTGGCGTCAATGGCGAGCGTGCCGTCGATCGAGGCGCGGAACCGGCCATTCTGTACAGTCCCCTTTGCGCCAAACAGGAAATTGAGGCTTTGACCGGGCGTGTAGGCCTGGATCATGTTCAGCAACTGCGGAATGGTGATATCGAGGTCAACCAGCAGGCCGTTGATACTGCCGTCGACATGCAGCACATCACCTTCCTGTACGAGCGACAATTGTTCCGTGGAGGACGCGGGGAAGCCGATCGAGCTCAGCGCCCCGACAGCCACGACCTGCAAGGCCACCTGGGCCAGGGCGGTGCTGTCAGGCCCCAGCAGCCAGCCATACCGGGACAGTTCGCCAGCCAGGAGCTCTTCCAGGGTATCGACATTCTTCTCCGTCATGACGCGGCGCAGGTCGCCCCCGAGGGAGTCGCTGGAAGTGCCGAGGGCATTGAGGAAATCGTTACTGTCGAAGGGGGCGCAATCTGGCGCGCAGGCGGTGGTATTGAGCTTGCCGGACTGCAGCGCGGCACTCACCTCGGTGATCCAGTTATTTACCCAGGCTTGCACGGCAGGCGCGCCGGCAGCGGCGACAACTCCGTTGACGCCGCTGTACAAGTCTCCGAGCGAGGCGGTCGCATCAGCCTGGACCAGATGGCCGTCATTCGCGATGAAATGCTCGACATAGCTGGCGATCACCTCCTGAATGGTGACGCCCTGGACGCTGGCCAGCTCCGCAAAGGCGGCCGAGAGCAGCGACAGCTTCACCGCCTCGGGAGTGGCCGCATCCAGCCAGAGCGCATTGATGATATTGCCGGGGCGGGTCAGCAACTGCTCGGGCGTCATGCGGAAAAGCGCGGCGACGCGCAGGCGCGCGGCATCCAGCACGGCGGCTGTCAGGTGGCCGCCGCCAAGATTCTCGGCATAGCGCACCAGCAGCGTGCTGACCGGCGTCATGGGCATGACGGTAAGCTCGCCCGCCTCGCCGACACTGACCCAGCTGGTCAGACCCAGCTCAGTGGTCAGGGGCACCCAGTCGCCCCGCACGCCACTGCCGCACTGGGCCACGTCGCAGAGCATCTCGGTGCGGCGCGCGGCGCTGGTGTCGCCGGAAAGCCCGAGGTCGAGGCGCAGGACCTCACCGGGAACGGGAGCAGGGATCTCAAGAGCAAAGTCGCCAGTATCCGAGGTGCGGGCGGTGGCCACCCTGACGTACTGGCCATCGCGCCAGCGCCAGGCGGTAACCACGCCGTTGCGGATCAGACCCTTGACGACGTTGCTGCTGACGCTGCCGGAGGCGGCGGGCGCCCCGCTGCCCCCGTCGGAATCACCGCCACAGGCGGCCAGCAGCAGGCACAGGGAGAAGGCGAAGCTGGCAACCAGGGCGCGCATCATGACGGTCGACCTTTTTATTGTTGTTCCTGGCCCCGGGAAGCGCAGCTGGCGCCTGGCCGGGGCGGGGCCCTCTCACTGTAACGACCCGCTCCGCCCTCTTCCATGCAGCCAGTCGGCTCGCGTCTCCGCCGGGCAGCGACCAGCGGCGCCCGTCAGAAGCGCATGTTGTAGAACAGGTCGATGGCGCTCTCCAGGGAGGAGACCGCCTCGAGATACAGGCGGGCATTGATCTTGTAGCGCAGGGTGGCGGTATTGACGGGCGTGAAGATGCCCACGCCATAGCGCAGGTAGAGCTTGGGGCTGATATAGCCCGAGACGGTGAACTGGGTGTCGTCACCGCGCCCCTCGGCATCCACCGACAAATCGGAAATGCCCAGGGTCTCGCCGACCCGGCTGGTCAGGCCGACCCCGCCGGCGCCGGTGGCGCCCAGCTTGATGGCGGCCGCCGCCGCGGTCAGGTTGCCGGCCGACTCGGGACGGCCCTGGGTGTCGAGCGGCCGCCCCAGCACCAGATAGGAAACGATCTCCTCCTGGGACATGGGCGAATCCGAGAACAGCGTTGCCTCCGGCTGGTTGGCCCGGCCCTCGACGCGCACACCCACGACCTTGTCGTCCACAGTGCGGATGGCCTCGACGTCGAGTCCGGGCTGGCTCAGGTTGCCGGCGAAAATCAGGCGGCCGCGACGGATCTGCAGGCGCTGGCCATAGGCGTCATAGCGCGCCTCCTTGTCGAGCTGCACCTCACCGCCGGCCTCGAGGCCCCGTCGCCCTTCCTGACGCAGGCGCAGGCCGCCCTCAAGCCTTCCGGTCACGCCATATCCCTGGAAATACACATCGTCGCCGAGGCGCAGGCGGACGTCGGCATTGATGCTCCAGTCCTCCACCTGCCCTGCCACCTGCAACCCCTCCCGGTCGTCGGGATGCACGATGCGGATGTCGGGCGACAACGGCACCGCGACAGCGGTCAGCCGCTTGAGGTTTAAACGGCCGCTGGGCACCCGGAGGGTTCCGGTGAGGTCCACCCGCCGCGGCACTACCCGAAGCAGGAGATCAGGATCGACCTCGGCGATCAGCTCCGGCGGCTGACTCAACTGGAAACGCTCGCCTTTGAGGCGGAGTTCCAGCCGGGGCTCGCCACTCCAGTCGGCGCTACCGGTCAGGGTGGCTCCGCCGGGCCCGCTTTTCATTTCGCCGGTGATCTCGGCAGAGGTGCCGTTGACATCAATGCGGGTCTCCAGGTCGCGCACATGCAGCGGCAGGCGCTGGAAGGCAAGCTCGCCCTCTTCTATGCGGACCTGGCCGGCAAAGTAGGGCCGGGCCAGGAGACCGGACAGCCGACCCTCCGCCGACAGTTTGCCGGCCAGTGCACTGAGCCCGGGAAAGAACGGCTGGAAGATCCCCAGGCGGAGCCCCTGCAGGGACAACTCGCCGGCCAGGGGCTTGCCCTCGGCATAAGGATCCAGGCGCACCTGTGCCTGCCCCTGCCCCATATCAGGCGAGACCAGGTCAAACCGAAGATCGACACTGCGCAGGCCCGCCTCGGCCGTCACTGCGATGCGGTCGAAGCCGCGCACCACCGGCGGCAGGCCTTCCTCGCGCAGCAAGCGAACCTCGCCGGCTGTGGCCTCGAGGCTGCCCTTGACAAGCGGCGCCTGGCCCGGCTTCCAGTCACCGACCACCTGGCCGGCGAGTTGGCCAGCCATTTCCAGACCCTCCGGCCAGATCCCCCGAATCCGTTCCAGGGCCAGGCCCGACAGCGCCATACGCACATGGCCCGCCCGTCCCAGGCGCATCTCCTCCTGATTGCAAAGGCTGGCCTCGCCACTCACCCAGCAATGGGGCGCAAGCCAGACCTGTGGCACGGCCCGCTCCCACGCCATCGCATAGGGGACGGCCAGACGCCATTCAAGGCCGGCCACCGCCAGCTGGCCGCTTTCCATGCGACCACTCCAGCCGGTGGCCGCCTGCCCACCGGCCAGGCGACCCTGGCCCAGCAGGCGATCCCCCTCGAGCTGCCAGTCCAGGCGGTGGCTGTCGCGGCTGCCGGCCAGATCGAGGGTGCCGCGCCCCCACTCCTCCCGGCCGTCCGCCGAGGTCATGCCATCGGCCACCAGCCGGATCTGGCTGGCCCCGTCGCCCAGGGCCACGATGCGAGCGTCGAGCTGCACCGCCCGGGCTCCCAGCCCTCCCCGCCGCAGCTCGGTCGCCGTCAGGCGGGCCTGGATATCCGGCCGGCGCTCCCGGCCCTGCAGGTCCAACTGGCCCTTGAGGGCGCCACGCAGGCTCGGTTCCAGCAGGGCCAGGTCGGCCAGGTCGAGATCGGAGACCAGGTCCCAGTTGCCGTCCTGCAGGCCACCGATGAACATGGCCTGGTTGCGGCCCCAGCGCAGGTCGAGGCCGGGACTGTAGAGGGCGGGCCAGGCGCCGGGCGCCAGCTGGACGTCCAGCGGACCCTCGAGAGTCACCGGCTGCTCGCGCATGATGCCCCCGAGGAGCATCTGCTCCAGATGAAAGCTGCGGCGGGTATCGCTCCAGGCTCCGGTCCCCGTCACTTGTCCGGAGAACTGGCCAGACCACTCCGGCAGCAGCCATCCGGTCGAGAATTGGTCAAGATCCAGACGCCCCGACCAGCGCAGGGGGCTGGCGATCGCAATGTCCCCCTGGAAAGACAGCGCTCCGGCCTCGCCCTGGTACCTGAGCATGTCAATGCCCACCTGGCGCTCGCTGCCGCGCAGGGAAGCGGTCCACTGACCGCGCGGCAGGCCTTCGCCGACCATGCTTGCTTCAACTTGCGCTGCATATGCCGCACGGGTCCCGCTGGCTTCGACCCGGCCGCTGTCGCCATAAATGGTCCGACCATTTTCCAGTCGCCGGCTTACTCCGCTCCAGCGCGCCGACACCCGATGGCCGGCATCGAGATTCCAGGCCCAGGAGTCGGCGGACTGCTTTACCTCCCAGCTCTCCCCGCCGGCCAGGCGCAAGCTGGCGGTCAGGTCGGAGCCCCCGACACTGGTCTTACCACTACTGAGAAGCTCACCGGTCAGCACTGGAGCCATCAAGCGCGACACTTTCCACTTCTGCGCCAGGTCGATGCCATCCAGGCGGGAACTCAGCTTCCAGCTCAGGCCTTTCCCCCAGCCAACTTCACCTGCTACCCGAGCATTACCGCCTAATCCTTTGAAATTTAAATAATCAATTTTTGCGGATCGCCAATCGGTCTGGCCTTTGAGTGTGTATCGGCCGGTCGGCAGCTGGCGGCTGGCCAGTTGCGCCTCGCCCTGCCCCAGCAGGCCATGGCGGTCTCCCTGGACCTTGAGATGCCCCCCTTCGCTGCGCAAGGACTGGTCGGACCACCATGGCCAGTCCACCGCCTGCCACTGCAGGAAGGCCTGATAGGGCAGGTTTTTTTCCAGGGGCTGCAGGCGGCCATGCGCGGTCGCGGTCACCTTGCCTTTCAGGCGCAGGCGGAAATCAAGATCCGCCACCTCTCGCGACAACCCGACCTCGACCGGATTCCAGCCCTGCGGGCGGAAAGGGGGATAGTCCAGCAGCCCCTTCACCTCCAGGGGGTACCCCCCGCGCAGGCGAATCCGCCCCCCCAGGACCAGGCGGCCAATGCGGTCGTTCACCATGACCAGCTGCCCGAAGCGTATCCGGGTGCCGCGCCAGTCGGCCTGACTCAAGTCGAGCGTCCGCAAGGTATAAGGCTCGGCGGCACCCCAGGGCCAATAGCGGATGTCCCGCGCCTGGCCCTTGGCCAGATTGAGGCGTACGGGCAGCAGGATTGTCGGCAGGTCGGTCTTGTCCGGCGACGGTGGCGCCAGGCGCCGCAGTTCCACCCCTTCCAGCTCCAGACGCTTCAGGTCAACGCCACCGCGCAGCAGCCCCCACAGCGACCAGCGCGCCAACAGGTGGTTCACGCGCAAGTCGGTCTTCGCCGAATGGAAGCGCACATCGGTCAGCTCCAGGCCGCCCAGCAGGGTACCGCCCTGGTAGCGCGCCTCGAGTCCGCGCTGCATGCCCAGGCCTTGCTCGAGAAGCCAGCGGCTGCCGGTCTCGCTGCCGAGCGCAGCCAGCAAGGCGCCTGCCAGCACCAGCGCGAGCACGAGACTGCCCAGCAGCAGCCGCCAGAGGTGGCGGCCGGCCCGGCGCGCGTGGTGGCGCCACATCAGAGGTTGGGTCCCATGGAAAAGTGCACGCGCAGGTTCTGTTCGGCCTCTGACACGGGCCAGGCAATATCCAGGCGGATCGGGCCGACTGGCGACACCCAGCGAATGCCGATGCCGGCGCCCACCTTGGGTGGCTCGCTGGCCGAGTCGAAGGCATTGCCGGCATCCGTAAAAACGGCCAGGCGCCAGCGCGGCACGAACTCGTAATCGTATTCCACGCTCCCGGTCAGCAGGTTGCGCGCACCCACGGCAATGCCGTTCTCGTCACGCGGCGAGATCGACTTGTACGCGTATCCGCGCAGGCTCTGGTCACCGCCGGCGAAGAAGCGCATCGACTGCGGGACATCATCAAAATTGTCGGTAAAGATGGTGCCGCCATCCCCCCGGAGGAGGAACTGGTGACGCCCGGCCAGCGTTCGCAGCAGGCGCAGACCGGCCCGCACCGACACCAGGCTGGCATCGGACAGCACCTGCTCGGAGGCCGCCTCGAAATGGTAGAACTGGCGGTCGCCCCAGCTGGGGTCGACCCCGCCACGGCTGCGCAGGCGATCGAAGCTGATGCCTGGCAGGACAAGATCCTGCTTGATGGTGTCGATCGGGGTTTCGGTGGTATCGCGCAAGGCGCGCAGTGAATAGACCCGCTGCCAGCCATTGTCGCGCTTGACCTGGCGCTGCAGGCCGAGCACGGTGTTCCACGTCACTACCTCTTCCACCTCTTCGCGGCGAACGCCATAAAGGTACTGCAGGGTGTCGTTCAGGGGATGGCTCAGCGGAACGGTGTACTTGGCATCCAGGCTGGAGCGCACCGGCGACAGCTCGGTGCCAACCTCGATGCCGTGGCCCCGGTCGTTGATCAGCGGCCGCTGCCACTTCAGGGTCAGACGCTCCTCGACGTCGGTGGAGTACCCGATACCGATGTCCACGTTATTGGGCTTGTCGGCTGCCAGCACCACATCGACTGGCACGGCGTTGTCGACGGCGCGCTCCCGCTCCACCTGCACGCGCACCTCACTGAAAAAACGGGAGTCGAGCAGGGCGCGATTGAACTTGATCAGGGCGCCGGCATCGTAGGGGTCGCCCTCGGCAAAGGTCTGGAAGCGCTGCAGCAGACCGGGCCGCAGCAGGTCGCTGGCCTCCTCGCCCCCCGCTTTCAGGAAGCGCACCGGCCCGAAGCGGTAGCGCGGGCCACTGGCGTAGACCAGGTCGACTTCCGCGCGTCGCGTCACAGGATCAACGCTGACACTGCTGGTCTCCCAGTCAGCGTCAAAGTAGCCCCGCTCCACTCCCAGGTTGCGCACTGCGGTTTTCAGCGCCTCGTACTGCCCATGGTGGAGGATGTCACCTTCACGCAAGGGCAGGTTGTCGCGGAGCATGGCAAAGGCGGGGTCGCCGGCGGCATCGCCGGCAAGCTCCAGCCGCAGCCGTTTTACCCGGACCGGCTCGCCGGGCTTGATCACGATGGTGACCCGCCTGCCGTCCTGGCTGATGTCGACATCGGGACCGTAATAGCCCATGGCGCGCATGGCTTCCTGGATGCTGGCGTAAAGGCGCGGCCGCGTGCTGCGCCAGTTCGCCATATCCTCGCTGGACACCGTGTCGACATAGGCCTCGACATTCTTCAGCAAGGGGCCGGTCACGCCACGCACCTCGACAGGCACAGCGGTGTCGGCGGCGCCGGCCGGCAGGGCCAGCACCAGCAGCAGGAGCAGCCAGCGCCCTCCCCGCCCCTTACAGAATGCCCCGCCGCGCTGCGTCACGCCCGCCGCTCTCCCCGATTTGCAAGGAGCGATCATATCAGTTTCGCACCGCCCTGCCTGAGTCGCCGGGTGGCCCGTGAAATGGCCCGCCGCACAAATCCGGCGGCCATGGCTGGTCGTCCCGGATCGGCTTCATTAAGCTTGCAGCGCACTTCTGCCCTGCCGGCGGCAGTTGCCACCCTTCCTCCAAGGATTGTCCATGAGCAGCCAGTTCAGCCTCCTCACGACCCGCCGCTTCCTGCCCTTCTTCACCACCCAGTTCCTCGGGGCCTTCAACGACAACGTCTTCAAGCAGGGCCTGATCATCCTGCTCACCTTCCGCGTGGTGGAGATCAGCACACTGCCGGTGGAAATGCGCGCCCCCCTTTGCCAGGGCCTGTTCATCCTGCCCTTCTTCCTGTTCTCGGCCACCGCCGGCCAGATTGCCGATGCCTGGGACAAGGCCGTGCTGATCCGGCTGGTGAAGACCCTGGAAGTCGGCATCATGGCCCTGGCCTGCGCCGGCTTCCTGCTCAACAACCTGGCCTTCCTGGTCTCCGCCCTGTTCCTGCTCGGCATCCACTCCACCCTCTTCGGGCCGATCAAGTACTCCATCCTGCCGCAAACCCTGCGCGCCGAGGAGCTCGTGGGTGGCAATGCCCTGGTCGAGACCGGCACCTCGCTCGCCATCCTCATCGGCTCCATCCTGGGCGGCTACCTGATCACCCTGCCCGGTGACACGGGCGTGCTGTCGCTCAGCTTCACCATTGTCGGCGTGGCCGTGGCGGGCCTCGCAGCCTCCTTCTTCATTCCCCGCACCGGGGTGGCCGCCCCTGACCTCAAGGTGAACTGGAATCCGGTTACCGAGACCATCCGCAACCTGTCCTTCATCCGCGGCAATCGCACGATCTTCCTCTCCGTGCTGGGCATTTCCTGGTTCTGGTTCTATGGCGTCACCATGCTCTCCAGCATTCCGGCCCTCACCAGGGATGTGCTGGGCGGGAATGAAATGGCGGTGATCTTCCTCATGGCCACCATGTCAGTGGGTACCGGCATCGGCTCGCTGCTCTGCGAGAAGCTGTCCGGGAAAAAGGTCGAAATCGGCCTCGTGCCCTTTGGCGCCCTCGGCCTTACCGGCTTTGGCGTGGACATCTGGTTCGCGACCCAGCACCACGCCATGGGCCTGCCGCCGGCCACCACCCTCGGCGCCTTCCTCGCGATTCCAGGCAATACGCGCGTCATGCTCGACTTCCTGGGCCTCGGCGTGTTCTCCGGCTTCTATATCGTGCCCCTGTATGCGCTGGTGCAGGCGCGCTCCGAGCCCAGCCACCGCTCCCGGGTCATTGCCGGCAACAACATCCTCAACGCCCTGTTCATGGTGGTGGCCTCGCTCATGGCCGTGGTCCTGCTCAAGGTGGGCGTCAGCCTGCCGGGACTGCTGGCGATCACCGCCCTCCTTTCCGCCCTGGTGTCGATCTACATCTTCACCCTGGTGCCGGAATTCCTCATGCGCTTCCTGGTCTGGATGTTCATGAGCCTGTTTTACCGCGTGGAGCGCAAGCACCTCGAGCGCATTCCCGAGGAAGGCGCCTGCGTGCTGGTCTGCAATCACGTGAGCTTCTTCGATGCCCTGATCCTGGCGACCGCCATCCGCCGGCCGCCGCGCTTCGTGATGGACCACAACATCTTCAAAAATCCAGTGCTCAACTTCATCTTCCGCACCGCGCGCGCCATCCCTATCGCATCGGCCAAGGTCGACCCCGCGCTGCTGGACAAGGCCTATGACGATATCGCCGCCGCCCTCGAGGCCGGTGAAATGGTGTGCATCTTCCCGGAAGGTCGCATCACGGATAACGGCGAGATGTACCCGTTCAAGAATGGCATCCAGCGCATCGTCGAGCGCACGCCGGTGCCGGTGATCCCGATGGCGCTGCAGGGCATGTGGGGCAGCTTCTCCAGCCGCAAGGGGGGCGCCGCCTTCACCCGGCTGCCGCGCCGTTTCCGTTCCCGGGTGGCTGTGCATGTCGGCCAGGCCGTCGAGCCGCTTGCCGCCACCCCGGCCCGCCTTGAGCGAGAGGTACGCGAACTGCGCGGCGACTGGCAATAACGCCGGAAGCGCAGGCGGCGCGATGCCCGCCCACCATCATGGCTCCGGTCGTGATGGCGGCGCCGTCCCCGCTCCGCCCCCAAGAAAAAGCCCGCTTGCGCGGGCTTTTTCTTGGGGCTGCAATGCCACCTACTTGCCTGCCGGATGCCCGGCCTGCTCGATGGCGTGCTTGACCTGCGGCGGCATGTAATTCTCGTCATGCTTGGCCAGCACCTCTTCCGCCACTACCACCCCATTCTCCAGGCGCCCGTTGGCCACGATGCCCTGGCCCTCGCGGAACAGGTCGGGGAGGATGCCCTGGTAGCTCACGTCCACCTGGTGCTTGAGGTCGGTAATGGTGAAGCGCACCGCCAGCGAATCGGGCGCGCGCCGGACCGATCCTTTCATCACGAGTCCACCCACCTGGATGCGGCGCCCTTCCGGGGCCTCCTTCTGCACGAGCTGCGTGGGTGTATAGAAAAGATTGAGGTTCTGGCGCAGGGCATAGAGCGCCAGCCCCACGGCAATGCCGACCCCGACCACGACGGCAATCAGGATCAGCAGGGTTTTCTTGCGCTTGGGCGTCAGGGTAAAGCTCACGGCAGCCACCTATTTCAAACGGGATTGATTGGCGTCGTTGCGGGACGCGGGCGAAGCGCCCGGCCGCGAACCGGCGCCTTGTTCACGGCGCAGCAGCGCCGCCTGTTCCTGCAGTAACCGCCGGCGCTGGCGCCAGGGCTGAAGGACATTCCAGGCCACGATGGCAAAGGTCAGGCCCCAGGAGGCCCAGACATAAGGCCCATGGTTGCCCATGGCGAGGAATTCGGCAAAGGACTCGAAATACATCAGCGCGCCCCCCCCGCTTCCGCCTGGACGATCTCGCGCACCCATTGCGAACGGCGCTCGCGCTGCAGGATTTCATTGCGGGTGCGGGCGATAAGGCAGGCGCCAAAGAAGGCATAGAAGCCGAGCAGCATCACCAGCAGGGGCAGGTACATCTCGGGTGGCATGGTGGGGCGCTCGGTGATACGGAAGGTCGAGCCCTGGTGCAGGGTATTCCACCAGTCCACCGAGTATTTGATGATGGGCAGGTTGACCACGCCCACGAGCGAGAGGATGGCGGCGGCCTTGCCGGCGCTGGCGGCATTCTCGTAGGCCGAGTAGAGCGCGATCACGCCGAAGTACAAAAAGAGCAGGATCAGCATCGAGGTCAGGCGCGCATCCCAGACCCAGTAGGTTCCCCAGGTCGGCTTGCCCCAGATCGCGCCGGTGAAAAGGGCGATAAAGCAGAACCAGGCGCCGATGGCGGCCACCGAGCGCGCCACCATTTCGGCGGTCTTGACCTTCCACACCAGGCTGATAAGGCCGCAGGCGGCCATCAGCACATAACCGCCCATGGCGATGCTGGCCGCCGGCACATGAATGAAGATGATGCGGTAGCTGTTGCCCTGCTGGTAGTCCGCGGGCGCCACGCCAAGGCTCCACACCGTCCCCACGCCCAGCAGCAGCCCTGCCGCCAGCCAGAGCCAGGGCAGCCACTGCCCGCCGATGTCATAAAAATGACGCGGACTCACCGTGCGCTGGATGTAGTTCCAGATTGCGCGAAACATTTCCAACCTCTCTCAAGCGCCGCCCCGCGGGCGACGACCTCAACCACCGATGGCGATGCGCAGGGCCGCCGCCACCGCAAAGGGCACCAACGTCAGCGCCAGCACCAGGAACGCCCCCAGCAACGCCAGGTAGCCGGCCACCGGCATGCCGGCGGCGGCCGCCTGCACCGCGCCGGTGGCAAATACGATCACCGGCACCAGCAAGGGCAGCGTGATCAGCGGCACCAGCACGCCGCCGCGGCGCAGGGCCACGGTGAGCGCGGCGGCAATGGCGCCGATCAGGCTCAGTACCGGGGTGCCGAGCAGCAGCGTGCCGATCAGCACCGGCAGCACTTTCATATCCAGGAACAGCATCACCGCCGCCACTGGCGCCAGCAACACCAGGCAAAAGCCGGTCTGCAGCCAGTGCACCGCGACTTTTGCCAGCACCAGCAACGGTAGCGGCGCCGGCGCCACAAGCAACTGTTCAAGCGAGCCGTCGTCAAGGTCCTGCCGGAACAGGCTGTCCAGTGACAGCAGCATGGCAAGCAGCGCGCCCACCCAGATCACGCCGGGCGCCATGACGGCGAGCTTTTTAGGTTCGGGAGTAATGGCGAGCGGAAACAGCGTTACCACGAGCAGGAAAAAGCCGAGCGGCATCAGCCAGTCGCCACTCTGGCGCAAGGCCAGGCGCAGGTCGCGCGCAAGCAGTGCCCAGGCGGCATTCACAGGCAGTCCTCCGCATCCCGCCCGGCAACGGCTGGCCGGAAGTCCGCAACATCAAGCCGGGTCACCGGGAAGCCGGGCGCGAACTCATGGTGGGTGGTGAGCAGCACCATGCCGCCAGCTTCGGCATGCTGGCGCAGCCAGCCCTCGAGCTCGGTCACTCCGGCGCGATCAATGGCGGTGAAGGGCTCGTCGAGGATCCACAGCGGCCGCCCCTCCAGGAAGAGCCGGGCCAGCGCCACGCGGCGCTTCTGGCCGGCGGAAAGATGAGCCACCGGGACATCCTCATAGCCGTAGAGGTCAACCCGGGCCAGGGCGTTCAGGATGGCATCCTCCACCCCGGGCAGGCCACGCAGGCGCAGCAGCCACTCCAGATTCTCGCGCGGCGAAAGCATGAGCTTGAGTCCGGGCTGGTGGCCAAGCCAGGAAAAGGCAGCCCGGAAGGCCACGGGGTCATCCGCGACAGGGCGCCCCTGCCAGGCCAGCTCGCCGGCCTCGGCCGGGCAGAGCCCCGCGACAATATTGAGAAGGGTGGTCTTGCCGACGCCATTGGGGCCGGCCACCTGCAACACCTGTCCGGGCGAAAGCTGGAAATCCAGCCCGCTGAACAGCAAGCGGTCATCTCGGGAGACAGCCAGGTGGCGAGCTTCGAGCACGGGAACAGGGCCAAGGGCGGAAAGTGGCGGCATTATACCCGAGACCCCCGCTCCCATGCCCCTTTCATCTCAGGGCTTTGTACTGACCCCGGACAGGGACGCCCCGGGTTCTTTGCCGGTAATATCCGGGGATTGAACAACTCAAAAGGACAGTACGGATGGCCCGCCACTTTGACCGAATCGATGATTGCCTGGATGACCTGATCGCCCGCGTGGGACCGGCGATCACCCTGGGCATCCCCCTCGGGATCGGCAAGCCCAACCCCTGGGTGAACGGCCTCTACGGTCGGGTCAAGGACTCCCCCTTGCTCAAGCTGCGGATCTTCACCGCCCTGTCCCTGGAAAAGCCCAAGGCGCACAGCGACATGGAAGCCCGTTTCCTCGGCCCCTTCGTCGAGCGCGTATTCGGCAACTATCCCGACCTCGACTATGTGCGCGACCGCCACAGCGGCATGCTGCCGAAGAACATCGAGGTCACCGAGTTTTTCTACAAGTCGGGCGAGTACCTGCAGAACGACTATGCCCAGCAGCACTACCTCTCGGCCAACTACACCCATGTCGCGCGCGACATGTTGGTGCAGGGCGTGAACGTGGTCGCGCAGGCGGTGGCCGTGCGCGAGCGCGGGGGCCGGACCGAATACTCCCTTAGCTCCAATCCCGACGTGACCCTGGACCTGGTGCGGCTGATGCACCGCTGTGGCCATCCGGTGTACCGCGTGCTGGTGGTGAACCGGGAAATGCCCTTCATGGAAAACGACGCCCTGATCGACGAGAGCGAGGTCGATGCCATCGTCAGCGATCCGGCCTGCACCCACACCGTCTTTTCCGCGCCCAACATGAAGGTGGACCCCACCGATTACGCCATCGGCCTGTATGTGAGCTCGCTGGTCAAGGACGGCGGCACGCTGCAGATCGGCATCGGCTCGCTGGGCGATGCCATTTCCCATGCCCTCATCCTGCGCGACCGCCACAATGCGGACTACTGCGCCGCCCTCGATGCGCTGGGCGCACCCCGGTCCAACTGCGGCCCCTTCGCCCAAGGCCTCTACGGCTGCTCCGAGATGTTCGTGAACGGCTTCATGGCGCTGATCGATGCCGGTATCCTGCGCCGCGAGGTGTTTCCCCACACCGGCCTGCAAAAGCTGCTCAACACCGGCAAGCTCGGCACCGGGGTCGACGCGGCCACCCTGCCCGCCCTGCGCGAAGCCGGCCTCATCCGCTCGCCGCTGCGTCCGGAGGATGTGGACTTCCTCAAGGGATTCGGCGTCTTCCATGACGGCGTCAGCCTGCATGCCGACCACCTCTTCTGCGGCGACGAGCGTCTTCCCCTCGACATCGACCATCCAGAGGCATTGGCCGCGATCAACCGCCACTGCCTCGGCCAGCGCCTGGCGCGCGGCATCTACATGCACGGCGGCTTCTTCCTCGGCCCGCGCGACTTCTACGAGAAGCTGCGCACCATGCCGCCGGAAAAGCTGCGCGGCATCAACATGACCGCCATCAGCTTCATCAACCAGCTCTACGGGCAGGAAGACCTGGCCGCTGCGCAGCGTCGCGACGCCAGCTTCGTCAACACCTGCATGATGATGACACTGCTCGGCGCCGCGGTGTCCGACGGCCTCGAGTCCGGCCGCCTCGTCAGCGGCGTCGGCGGCCAGTACAACTTTGTGGCCCAGGCCCATGCCCTGCATGACGCCCGCTCCATCATGATGCTGCGCGCCACCCGCACCTCCAAGGGCGAGGTGATGTCCAACATTGTCTGGAACTACGCCCACACCACTATCGCCCGGCATCTGCGCGACATCGTGGTCACCGAATACGGGATTGCCGACCTCCGTGGCCAGTCCGACCACGAGATCGTCAAGCGCCTGCTCGCCATCACCGACTCGCGCTTCCAGACGGCCCTGCTGGCCGACGCCAAGGCCAACGGCAAGATCGAGAACGACTACGAGATTCCCGAGGCGCAGCAGCACAACCTGCCGGAGACAGTGCTCACCCGCCTGGGCGCGCTGCAGTCGCAGCAACTGCTGCCGGCCTTCCCCTTCGGCAACGACTTCACCGACGAAGAACTGGCTATCATCAAGGTCCTGCAGCGCATGCAGGCGATGACCGAGAGCCCGGTGCAGATGGTGAAGTCGCTGCTGGCCAGCTTGCGCGAAGACAAGGAGATCCCCACTGCCCTGCTCGAACGACTGCAGCTCGACCATCCGGAAAGCTGGCGCCAGAAATTGCTGCGGCAGCTGTTTATCGGCAATGTCTGAGCGGTAAATCGCTGTAGCCCGGCTGTAGCGTGGTCGCAGCCGGGCACGTTCTTCCATGATGACGAGGTGCCGCGCTCTCCGGACTTTGCCGGAGAGCGCGGCGTCCCCTTGCACGCGACCATGAAGCTCGCCCGTCGCGCCCCCGGAGCCGCCCGCCCATGACCGAGTCGATCTACGCCTTTCCCGCAAAAGTCCCTGTTGGCATCAGCCAGTGCCTGCTCGGTGACCTCGTGCGCTACGACGGCAGCCACAAGCATTCGAAGGTGTGCACAGAAGTGCTGGCGCAGCGCTTCGAGTTCGTGCCGGTCTGCCCCGAGATGGGCATCGGCATGGGAGCGCCGCGCGAGGCCATCCATCTGGTTGGTAACCTGCCTGACGAGGCCGTGCGCATCGTCGGCAACCGTACGGCCGGACTCGATGTCACAGAGCAGATGGAGCAATACGGACGCGACAAGGCCGCCGAGCTCGGCGACCTGTGCGGCTATATCTTCATGGGTCGCTCACCGAGCTGCGGCCTGGGCAACATCAAGGTCTACCACGAGAACGGCAATCCCATCGGCCGCAGCACGCGCGGTGTCTTTGCGCGCGAGTTCACCCAGCGCCACCCGCTGATGCCAGTGGAAGAGGAAGGCCGCCTGCGCGATGCCCAGCTCTGCGACAACTTCGTGACCCGCGTCTACGCCTGGCAGCGCTGGCGCGCCCTCGAGGCCAGCGGCCTCACCCTGGCGAAGCTGCAGGACTTCCATGCCCGCCACAAATACCTGCTGATGGCGCACCGGCCTGCCGCTTACCAGCACCTGGGCCGACTGGTGGCGCTGGCGCACCAGCGCCCGGTCGAGGATGCCGCGCAGGATTACGTCCACGACTTCATGACGACACTGAAGACTGTCTGCAGCAACAAGAGCCACACCAATGTGCTGCAGCACCTGGCCGGCTACCTGAAAAAGGCGCTGGACACGAAAAGCCGCCAGGAACTGGCGCAGATCATCGACGATTTCCGCCAGGGCCGCGTTCCGCTGATCGCCCCGCTCACTTTGCTGCGCCACCACCTGCGCCAGCACCCGAACGCCTACGTGCAGCGCCAGGTCTACCTGGAGCCGCACCCGCCGGAGCTGCTGCTGCGCAATTTCTACTGAAGCAGGCGTTGCCGCCTGGCTTGTCGCGTTGCGAGCACAGGCCCGGCCGGCATCAAGCGCTCTTCTTCGCCTTCCGCTTCGGCGGCGACGATTCCTTTTCAGTTCCCACTGCTGACGTAGTGGCGGGCGACAGTGCCGCCAGGCGCTGCTCGTAGCCGGCGCGCGCCCCGCGATCGAGATCGGTCAGGATGCGATCATCCTTCACCAGCTTGCGCAGGCCATTGTCCACCCAGCGCGGCAGTACCTGCATCGCGCGCGTAAAGGGTTGCAGAAAGCGAGGTGCGGTCACCTCGGGCAGGCGATGCTCGATGGCATGGATGACTGCCTGGGCGACTTCCTCCGGCGTCGCCGTCGGCACCCCGCCGTTACCGGTGCCGGACGAAAGCTCCGTGGACACACGCGAAGGCAGCACCACGGTGACGTCGATGCCATGCGCGCGCACTTCCTGGCGCAGGGATTCGCTAAGGCCGATGACAGCGAACTTGGTCGCGCAGTACACGCTGGCGCCAGGGATCGGAATGCGCCCGGCGATCGAGGCCACATTGACGATATGACCCTGGCGGCGGCTCTTCATGGCCGGCAGCACGAGCTTCATGCCATGGATCACGCCGCGCAGGTTGATGTCGATCTGCGCATTGGTGAGGGCATCATCCTCGGCCTCGAAGTGCCCCATGGGCATGATGCCGGCATTGTTGATCAGGATGTCGACCGGCCCGAGGGCCGCACGGGTGTTTTCCAGGAAGCGCGCAAACGAGTCCTTGCTGCGCACGTCGAGGGCGCCACCGAAAGCCCCGGGCAGAGTGGCAGCTGCAGAGCGGGCCAGCGCCTCGTCGAGATCGCCGATGCCGACCAGGGCGCCGCGCGCCGCCAGCGCCTGCGCCGTGGCAAGCCCGATGCCGCGGGCCGCCCCCGTAATGACCACGACCTTGCCGCGAATCCGATCCGACATGCTGACTCTCCTGCTCCTGTGTCCTGCCGCTACGCGAGCGGGGACCTGATTGATCCGGATTGGCCCGCCCTGCCCATCGCGACCGGGAGCGCGGCCACCACGTTTGCATACGGTGCCGTATGCCCCTACTATCTTCACATACGCATCCGTATGTCAAATCAATCCCGACCATGAAGAAAGCCCTGCCACGCACCCGTGACGCCGCCAAGCAGGAGACCCGCGAGGCCCTGCTGCAGGCCGCCATGGAGCTGTTCCGCAGCGACGGACTGGATGCCAGCCTGGATGCCGTCTGTGCCCGGGCCGGCTATACCCGCGGCGCCTTCTATGTGCATTTCCAGGATCGCGAAGCGCTGATCTCCGCCGTCATCGAGCGGGTGGGCTTCACCCTCATCGACACGCTCCTGGGGGCCGAGGACAACGAGGAGGACTTCCTGGTCCTGGTGCAGCGCTTCCTGAACACCGTCGCCGCCGGCCATTACCCCATCGGCCTCGAGGGCGACCTCCGCCTCTACCAGCTCCTCGACGCCTGCGCCCGCTCCGAGACCGTGCGCCTGCAATACCTGCGCCTGCACGAAGCCGGCATCACGCGCCTGGCGGCCGCGCTGCGCCGCGCCCAGGAAAGGGGCGAGCTGCGCGCCGACGCCGACGCGCGGCAGATGGCGCAAATGCTGATGGGTCTCGTGCTGGGCATGCAAACCATGCTGGAGCTGGCCATGCCCTTCGACCTGCCGGGCATGGCCCGGACGCTGCTGGTGCTGATGTCACCAGCCGGTAACACGAAATGAGGCCTGGTGCATTCCGGCCATGCGCCGGCCCTGCTAGCATCCGCCGGCCTTCCCCCGGAACACCTTCATGGAACTGATCGACTTTATCCTGCACGTGGATCGCCACCTTACCGGATTCGTGGCGGCCTACGGACTCTGGATCTACGCCCTGCTGTTTATCATCGTGTTCGTGGAAACCGGCGTGGTGGTGATGCCGCTGCTGCCGGGCGACAGCCTGTTGTTCGCCGCCGGCGCCCTCGCCGCGGCCGGCCAGATGAACGTATGGCTGTTGATGGGACTGCTGTTCGTGGCTGCCGTGCTTGGCGACAACCTCAATTATTATATCGGCAACCGGATCGGTCCCCGGGTCTATGACTGGAACTCGCGCTGGATCCGGCGCGAACACCTGCTCAAGACCCAGGAATTCTTTCTGCGCCATGGCGGCAAGACCGTCATCATCGCCCGCTTCATGCCGATCGTGCGCACCTTTGCGCCGTTCGTGGCCGGCGTCGGCGCCATGCCCTGGGACCGTTTCCTGATGTTCAACGTGATCGGCGCCGCCCTCTGGGTCGGCAGCTGCGTGGGACTCGGCTATGCCCTCGGCAACCTGCCTTTCTTCAAGGAAAATTTCACCGCCATCATCCTGGCGATCATCTTCATCAGCATCCTGCCGGGAATCATCGCCTGGCTGCGCCACAAGCTGGCCGAGCGACGCGCCGCCAGCGGCAACTGAGCCACGAACCACGGGCCACCCCGCCGCCGCTTTGCGCGCCCGGCCTTTTCGCCCCGGTGCAGGAGCGACCGTGTGGCGTGCCCACTCTGAGATTGCGCACAAAAAAATGCCGGCGATTGCCGGCATTTTTTCGCCTCCGCGTCCACGCCCGGGAACGAGAGAGGCTGGAGTTAGCCCGCTCTCTCAGACAGGCGGCACATACGACACCGACAGCACATAGAAAACCCCGCGCCCGGCCGGCCGCTCCACCACCACCTCATCATCCACGGCTTTTTTCAGCAAGGCGCGCGCCATGGGGGCGTCGATACTGATCCAGCCACGCACCGCATCGGTCTCATCCGGCCCCACGATGCGCAGGGCCAGGATGGCGCCGGAGTCTGCCTCCTCGACCTCGATCCAGGCGCCAAAATAGATCCGCGAGGGGTCCGTGGGTCGCGTATCCACGACCTTCAGCGACTCGATGCGCTTGCGCAGGAAGCGCACGCGGCTATCGATTTCGCGCAGCATCTTCTTGCCGTAGATATATTCTGCGTTCTCGGACCGGTCGCCCATGGCGGCGGCCTCCGACACGGCGCGCGTGACCTCGGGCCGGCGCACGCGCCAGAGATGATCGAGCTCGTCGGCCAGCACCCGGTAACCTTCGGGGGTGATGAGCGCAGTGCGCGGCGTGGCGGGCGGACGATAACGGGACATGGCGGGCGATCAGGGCAGCGGAAAAGGAGGCAGCAAGGGTAACACCGGCCGCTAGCGCCGCACCGGCCGCTTTTGCAGCTTGCGCTGCAAGGTGCGGCGATGCATGCCAAGGCTGCGTGCGGTTTCGGAAATATTGCCGTCATGCTCCGCCAGCACTTTCTGGATGTGTTCCCACTCGAGCCGGTCCACCGACATCGGCACTGTCTCCAGCACCGCCACGCCGACGGCATCGCCCCCCAGGGCGGCAAGGATCTCGTCGGCATCGGCGGGCTTGGGCAGGTAGTTGCGCGCACCGAGCTTTACCGCTTCCACCGCCGTGGCGATGCTGGCATAGCCCGTCAGCACCACGACGGCGAGGCCGGGCGCGAGCGCCAGCAACTCCGGCAACAGGCGCAGCCCCGAGTCCTGGCCCAGGCGCAGGTCCAGTACGCAGGCCTCGGGCTTGAACTCTTGCACGGCCTGGCGGGCCTCGGCGGCATTGCCGGCCAGCAGCGGCAGCAGGCCCCGGCGCTGGAAGGCGCGCGACAAAGCCTGACGGAACGCCTCGTCGTCATCCACGATCAGGATGCGCATCACGGCGCCTCCGGCAAAGGACCAGGCTGCAACACGGTCCACGGCAGGCGCAGGATCGTCAGCGTGCCCCCCTCTGTTCGCGGCTGCAGGCGGATACTGCCACCCCACTGGTTGACGCTGGCATGGCTGAGGAAGTAGCCGATGCCCAGCCCCTCGGCGCGACCACTGACAAAAGGCTCGCCCAGGCGACTCGCCACCTCCGGCGGGATGCCGGCGCCATCGTCACGGACTTCCAGCAGCCACTCGCCACCGTCCTCGGCGACGCGGATTTCCACGGCAGCGCGAGCGGCCTGCGCCGCGTTATCGAGGAGGTTGACCAGCACCTGCGGCAGCGTTGCCGGCGCCTGCACCAGGCGATCCGGCAAGGCCAGCACCAGGGTGAATATGCGCGCCGGATACATCACTTCCATGCGGGTCACCGCATGCCCGACCAGCGCCGACAGCGGCTGCCGTGGCAGCTCGCCGGCTGCCTGCGCGCGCAGGCCCTGCAGGATTTCGCGGCAGAGTGCGAGCTGGCCACGCAGCAGTACGGCCTCCTCGCGCAGCGGTGAATCCGCAGGCAGCTCGGCCTCGATCTCGCGGGCGATCACGCTCATGGTGGCCAGCGGCGTCCCGAGCTCATGGGCGGCGCCCGCCGCCAGCGCACCCAGCGCCACCACCTGCTCGCGCTGCAGCAGGTGCTCATGCTGCTCGGCAAGACGACGGTCCTGCTCATGAAGGGCATGGCTCATGCGCGAAACAAAGAAAGTGATAAGGCCGGCGCTGAGCAGGAAGTTCAGCCACATACCGAAAACATGCAGATTGAAGCCACTGGCCACAGCCGCCGCCAGACCATGCCCGGCATGCGATCCCGGCACCGCCTCGCTCCCCTGCCCCGCCGGCGTGGCCGCCGGCTCAAGCTCCGGAGCATCGGCTGACATCGCCATCTGGCCATGCGCCTCTGGCATTGCAGCGCCTGGCGCCGGTGCTACCAGGCCAGCCGCCGCCCCGGAGTGCACAGACCCGGCGCCTGGCATCTGATGCCCGGCATGCGGGTCGACCGGCGCCACGGGGGCGACGCGCTCCAGCACCATCCCGTGCTCCGCCTCGAAGGGACTGAAGGGAATGTAGTGACTCAGCAGCATGCTGTAGGCGACCAGCGTCAGCAGCGCCACGCTAATCGTAAAGCGCAGGCGCAGCGTAGCCGCGGCGATGGTCAGCGGCACCAGATAATAGGATACGAATGGATTGGTGGCGCCGCCGGTCCGGTAGAGCACCAGCGTCATCAGCAGCACATCCACCACCAGCTGCAGGAAAATTCCCGCCTCGCCCACTGACACGCCCCGGCGCAGGCGCCACAGGGTCCAGAAGTTGAAGCCGGTGAACAGCAGCACCGCCAGCACGAGCCCGCCATCGCGATACAGCGGAATGCCCTGGAGCAGGAAAACCAGCCCGGTCGCGAGCAACAGCGCCAGCACCAGCACGCCCCGCAGCAGGCACAGGCGCACCAGGTTGCGACGATGGGCGCCGGCTTCGGGAAACAGGGTCAGGGCCATGCCGGGATGCGCTCCTGGAATGAAAAAAGGTGCCTCATGGCACCTTTTTTCGTTTACGCGGTCAAGCCGTTGCGACCATGTGTCGCAGCGCCTCAGGCCAGGTTGGAATTGACGAAATCCCAGTTCACCAGCTTCTCGAGGAAGGTGGTGACGTAGTCCGGACGACGGTTGCGGAAGTCGATGTAGTAGGCGTGCTCCCAGACGTCACAGGTCAGCAGCGCCTTCTGGCCGTGGGCCATGGGCAGGTCGGCGTTCGGGGTCTTGGTGACTTCGAGCTTGCCGTCCTTGTTCAGGACCAGCCAGGCCCAGCCGGAGCCGAACTGGGTGGTGGCGGCAGCCTTGAACAGCTCGACGAACTTGTCGTAGCCGCCGAGGTCGGCGTCGATCTTTGCGGCGATGGCGCCGGTGGGCTTGCCGCCACCGTTGGGCTTCATGCCGTTCCAGTAGAAGGTGTGGTTCCAGATCTGGGCGGAGTTGTTGAAGACACCGGCCTTGGACGCATCACCGGCGGACGCCTTGATGATCTCTTCCAGGCTCTTGGCCTCAAGATCGGTGCCCTTGATCAGGTTGTTCAGGTTCACCACATAGGCGTTGTGGTGCTTGCCGTGATGGAAATCCAGGGTTTCCGCCGTGAGATGCGGTTCCAGCGCGTTCTTTTCATACGGCAACGGGGGCAGTTCGATCGCCATGATGCGGGTCCTTTAGCTGAGATAAGGGAAAGTCGCCTTGGCGCGACCGGGAGGCGGGATTATGCCGCCGGCCCGGGGGGCGGGCAATTCGAAATTCTGCCCGGTGCCCGCCGGTGAAAGCCCACAGCATCCCAAGGGAAAACAGCGCCCCCGGGAGGGCCGGCCGGATTCAGGAGGGCCGGCTCACTCGCCCAGATCGTAATCGTAGTCACGCAGGCGGCGCTGGAGCTTGCGCTCCTCGAGCAACTCGTCGATGACGCGGCGCTTGACCAGGGAATTCTTGACGGTCACGGCCTTGGTCACCTCTTCGGGCTCCGCCTCGGGGGCGGCGCTTTCCTCAAAGGCTTCTTCATCGAATTCTTCGGATTTATTAGCCGCCATAGCGTCCTCGAACCGGGAAAATCATGCTTGGCCGGCTATATACGATAAAGCCCGGAGCCTGTAAAGACAGCCTTGCATGACGTCTGCGCAAGTTCGAAACCGATGGCGCGCCACAAATGAAAACGGCCGGGAAAGCCCGGCCGTTTTTATAAGGAGTTGCCGATCAGGCGGCGAAATCCTTGAGCTTCTTCAGCGGACGCACCTTGATGGTGTTACGCGCCGGCTTGGCCTTGAAAGTGGTTTCCTCGCCGGTGAAGGGGTTGATGCCCTTGCGTGCCTTGGTGGCGGGCTTGCGCACAACCTGGACCTTGAACAGGCCGGGCAGCGTGAAGTGGCCAACGGCATTCTTCTTCACATGACGCTCGATCAGGGCGCCCAGCTCTTCGAGCACGGCGGACACCTGCTTCTTGGTCAGCTGGGTCAGCTCGGCGATTTCCGTCATGAGCTGGGTCTTGTTGTGGGCTTCAGCCAGCGCGGAAGTGGCACGCTTGGCCGGGGCCTTGGGGGCAGTGGCCTTGGCGGCAGCCTTGGGCGCAGCAGCCTTGGCGGCGGGCTTCTTGGCAGCAGGCTTGGCAGCCGCCTTCTTGGCGGCAGGCTTGGCGGCCGCTTTCTTGGCAGCAGGTTTGGCGGCGGGCTTGGCAGCAGCTTTCTTGGGGGCGGCTTTGGCAGCGGGTTTCTTGGCAATGGCCATTGCGGTCTTCCTTATTGGAGTTCTGGGGCGACGCTTCATCCGGCGGCTGGGAAGTCCTTCCCGGTGCAGACATCGGGTTCACGCGCCTACTGCATTTGCGCCATGAACTGACGCCGATATATAGGGGATTTGCAGGAGGGCAGCAATAGCAGGAGCATGAAAACCCTGTATTTTTCGGGTTTTTTACGCCAGCACATCCGCGAAGAGGTGTTTTCCCCGGGTTTTTTCGCAAAAAGCCCCCCTGTTTGCAGGCAGGGAAGCTTCAAGGGTGGCGGAGAGCGCCCTCCGTCCGGGTCGGTGGAATGCTGCCGGCGACGGAGACCGGGCGCGTTGCCCCGAACCGGAGGACGGCAGGAGCATCGGCACCGCTGACGGCGCACGTCCGGCATGGGTATAATGCGCCCCTTTCAGAAGAGCCTGCCGCCCGGCGCGACAGGCCTGACACGACACCCGGGACTCCAGACATCATGATGCGCACCCACTACTGTGGCGAACTGACCGAACAACACATCGACCAGACCGTGACCCTGGCGGGCTGGGTGCATCGTCGCCGCGACCACGGCGGCGTCATCTTCCTGGACATGCGCGACCGCGACGGCCTGGTGCAGGTCGTGATCGATCCCGACACCCCCGAAGCCTTCGCGCTGGCCGACAAGTCCCGCTCCGAGTTCGTGCTCAAGATCACCGGCCGCGTGCGCCGCCGCTATGCCGGCACCGAGAACGCCAACATGCCCTCCGGCCAGATCGAGGTGCTGGGCAAGAAAATCGAGATCCTGGCGCAGTCGGAAACCCCGCCCTTCCCGCTCAACGACGACTTCTCCAACGTCGGTGAAGAGGTCCGCCTCAAGTACCGTTTCCTGGACATGCGCCGTCCGGAAATGCTGGAGCGCATGCGCTTCCGCTCCAAGGTGACCTCGAAGATCCGCACCTACCTGGACACCAACGGCTTCCTCGACGTGGAAACCCCGGTGCTGACCCGCGCCACTCCGGAAGGCGCGCGCGATTACCTGGTACCGTCCCGTACCCAGCCGGGCTCCTTCTTCGCCCTGCCGCAGTCGCCCCAGCTCTTCAAGCAGCTGCTGATGGTCTCGGGCTTCGACCGCTACTACCAGATCGCCAAGTGCTTCCGCGACGAGGACCTGCGCGCCGACCGCCAGCCCGAGTTCACCCAGATCGACATCGAGACCT
>JAJFBF010000017.1 GCA_020697295.1 Moraxellaceae bacterium | reverse complement strand
ATGGACAGGTCGCGCATGCCGGCAAAGGCCATGTTGAGCGTGCGCGGGATGGGCGTCGCGGTCAGCGTCAGCATGTCGACTTCGGCGCGCATGTTCTTCAGCGCCTCCTTGTGGCGCACGCCGAAGCGGTGCTCCTCGTCAACGATGATGAGGCCGAGGTTGCGGAATTTCACATCCTCCTGGAGCAGCTTGTGGGTGCCGATGATGATGTCGATCTTGCCCTCGGCCAGCTGCCCCAGCGCCACGTTCTGTTCCTTGGTGCTCTTGAAGCGCGACAGCACTTCGATTTTCACCGGCCAGTCGGCGAAGCGGTCGCGGAAATTCTCGTAGTGCTGCTGCGCCAGCAATGTAGTGGGCACCAGTACCGCCACCTGGAAGCCGTCCTGCACCGCCACGAAGGCGGCGCGCATCGCCACTTCCGTCTTGCCGAACCCCACGTCGCCGCAAATCAGGCGGTCCATGGGACGCGGTGTGCGCAGGTCGGTGACGGTGGCGATGATGGCCGCGGCCTGGTCGGCGGTTTCCTCGAAGGGAAAGCCCGAGGAAAACAACGCGTATTCGCTTTCATTGAAGCTGAAGGGATGTCCCGGACGCGCGGCACGGCGCGCATAGATATTGAGCAGTTCGGCGGCGGTATCGCGTACCTGCTCGGCGGCCTTGCGCCGTGCCTTGGTCCATTGCTCGGTGCCGAGGCGGTGCAGCGGGGCGTGTTCGTCGTCGGCGCCGGAGTAGCGGGCAATCAGCTGCAGGCTGGAAACAGGCACATAGAGCTTGGCGCTGTCGGCATACTCGAGCAGCAGGAATTCCTGGGCCTGGCCGTCCACCTCCAGCGTCACCAGGCCCTGGTAGCGGCCGACGCCATGGTCGATATGCACCACCGGCGCGCCCGGCTGCAGCTCGCTGAGGTTGCGGATGACCTGCTCGCCGGAGACGTCCTGGCTGCTGGCCTTGCGGCGTCGGCTCTGCATGACGCGCTGGCCGAGCAGCTGCGATTCGGCGATGACGGCCAGCGGCGGTTCAGTGAGCCACAGCCCCTGCTCCAGCGGCGCCACGGTGATGGCGGGGCCGGCATCGCTGCGGGCCAGGAAGTCCTGCCAGTCCGCCACGGCCTGCGGCTTGATGCCGCCGCGGGCGAGCAGCTCCAGCAGGCTCTCGCGTCGGCCCGCGGTTTCGGCGCAAAACAGCAGTCGCGTACCCGGATGGTTCTGGATAAAGCCCAGCAGCGCCGCCAGGGGTTCCTCCTGGCGGATCTCCACGGGCAGCGCCGGTGGCGTCTCGAAGGACAGGTTGTGCTGGCCGGCGCGCTCTTCGAGCGGGCCGCCCTGCCAGTCGATGCGCGGGAAGCGGCCCAGTGCCTCGAACAACTCGTTGTCGCGCAGGAAGAGTTTCTCCGGCGGCAGCAAGGGGCGCGTGGTGTCGCCGCGACGGTCCTCGTAGCGGTTGCGGATCTCCTGCCAGAAATGCCCCATCTGCAGGCCGGCGCCGCTGTCGAGCAGGACCAGGGTATTGCCGGGCAGGTAATCGAAGAGGGTGCCGGTGGCTTCAAAGAACAGCGGCAGGTAGTACTCGATGCCGCTCGCGGCAAGGCCGTTGGTCACGTCCTGGTAGACCGGCGAGCGTTTGGGATCGCCGGTGAAGGCCTGGGCCCAGGCGTCGCGGAATTGCCGGATGGCGGCCTTGTCGAGCGGGAACTCCTTGGCCGGCAGCAGCTCCAGGCGGTCGATGCCGTCGATGGTGCGCTGCGTCTCGGTATCGAAGCGGCGCAGGGTCTCGATCTCGTCGTCAAAAAGCTCGATGCGCAGCGGCGCGTCGGTGCCCATGGGGAAGAGGTCGATCAGGCTGCCGCGCACGGCGAACTCGCCATGCTCGTAGACGGTGTCGACGGCGACATAGCCGGCGCCCTCGAGCTGGCGGCGGAATTCCGTGATATCGAGCTTCTGGCCCTTCGCCAGGGCCAGGGAACGTCCCCCCAGGTAGCCGCGCGGGGCAATGCGGTGGGCAAGGGTGGTGATGGGCACCACCAGCAGGCCGCGCTGCAGGGAGGGCAGGCGGGCCAGGGTCTTGAGGCGGGCCGAGATGATGTCCTGGTGGGGCGAGAAGGGATCGTAGGGCAGGGTTTCCCAGTCGGCGAAATGCAGCAGTGGCAGGCGGTCGCCCAGGAAGAAGCGCAACTCCTCCTCGAGGCGGGTGGCGGCCTGGGTGTCGCTGGTGATGACCATGGCCACGCCCGGATGGCGCTCCGCCGCCTCCGCCAGGGCAAGGGCGAGGCCGCTGCCGGCGAGCCGTCCCCAGTGGCGACGGTCCCCGCCCTTGCGGGGAAAGTCGGGCAGCGCGGGGAGGGCGGAAACAGGCATGGACAAACCTCGGCGGCAAACGGCAAAAGCCACATCTGAAGTGGCGGCCGGATTGTAGCCAGTGCCGGCCAAAGTGCCACTCGACAATTGGCTGAGTTGTCCCTGCAAATTCTCGGGAAATGTCGATTTATAGGCATTTTCTGTCAAATTTTGTCGGCGCAATCCGTCTGGCCGGCTGCATCGGCCGCTCGTCAGAAACGACTGATTAATAGCACTTGGCACTTCCATGCAGAGTCTCTTAGCCTGCCCCTATACCAAGGTAGAGGCTCATGAAGAGCCCGGTAATGCCGAAACAAGTCGTTTTTTGCGTCGTACCAGGGGCATTCATGCAAGCCATGCCAGGGCAGTCCGTTGCGGACGCTCCCGCCACCACCGAAACCGAATTTCCCGCCTCCATTCCTGAACTTCGAGCCCTGCTGGGCGGCAAGCCGCTCGGGCTGCTGCGCCTGACAGAGCGTCTTGAGGAAGCCTTTCGCGCCCATTACCGGCGCAAGGCCGCCACCATGCTGCGTTACTCCATCTACGGGATGATGCTGCTTTACCTGGCGGTGGTACTGCCGGTGGCCATGCTCTCCGGGGGCCGAAGCGGTCTTGGCTTCTGGCTCTGGAACAGCGTCGTTCCGGTGGGCGCCATCCTGATCCTGATGTGGGGCAGCTCCTTCCTGCGCAGCCTGCCACGGCATGTGGAGGGGATTATTGGCGTGGCCGTGGGCAGTTCGGTGCTCACCACGGTCTATGGCGCCATGGCGCTGGGGCACAGCTATTTCGGGCAGATCATCGCCTATGAAACGATCTTCGTGCTGGTCGTGGCCTTTACCCTGCTGCGCCTGCGCGCCCGGCTCGTGGCCGCCAGCGCCGTCGCCGGCTTTGCCCTGGCCACCCTGGCCACGTTCTGGCAGGGGGGGCAGCCCGACTGGCTCAACGCCATGCTGTACTTCCTTTTCCCGTTGACGGTCTGCTCGGTGGCCGGTCACATGATGGAATACTCGGCGCGTCGCGACTTCCTGCAGACCCTTTGCCACCGCCAGGAAAAATACCAGCTGCTTTATGACATGGCCGCCATCGGCAACGAGAGCAGCGATGTGCATTCCATGCTGGAACTCAGCCTGGGGCGTATCTGCACCAACATGGGCTGGATTGCCGGCCATGCCGTGCTGGTCAAGCCGGCCCAGGGCGAGCGCACTGCAGTGCGCTACATCAACCGCGAGGCCGACCTGCGCTGGCGCCAGCACCTGGAGACCGAGCCCCTGCCCACCATGGGGTCCTCGCTGTTCCAGGACGTGCTGCGCACCGGCGAACCGGCCTGGAACATCCAGTCCGTGCGCCTCGAGGAAATGCTGACCGATACCCAGGTCAGCGGCATTGCCTTCCCGGTCATCGTCAACGACGAGCTGGTCGCCGTGCTGGAGTTCATGTCGGCCCGCCACGAGCAGCCGGACGATCACCTGCAGGCCCTGATGCAGCAGGTCTGCGCCCAGGTCGCGCGTGTGTTCGAGCGCCGCCGCCAGCAGGAAGAGCTGCGCAAGCGCGCCCTTTACGACACCCTGACCGGACTGCCCAACCGCAATTATCTTTTCGACCAGCTCCGCAGCGCCATGTCGCGCGCGCAGCGCAACCCCGACTACCAGTTCTGCGTGCTGTTCATGGACCTGGACCGCTTCAAGTGGGTCAATGACAGCCTGGGCCACGTCAAGGGCGACCGTCTCCTGATCGAGTTCAGCTCACGCCTGCAGCAGGAGTTCCGCCCCAACGACATGGTGGCCCGCCTGGGCGGCGATGAGTTCGCCGTGCTGGTCGACGATATCGAAGGCGAGCCCGATGCTGTGCAGGCAGCCCTGCGCGTGCAAAAGCGCATGTTGCAGCCGATGCGCCTGGACGGACAGGAGATCAATGCCGGCGTCAGCATCGGGATCGTCCTCAGCAGCAACCAGTACCGCGAGCCCGAGGAAATGCTGCGCGACGCGGATACCGCGATGTACATGGCCAAGCACAGCGGCCGTGGCACCCAGGTGGTGTTTGCCCAGCACATGCGCGAGGAAGTGGTGGACCGCCTGCGCATGGTGGCCGAGCTGCGTCGCGCCATCGAGGCCAACCAGCTGCTGCTCTATTACCAGCCCATCGTGTCGCTGGAGAGCGGCCTGGTGTCGGGCTTCGAGGCCCTGGTGCGCTGGCCGCATCCGCAGCGCGGCATGATCTCGCCGGTGCAGTTCATTCCGCTGGCCGAGGAGACCGGCCTCATCATTCCGCTTACGCGCTGGGTGATGAACGAAGCCTGTCGCCAGCTCGGCCTGTGGCAGAAGCACGCCGGCGGCGTGCCGCTCAGCGTGAGCGTGAACCTGGGGGCGCGTTATTTCGCCGAGCCCGCCATGCCGGGCGAGGTTCGCGACCTGATCCTCAAGCATCACGTGCTGCCGGGGACGCTGCGCCTTGAAATCACGGAGACCCAGATCATCGAGAACGCCGAGCTGTGCATGCAGAACATTCAGCTTCTCGATGACAACGAGGTGCATGTCTATATCGACGACTTCGGGACCGGCTATTCCTCCCTCAACTACCTGGCCAACTTCAAGGTCAACGCTCTCAAGATCGACCGCTCCTTCATGGAGGGCCTGGAGGCGGGTGGCAAGGAGGCCATCGTGGTGCGGGCCATTGCTTCGCTGAGCCGCCACCTGGGCCTCAACGTGATTGCCGAGGGCGTGGAAACCGATGTGCAGCTGATCGCCCTGCGCGAACTGGGCTGCCATTTCGTGCAGGGTTTCCTGCTTTCGCGCCCGGTCGAGGCCATCAAGGCCGAGGCCCTGATCGGTCGGCAGATGCTGGAGCCGGGCGGTGAGCGCTTGGCGCTGCCGGCCTGAACGCGGCAACCGCTCCATAAAATCCCCGCTCTGGCGGGGATTTTTTTGCGGCGGCGATGGGGGCTTGAGCATCGGCCCGCTCCCCTTTGCACCGGGGTGGGGCGGCCGGTCAGGCCGGTGAGGAGCGTCAGTCGTCCATCACGAAGGTGATGAGCAGATCCACGCTATAGGTGGAGACGCGGCCATCGGTGATGTCCAGCTTCATTTCCTTGACCCAGGCGCCCTTGACGCCGCGCAGGGTGCGGGTGGCGCGATCAACGGCGCAGCTGATGGCGTCCTCGAAGCTGGTGGTGGAGGTGGCGATCACCTCGGTGACGCGGGCAATGCTGTGGTCCGGCTTGTCTGTCATGATCGGGCTCCTTGCGGTTTAGGGACACCAGGAAAAGCCTAGCAGCCGGCACTGCCGGGCTCGCCGGCGAGCTGTTGGGATTTGTCGGGCCTGCATTCCTTTCTTGTAGTTGGCGGGTGGGCTGGTGTGGCTTTGCGGTGCCGGTAGAGCGGAGGGGCGGCAGTGTTTGCCGTTCGGTGTCGCGGCCCACGGGCGTGGTCGGTCCAGGCGCCCCAGGCTGAAGCACGATCTGCAGGGGTGGCCCGGTTTTTGGTGCCAGTCCCGCCAGGTCGGGATTCATCCTGACTGACAACATGCCTGGCGGCCTGGATTTCAGGAAGGCGCCTCTCGATATCGCCCATTTGACAAGAAGGTGCCCCCCGGATGCCGCCCGCTTGATAAACTGAGGGCCGGCTTCCTTTTTTTTCGGCCCGGTCCTCCGTGAGGCTGCTCCTTCAGCCCGGTCTTCCGGCCGCCTTTTTGTCCACGACTGTCCACCCGGCCTCCCGCATGTCCTCGCCCGCTCCCGATATCCCCGCCGCGCGTCCGCCGCGCAGTGACTGGCAGACCCTCCAGACACTGTTTCCCTACCTCTGGCGCTACAAGGCGCGCGTCCTGCTGGCGATTGCCTGCCTGGTGCTGGCCAAGGTGGCCACCGTCGCCATCCCGCTCATCCTCAAGGAAGTGGTGGATCATCTCACCGCCTCGCCGCAGTCCCTGCTGGTGGTGCCGGCGGCGCTGATCCTGGCCTACGGCGGCCTGCGCCTGGCCTCCACCGCCTTTGGCGAGCTCCGCGACGCCGTCTTCGCCAAGGTTGCCCAGGGCGCCATCCGCCAGGTCGCGCTGGAAACCTTCAACCACCTGCACCAGCTGAGCCTGCGCTACCACCTCAACCGCCAGACCGGCGGCATGACCCGCGACATCTCGCGCGGCACCCGCGGCATCGGTTCGCTGCTCAGCTTCATGCTGTTCAACATCCTGCCGATCTTCCTGGAAATCCTCTTCATCACCATCATCCTGGTGACGCTCTACGACTGGCGCTTCGCGGCGGTGACCCTGGCCATCATCGTGGCCTATGCCAGCTTCACCATCGTCGTCACCGAGTGGCGTACCAAGACGCGCCGCGCCATGAACGACCTCGATTCCCGCGCCAATACCCGGGCCGTGGACTCCCTGCTCAACTACGAGACCGTAAAGTATTTCGGCAACGAGAAGTTCGAGGCCGCGCGCTATGACGAGTCGATGGGGGAGTGGGAGCGTGCCGCCATCCAGAATGAACAGGCCCTGGGCCTGCTCAACAGCGGACAGTCGGCCATCATTGCCGTCGGCGTCACCGCGCTGGTCTGGCTGGCGGCGGACGGGGTGGTGCAGGGACGCATGACGCTGGGCGACCTGGTCGCGGTCAACGCCTTCCTGATCCAGCTGTATTCGCCGCTCAACATGCTGGGCGTGGCTTATCGCGAGATCAAGCAGGCCCTGACCGACATGGAGCGCATGTTCAGCCTGATGGAGGAGGACGCGGAAATCAGCGACCGGCCGGAAGCGCAGGTGCTGGACACGCGCACCGCCACGGTCGACTTCGAGCATGTGGATTTTGGCTACGAGCCGGCCCGGCAGATCCTGTTTGACGTCAACTTCCGCATTCCCGCGGGGCGCACCGTGGCGGTGGTGGGCAGTTCCGGCGCCGGCAAGTCCACGCTCTCGCGCCTGCTGTTCCGCTTTTATGAAACCACGCGTGGCAGCGTGCGGATCAATGACACCGACATCAGCGACCTGACGCAGGAGAGCCTGCGCGCGCATATCGGCATCGTTCCCCAGGACACCGTGCTGTTCAACGACAGTATCTACTACAACATCGCCTACGGCCGTCCCGGCGCCACCCGCGCGGAAATCGTGGAGGCGGCCCGTGCCGCCCATATCCTTGCCTTTATCGAATCCCTGCCCAAGGGTTGGGACACGCCGGTTGGTGAGCGCGGCCTTAAATTATCCGGTGGCGAGAAGCAGCGCGTGGCGATTGCCCGCACCGTGCTCAAGAACCCGCCCATCCTGATCCTGGACGAGGCGACCTCGGCGCTCGACTCGCGCACCGAAAAGGCCATACAGGCCGAGCTCGCGGCCATTGCCGCCGACCGCACTACCCTCATCATCGCGCATCGCCTGTCCACGGTAGTCGATGCCCACGAGATCATCGTGCTGGAGCATGGACGCATCGTCGAGCGTGGCCAGCATCGCGAACTGCTGGCCCGCGACGGCATTTATGCGCGCATGTGGGCGCTGCAGCAGAGCGAGCAGGAAAAGGAAGCGGCCCGCGACACCCCACGCCCTTAATCCCCCGCCGCCCCTATATATCCAGCAGCCCCGGATTGATGCCGAGCGCGGCCAGGTTGATGGTCACCGTGCGTTCGGTCATGAAGCGCAGCAGGTAATGCGGCCCGCCGGCCTTGAACCCCGTGCCCGACAGGCCCTCACCACCGAAGGGCTGGCAGCCGACCACGGCCCCGATCTGGTTGCGGTTGAAGTAGAGGTTGCCGACCGCCGCCCTTTGCTGCACATAGTCCAGCGTGGACTGGATACGGCTGTGCACGCCCAGCGTAAGCCCGTAGCCGGTGGCGTTGAGCCAGTCCAGCACCTGCGGCAGCTCGCCGGACTTCCAGGTCGCGATGCACAGCACCGGCCCGAAGATCTCCTGCAGCGGCAAGTGTTCGCGCGGCAGCAGGAAGATGCGCGGCGTCATGAACGGCCCCTGCAACCCGGGAGGCAGGCGTCCTTCCGCCTGCCACAGGGCATGGGCGGCGAGTTCCTCGCAGATCGTCTCCAGCCGTTCGCGGCTGGACGCGTCGATGAGCGGGCCCATGTCGGAGCGGTAGTCGCCGGGCGGCCCCGTGCGCCATTCCTCCAGCATGCCCGCGAGCCGCCGCAGCACGGGTTCGCGGATGTCCTCCTGCAGCCACAGCACGCGCAGCGCCGAGCAGCGCTGGCCGGCGCCGGTAAAGGCCGAGACCATGATGTCGCTGGCCAGTTGCTCCGGCAGCGCCGAGCTGTCGGCGATCATCGCGTTGAGGCCGCCGGTTTCTGCGATCAGCGGCAGGCGCGCGCCCTCGCGAGCCGCCAGGGCGCGGCTGATCGCGGTAGCGCCCGCGGCCGAGCCGGTAAAGGCGACGCCCGCCAGCAGCGGATGCTGCAACAGCGGTGGGCCCAACAGCTCGCTGCTGCCGGGGACCAGTTGCAGTACCTCGCGCGGAATACCTGCCGCATGGGCGATTTCCACCGCGCGAAACGCCACCAGTGGCGTGGCGCTGGCCGGCTTGGCCAGCACGGTGTTGCCGGCGGCGAGGGCGGCCGCCACCTGGCCGATAAAGATCGCCAGCGGAAAATTCCAGGGACTGATGCACAGGAACACGCCACGGCCGTGCAGCGTGAGGCGATTGCTTTCGCCGGCCACCGCGGGCAGGTCGATGCCCGCGCCCAGGCGCTGCGCTTCATGCGCGTAGTAGTGGCAGAAGTCGATCGCCTCCCGCCATTCCGCCAGCGCGTCCGTCAAGGTCTTGCCGGCTTCGCGCATGAGCAGGCCCAGCAGCTCGTCCCGGGCCCGCCCCAGATGGACGGCGAGCGTGCGCAGGTACTGCGCGCGCGCGGCGGCGGGGAGCAGGCTCCAGGTCGCGAAGGCGGCGCGTGCCTGCAGATAGCCCTGGCCCACCTCCAGTGGCGTTGCCGGGCGCAGGCTGCCGATTTCCAGGCCCGGATGCGCCAGCTCGTAGCGCCGCTCCACCACGGTATCCAGGCTGTGCACGGTAGCGACCAGCGAGGCGGCTTCCACGGGCGGATAACGCGGCAAATGATGCTGCAGCTCAGACAGGGCGAGCGCATCCGACGGATCGAAGCCCGGCGCCAGCGGACGTTCCGGAAACAGGGCGCGCGGCGAGAGCAGGCGCGGATGCGGGGTCAGCGGCAGCACCAGCTCCTGCAAGGGGCCTTGCGCCAGGGTCTCGGCTGTAATTTCGCAGTCGGCGAGCTGGCTGACGAAGGATTGCGAGCTGCCGTTTTCCAGCATGCGCCGCACCAGGTAGGGCAGCAGGGTCTGGAAACGTCCCACCGGGGCATAAATGCGCAGGGGCCGGTTGGCCTCGGCCCGGAATGCCGTGTGCACGGCGTCGCCCATGCCCACCAGCTTCTGCACTTCATAGTCGGCGCCCAGGGCGCGGGCGCAGCCTTCCACCCACGCCAGGGTGTGGGCGTTGTGGGTGGCGATCTGGGGAAAGAAGTGCTCGGTATTGGCCAGCAGCTTGCGCGCGCAGGCCAGGAAGGCGATGTCGGAGTGCTGCTTGCGCGTGTACACCGGATAGTCCGCCAGGCCGAGCTGTTGCGCGCGCTTGATCTCGCTGTCCCAGTAGGCGCCTTTCACCAGGCGCACCGGCACCGGGTGATGGAATTCGCCGGCGATGCGGCCGAGCAGGTCCAGCACCGCCGGCGCCCGTTTCTGGTAGGCCTGCACCGCGAGTCCGAGGCCGCCCCAGTGGCGCAGCGCCGGCAGTCGCGACATCTCCAGGTAGAGGGCGAGGGTGATTTCGAGCCGCTGGCTTTCCTCGGCATCGAGGGTGATGGGGATACCGGCCTCGGCGGCGAGTTCGGCGAGCGTGCGCAGGCGCGGCAGGAGCTCGCCCTGCAGGCGGTCCCATTGTGCGAATTCGAAGCGCGGGTGCAGCGCAGACAGCTTGATGGAGAGGCCATCCCGCGCCAGCAGCGGCAGCGCCTCGCCCTGGCGGGCCAGGGACTCGATGGCCTCGCGGTAATCCTGAAAGTAGCGCTGGGTATCCTCGAAAGTCTGCGCCGCTTCGCCCAGGCAGTCAAAGGAGTAGCGCAGGCCGGGCTGGCGCCGCGGCAGCGCCACCGTCATGGACTCGCCCAGCAGGAACTGCCCGGCGAGCAGGTACAGCCCGGCGCTGATCGCGCGCCGGAACACGGCATCGCCCATGCGCAGCAACAGCGCATGCCAGGTGCCGGGCAGGAGGGCTTCTTCCTGGATAAAGCGCTTGCCGGCGCTCAGGCCCAGGGCCGCCATCTGGACCAGCGCGCTGCCGGTGGGCCGCGCCTGGCCCCAGTCGCCGCGGGTGATGAGGTCGTTGACGAGGCGATCGGCGGAGGCGCGGTCGGGAATGCGCAGGAGCGCCTCGGCCAGGGTGAGCAGGGCCCGGCCCTCCTCGGTGGAAAGGCGCCAGGTGGCCAGGAAATCGTTGAACACGGGTGAGCGGTGGCGGCGCGCGGCCTCGACCAGGCGTCGCGCCATTTCGCCAGTGCCGTCAGGCTCCTCGCGGGCCAGGGGCAGCAGCCGCTCCAGGGCATGGACCTCGTCGCGGGCGGCCAGCTCCCGCAGCCCCTGGAAATCGTAGGCGAACTCCGGAAGATCCTGCAGCATCGGCGTCATGGCGTTTCCCGTCCAGCCCTGCAGTTCAGTTAAGGCGACCGGCGCCGGCTTGTAAAACCGGGTTTCAGCCCGGGGGCCCCGCACTGCTAGAATCGGCGCACTTCACATGCCGCGGGTCGATATGAGCCACCTTATCCAGACGCACGCCCAGGAAGTGGTCCGGGAACACCTGGACCATTTGCACGAGCACCAGGACAGCCTCTCACGGGAGCAGAAAGACCAGTTGCGCGCGCGCATCAAGGAGCTTCTCAAGCGCGAGGACGCGGTACTGGTGGCGCACTACTACACCGATGCCGAACTGCAGTCCCTGGCCGAGGAAACCGGCGGCTGCGTTTCCGACTCCCTGGAGATGGCCCGCTTCGGCAATGCCCATCCGGCGAAAACCCTGGTGGTTGCCGGCGTCAAGTTCATGGGCGAAACCGCCAAGATCCTGAATCCGGAAAAGCGCGTGCTCATGCCGACACTGGAAGCCACCTGCTCCCTGGACATCGGCTGCCCTGTCGACGAGTTCACCGCCTTTTGCGATGCTCATCCCGACCACACCGTGGTGGTGTACGCCAACACCTCGGCGGCAGTAAAGGCGCGCGCCGACTGGGTGGTGACCTCCAGCATTGCGGTCGACGTGATCGAGCATCTGGCCGAGCGCGGTGAAAAGATCATCTGGGCCCCCGACAAGCACCTGGGTCACTACGTGCAGAAGGTGACCGGCGCCGACATGCTGATCTGGGATGGCGCCTGCATCGTGCATGAGGAATTCAAGGCGCGCGGCATCCTGGATCTCAAGAAGGTGTATCCGGACGCCGCCGTGCTCGTGCATCCGGAATCACCGGATGCCGTGGTGAATATTGCCGATGCCGTCGGCTCCACCTCGCAGCTCATTGCCGCGGCGCGCGACCTGCCGCATCAGCGCTTTATCGTGGCTACGGACAAGGGCATCTTCTACAAGATGCAGCAGGCCGCGCCCGGCAAGGAATTCTTCGAGGCGCCGACGGCCGGCACCGGCGCGACCTGTCGCTCCTGTGCGCATTGCCCGTGGATGGCCATGAATGCCCTCGACAACCTGGCCCATGTGCTCGAGACTGGCGACCAGGAAATCCACGTGGACGCCGCCCTGGGCCGCGAGGCCGTGAAGCCTCTTCAGCGCATGCTGGAGTTTGCCAGACAACTCAAGCTGCAACCCAAGGGCAAGGCCTGACCCCGGCTTTTAGTCCGAAGACAAGGCCTGCTGTCGACAGGCCCGCACAGACGGGCCTGTTTTTTTGGGCAGCGCGGTGCCGGCAGTGAGCCCCGGCTTATTGCTGCGGCTGCTGCTCTAACTGACGCTCGATGCTCTGCGCCATCTGCAGGTGTTCGCGCAGCTTCGGCAGCACGTCGGTCGCGAGCTGCTTGAGGTCCGGGTTCTGGCCCTCCTTGATCTGGTCTTCCATGAGCTCGATCATTTTCTCATGGTCCTTCACCTGGCTCTTGATGTAATCCTCGTCAAACTCCCGGCCTTCAGCCTTGCCCAGCTTGCGGGCCGTGCGCCGGTGCATGAAGTCCAGCTTGTCGGGCGGCGTGATGCCCAGCGTGGCGGCGATCGTCATCAGGCGCTGATTGACGGGCGTGTGGTCGCTGACCATCGTATTGCCGAAGTCGCGCACCGCCTGATGCTGGGCGCGCTGCGTGGCGAGTTGACCAAATTGCACCTCGGCCATGCCGCCAATGGCGGCGTCCTCCACGAACTTGCGATCCTGGCGCGTCACCGTGCCGGCCTTCGAGGTGCTGCCGCCATCGGTGGTCCCGCTGGTGGCGCCGGAGCTCTGCATGCCGCCCGCCGGCGAACTGCTGCTCGGGCTGCCGCTGTCGGTGCCTTCCGCCGCTACCGGCAGCGACAGGCAGAGCGCGAGAATCGACGTGCTTGCGATGAGGGTTTTCTTCATGGCCAATCTCCATTTGGCAGGCGCGCTAGCGCCCGGGGGGGGAAGGGGCGGCGGCCGCTTCTGCGGGGCCGGTGAGGGGGACAGCGCCGGGCAGCGTGGCCGCGAGCGTCCGCGCCTGCAGCAGGTGGTCATGCGTCTCGGGCAGCAGGCGGGTGGCAAATTTCCGGAGCGCGAGGTGGTCACCGGTCGTGGCCTCGATCTCGAGAATCCGGATCAGGTCTTGCAGCTCGCGCACCTGCGTCGCGAGGAACTGCTGGTCAAATCGCGCCGGCCCGGCCCGCCGCAGGCGATCGGCCGAGGCTTTGTGCTCACTGTCCGGCTCGTCGGGCAGGGGCGGCAGGTGCAGTGGAGCGGCGAGGCGGGCCAGTTGCCGGCTCGCGTCTTCGTAATGGCGGGCGAGCGTCGAACCGTAATCGCGCACGGTGGTCTGCGGGCTCTGGGCCCGGGCGAGCTCGCCTGCCTCGATGGCGGCAAAGGCCGCGCGCAGAAACAGGTCGATAAAGCTGCGGTCCTGCGGGGTGGCGACCCGGGCAACATCGGCCGTCACGCCAGGCGCCTCTGCCGCAGCCGGACCGCCGCCCGCGAACGGGAGCAACAGGAGCACGAGCAAGGCGGGCAGCAGCACGGCCATGGAAATCCTCCCGAACTCATCCTTGGAAAAATACCGGTGACTAAACCGGGCCGTGCAACACCCTGCGCAACGAGCCAGCTGATTACGGCGTCCGGCGGCCATTTATTCAATCGCAGGCTCACGCCAGTTTTGCAGCGAATTGTTGGGAAGTGTGGCGACCGGCGCGCAAGAGGCGCCCATGAAAAAGGGCGGCCACAGGCCGCCCTTCGTCACGCGCGAGAAAGCCCTCACGGTCGGCGGCGGCACAGGCCGCCGCCTCCGCTCAGGTGGGGCAGTTGGCTGCGATCACCGTCGGATCGTCGGTCCAGTACTCACCATATTCGTTGCCGTTGCCGTTGTAGGCATACCACACAATATAGCCGTTCTCCTTCAGCACGAGCCGGCCGTAATAGTTGGCCAGGATGCGGTCGCCGCCCGATTCGCTGTAGCGCGAATAGCCATCAGCGAATTGCTCGTAGGCACCCGGCGACTGGTAGTAGAGGCTGGGGCTGTCAGGGTTGGCGCTACCGGTGAAGGTGAGTGCGTGACCGGTGCAGTTGGGGAAGAATGCCGCGCTGAAGGCCTTCAGGTTATGCGAGGGGTTGGCCAGCAAGTCGGCAAACATGTCGACCAGGCCAGCCGGCAGCGGACGCACGACGGCCCGCATGGTGTTATCGCCTTCCTCGATGGCAAAAGCCGTCGGGGTGGTGCCGTTGTTGTAGATGGTGAGCTTGATGCCACCCGGCATCTGGAAGGTGTAGTTGGATTCGCGGCCCGTCCCGGTGCCCGCGGCCGTGTAGTCGCCGTAGGTGAAGGTGTGCGTGCCCACGGTGATGTCGCCGTTGCCCTCGATGATGACGTTGAGGTCATTGCCGAGGGTGTAGCCCAGCGTGGCGTTGCCTTGCGACACCTTGGCCGAGTAGGTGCCCACCATGGCGGTGACGTGCGCGGGCACGCCCATGGGCGCGGTTTCATCGATGAAGCGGAAGAGGCCGTTACTGACCGTGATGCTGCTGTCGTCGCTGGCCACGAAAGTGCCGCTGAAACTGCCCGCCAGCGTATCGCCCACCGACGTCAGGGTGATGCTGCAACTGCTGCCGGCCGGGCCGGCGGCCGGATTGGCGCGGTTGCCGGCGGTGTAGTACTTGCCGTTCCAGTAGAACCACATATTGATCTTGCGATAGGCGTTGCTGCCATCGGCCTCGTCGTCACAGGCATAGGTGCCGGTGGTGGAGGGCAACGTGTGGATCTGGATGCCGATCGGATAGCCCGGGCTGCCCGCTTCCGCCGGCAGCGCGGTCATGCCCTGGAAGCCGTCGTAGTCATTGGCATAGGCGCCGGTGTAGCGGTAGTCCACATCGTCGATCGTGAAGGACGCGCCTTCCTCGCCCTCGGGAAGGCTGCCGCCACCGCCGGTGGCCGCGGCCTTGCGGAAGAAGCCGTCGCTGACAGTGCCGACCACGTTGCCGTTGATGTCGACCAGGGTCGCCTTGAACTGGCCGGTGATGTAGTTGTCGCTTACCGAGATGATCTTGATGACGCAGCTGCCGCCGGTGGGCGCGGTGTCCCGCAGCACGCCCGCCACCTGCAGTTGCACGCGCGGCAGCAGGCCCTGGCTGTCGCTCTTGCAGGCGTAGGTGCCAACACTGGCGGGCAGGCCGGTGAGCTGCCAGCGGGTGAGGGCGTCAAAGCTGTCGTCGGCTTCCTTGAAGGCCCCGAAGGAGCCGGCGACAAGCGCACTCCACTGCACATTGGCGGTATGGGTGTACACCGTGGCATTGAGCGTGCCGGTGGCGCCGTCGCTGTCGCCGAGGGCGGCGCCGTCGCCGGTGAGGCCGGGGTCGGCGGCGGCGGGCAGCGTGGGCGCGGCGGTGAAGGCGGCGAGCAGGGCGTTGTAGTCGGCCAGGCTGCTGCCGGGGTCGGCAATGGCGGTGGCCAGCGCCTCCAGCAACTGGTCCATGGCGTCACTCGCGGGATCGGGGGTAAAGCCGCTGGTGATGGGGGTGGTGCTGCCGGGCGTCCAGGTCGCGGGCAAGGTATAGCCGGCGGCCAGCAGGGCGTCGCGCAGGTCGTCCACCGAATCGCCGAGGGCGGACTCGATGCCGGACCAGTTGGTGGGAGTGCCGAACCAGGTGGCCAGGGACTGGCCGGTGCTGGCGTTGACCCGCAGGGCGAGGGCCAGGTCGGTCAGTGGCGTGATGTTGGCGATGCCGGGGGCGGGCGCGAAGGAGTGCAGGGCGGTGGTGCCGGCCGGCAGGCTGCCGCCGCTCAGCTGTACTGCACAGGGGAAAGCGCCGGAGGGCACCACCATGCCGTACTTGCCGCTGCTGCGGGTGGTGGTCGCGAAGGTCGCACCGGAACTGCACCTGGCGGTGACGCTGGCGCCGACCACCGGGGCGCCGGTGGCGGCGGTGCCGGTCAGGGTGTCGGCGGGGCCGCTGGCGGTCGGACTGTCGCTGCCGCAGGCAGCCAGCAGCAGCGCGGCGGTGGCCGCGAGAATACTTCTAGGCATGGTTCCACTCCCTGAAAATGACACAATTCCGGCGGCAGGCCTCCGGAAAAAGGTTCAGGGAGTGTAAGAAAGTCGGCTGCTGGCGCGCTTCCCCTGTATCGGGGAGCGGGGTGACCTGCCGTCAGAGCAATCCGCGACGAACGGCTTCCACCGCGGCTTCGGCCCGCGAAGTGACGTGCAGCTTGCGATAAAGGTTCTTGATATAGCTCGCGACCGTGCTGTCGGCGAGCCCCAGGTGACGGGCCGTGTCTGATACACGAAGTCCCTTGCTGATACAGATCAGTACTTCCGTTTCCCTACGCGACAATTCAACCAAGAGTGGAGCGTGGAGCATCTCTTTTGAAGCCATGGCAATCCTGCGCAACAAGCTACTAACCATTTGATTAGGCGCAGTCTATGAAAGGTCTGTAAAGAAGCGTTACCCCGGAAACAGGGGGTTGGGGGACAAACGGCATGATATGGAGCAAATAAATACCGCTTAAGGGGTGGTCAGGCCCCGTCGCGCCGCCTCCAGCGCGGCCTCGGCGCGCGAGCTGATGTTGAGCTTGCTGTAGATGCTTTTGACGAAGCTCATGACGGTGCTGTCCGCGACACCCAGCAGCAATGCGGTCTCATGGACGCGCAGGCCGCGTCCGATGCAGCGCAGAACTTCGCTCTCGCGCGGTGTCAATGATACAGCGGCGGCGGCTGACGAAACGGGCGCCGCTTCCCGCCGGAAGTGTTCGAGGATGCGCGTCGCCATGCGCGGTGACAGCGGCGGTTGTCCCTGCGACCAGAGGCGCAGTTGCAGCACCAGCATGTCATCCGTCTGCTCCTTGAGCAGATAGCCCTGCGCGCCCGCGGCCAGTGCCGCGAACAGATGCTCGTCGTCATCATGCACGGTGATCACGACGACAGAGATTCCGGCGTGCTGCTGCCGGATGTGCGTGATGAGATCGAGGCCGGAGCCGTCGGGCAGCCCGAGGTCGACCAGCGCCAGCGTCCACGCGTCCCGGGCCAGCAGCGCGCGCGCCTGCTGCAGGCTGCCGGCGATCGCCGCCTGCGCATTCGGCAAGGCGTCTTGCAACAAGTCGCACATCCTGACGGCAATGTGGGCCTGGTCTTCGACGATGAGGACGCGCGGGTTCATGCGCGGGCCTCCTGTTCGTTGGCAGGGAGGGCGGTAAGCGGGAACTCGATACGCAGGCAGGTGCCTTCACTGGCGCTGTCGATATCGATACGGCCGCCGAGTTCCGCCGCGCGCCCCTGGAGGTTGTAAAAACCCTTGCCGGCCAGCGTGGAATCGCTATCCAGGCCGTGGCCGTTGTCGCGGATGGTGGTGACAAGATGGCCGGCTTCGCGGTGGATGCTGACCTGCACGGCCGTGGCCGCCGAGTGGCGGATGATGTTGCTGATGATTTCGCGCACCATCGAAAGATAATGCCGGTAGCGGCGAAAATCCAATGCCTGCTCCGCATGGCTGGCGCTCGGCGGCCAGTCGAGCGTGATGCCGGCGGCCTCGAGGCGCAGCGAGGCCTCGTGACGCAATTCGGCGATGGCAGCGTCCAGTTGCAGGTCGGCGCCGGTCAGGCCGTTGATGAGCGTGCGCATTTCCGTGATCGCCTGGCGGATGGCTTCCCGCGTTTCCCGGATGTCGTCCTGGTGCAGGCCGTCGAGCAGGCGCGCGCCGATGTCGTCGTGCAGGTCGCGCGCGATGCGCGTGCGCTCCTCGCGCACGCCCTGGTTGTAGGCGTCGCGGCTGGCGTCGGCGTGGCGCAGCATGTCGATGATTTCATTTGCGAGCGCCACATCGCGCGGCGTGAACAGGCGGCGCCCGCCCTCCGGCCAGGACAGTTGCAAAGCCGGCACCTGCGCGCCTTGCGCCGGCAGCGCGAGTCGCAGCCCGTCGTCGTGTAGTTGCGGGCGCGACACGGTGCCGGAAACGACGTCCACTTCCAGCGGATCGAACAACAGGGTCAGCAAGGCGTGCCAGCGTTGTGAGCGCTCCTCGTTGGAGATTGACAATGAAATGTCAAGCACGCGCCGGAACAGTTCTTCTTTTTGCGGGAGGTTTTTCTGCACCAGTCGCGTCCACAGCCAGCCGCGCAGCGGCAGCCACAAAAAACCGCAGACCAGCAGCGAGAGGCTGAGCGACACCGTCGAGCCCAGGTTCAGCATGAGCAGCAAAAAGAGGTCCAGCACCACGAACACAATGGCACCGATCACCCAGAGCAGGATGCGGAACCACCACTCGCCCAGGTTGAACAACCGGAAACGCAGGATGCCGAAGGCCAGCCCGCCATAGACCAGCAGGAACAGCAGGAAGGCATAGCCCTGCAGGTGGTCGGTGCGCACGCCAAAGACCTGCGGCACGAAGATGAGCGCGGCAAACAGCGTGGTGCCCAGCAGCCAGGCCAGCAGGAACCACTGCAGCGCCGCCCGCGCCACCGGATCGCGCCGGGTGCCGCGCCACTGCGCCACGCCCAGCGCCACGGTCGCGAGCAGGGCCAGCAGCACCAGCGAGCGCCGCCCCATGAACATCGAATCAATGAAGCGCAGCTCCTGCGCTACCCACCACAGCCCGAAGGCCGCGATCACCAGCGGCCCCAGGGCCAGCCGGCCCAGCCGCTTCGGGTAGTACCAGAGCAGCGCCAGCATGGCGGCGCTGTACAGGCAGCCGCCCAGGAAGTTGAGGTCGCAGAGCCAGCGGAACTGCTCCCCGGGCAAGGCCAGCTCGCGGGTGCTGTACACCGCCGCGAACGGGGCGAAGACCAGGGTGCTGAGGCCACTCAACAGCAGGTAGCGGGCGCTGGCCTCCTCGCGCCGGAAGATCCACACCCCGGCGGCGATCAGCCATGCAAAGAGGCCCACGGCCAGTTGTACCCAGAATTCCACCGGGAGGGTGAAGACGCCCCGGGAGGGCAGGGGCGTGAGGGCATGGGGATGGCCGGTGCTGTCGATGAAGGTCAGCGACGGTTGCGCCTGCAAGCGGCTGAGCGCTTCCTGGCGGGCGAGAAAGGCATCGTAGGCGCTGAGGGTGGGCAGGGCGGAGGCGGGCTCCGCAACAAGGTCAGTGCGAGCCAGCGCCAGATAGTCACCGCCGGCGGTGACCGCGTTCAGCAGCGTGCCCTCCGGGATGGCGGCCGCCGGCCCGTGGCTGGCCAGTACCCGGGCGCCGCCGGCGGCATCGTCCCAGCGCAGTTGCAGGCCGAGGGCCGGCTGGCGCATGGCGAACGAAATGACGAGGGAGAGCAGGGCGGCGGCCACGAGCAGGGCCAGCACGAATCCGCTGGCAGGGGAAAGGCGTTGCGGCATGGTATTGCGGTACCCGTAAAGGTCGCGTCCGGCGGCGCGACGGGGCGGCCGAAGGCCGGCAGCCAAACCGTTTAGCGTCGATGCCTTCTATAGAGAAGGCAATACCTCTTAAAGATAGGGTGGCCGCGCTCCAGTGACGCCGGCTGGTTCTTTCTCACGGTTTCGTTTCATAACTGTGGGGCATAAAGTCGCGCGCACTGCCAACCGGGGCGGATTACCGGAGCAGTGGCCGGCGCCGGCCCGTCCCTCCGCCCGGTGCCGGGCCAGCTCCCTCAGGGATGAGAGGCGGGCGCGGCGGCTGCTTCTTCTTGCGTCGTATTTTCAGGGATGAATTGTGGACACTGTCTTGGAAAAGGACTTCCTCCTTAAGGAAGCCACTGCGGCTGCGGCAGTGGATACCGGTCTCGCCTGCCTGGTCATGCTCGCCCGCTTCCACCAGGTGGCCGTCGAGCCCGCCCAGCTCGCCCACGAGTTCGGCCAGGCCGGCACCGCCTTTGGCGCCCGGGAAATCCTGCTCGCCGCCAAAAAGCTCAAGCTGAAAGCGCGTCCCCTCCAGACCACCCCCGACCGCTTGGCCAAGACGCCCTTGCCGGCCATCGCCGCCGGCCTCGATGGCGGCTGGTTCCTCATCGCCAAGGCCGAGGGCGACAAGGTCCTGATCCAGGACCCGCGCGAGCAGGCGCCGCGCATCCTCAGCCGGGACGAGCTCATGGCGCGCTGGAGCGGCCAGCTCATCCTCGTGGCCTCGCGCGCCTCCGTGCTCGGCGAGATGGCCCCCTTCGATGTCACCTGGTTTATTCCCGCCCTGGTGAAATACCGCCACCTGCTGCGCGACGTGCTGGTGGTGTCCTTCTTTATCCAGCTGCTGGCGCTGATCTCGCCGCTGTTCTTCCAGGTCACCATCGACAAGGTGCTGGGCCACCGCAGCTACTCCACCCTGGATGTGCTCTGCTTCGGCCTGCTCGTGGTGTCCATCTTCGAGGTGCTGCTGGGCGGCCTGCGCACCTATGTGTTCTCGCACACCACCAACCGCATCGACGTGGAACTGGGCTCGCGCCTGTTCCGCCATCTGCTGGCGCTGCCGCTGCCGTATTTTGGCGCCCGCCGCGTGGGGGATTCCGTGGCGCGCGTGCGCGAGCTGGAGAACATCCGCAACTTCCTCACCAGCTCCGCCGTCACCGTGGTGCTGGACCTGTTCTTCGCCATCGTCTTTATTGCCGTGATGTTCTACTACAGCACCGGGCTCACGCTCATCGTGCTGCTGTCGCTGCCTTGCTACGTGCTGCTCTCGCTTTGGGCCACGCCCATCATCCGCGCCCGCTTGAACGAGAAATTTGCGCGCGGCGCCGAGAACCAGGCCTTCCTGGTGGAATCGGTGAGCGGCATCGAGACCGTCAAGGCGCTGGCGGTGGAGCCGCAGATGCAGCGGCACTGGGACAACCAGCTCGCCGCCTATGTGTCGGCCAGCTTCCGTTCCGGCCAGATCGCCAATATTGCCGGGCAGGGCGCCCAGTTCATCAACAAGGCGGTGACGGTGCTGACGCTGTGGTTCGGCGCCCGCGCCGTGATGGAAGGGCAGCTCACCGTGGGCCAGTTCGTCGCCTTCAACATGCTGGCGCAACGCGTGGCCTCGCCGGTGCTGCGCCTCACCCAGCTCTGGCAGGATTTCCAGCAGGCCGGCATTTCCGTGCAGCGCCTGGCCGACATCCTCAACACCCGCACCGAAGTCGCCGGCGCCAGCCGCTCGGCGTTGCCAGCGGCGCAGGGCCGCATCACCTTTGACCAGGTCGTGTTCCGCTACCGCCCCGACGGTCCCGAAACCCTGCGTGGCATCGACTTTGACCTCGCGCCCGGCGAGATCGTCGGCATCGTCGGCCGCTCCGGCTCCGGCAAGAGTACCGTCGCCAAGCTGGTGCAGCGCCTCTATGTGCCCGAGCGCGGCCGCGTCATGGTGGACGGCGTCGATCTGGCCCTGGTCGACCCCGCCTGGCTGCGCCGCCAGATCGGCGTGGTGCTGCAGGAAAACCGCCTGTTCAACCGCAGCATCCGCGACAACATCGCCCTCGGCGATCCCGGTCTGCCCATGGAGCGCGTGATCGCCGCCGCCAAGCTGGCCGGCGCCCACGAGTTCATCCTGGAATTGCCCGAAGCCTACGACACCATGGTGGGCGAGCAGGGCGCCTCGCTCTCCGGCGGCCAGCGCCAGCGCATCGCCATTGCCCGCGCCCTCATCACCAATCCGCGCATCCTCATTTTCGATGAGGCTACCAGCGCCCTCGACTACGAGTCCGAGCGCATCATCCAGCAGAACATGCAGTCCATCTGCCAGGGCCGCACCGTGCTCATCATCGCCCACCGCCTCACCGCGCTGCGCAATGCCCGCCGCATCTTCGTGATCGACAAGGGCCAGCTCGTGGAGCAGGGCACGCAGCAAGAGCTGCTGGACAAGGAAGGCGGTCTCTACCGCCACCTCTTCGCCCAGCAGCAAGCCCCGAACTGAAGCATTGAAGGCCAACAAGAGCCCATTCCAGTAGGTCGGGAATCATCCCGACCTCGAAGATGCAGAATGCCCCTTTGAGACAGGCCCAAGAGGCCCAACAGCACGACAAGGCAAAAACCGCATGACTCTCCGCGAAAAATACAAAACCGTCTTCCGCGCCGCCTGGGCCGAGCGCGACCGCATGGCTCCCGAGCAGCGCCTGCAGTCCGAGCTCGAGTTCCTGCCCGCCGCGCTCGAGTTGATGGAGACGCCGCCCTCGCATACCGCGCGCTGGATTTTGTGGGGCACCATCGCCTTTGTCGTGATCGCCCTGCTCTGGGCCATCTTCGGCCAGCTCGACATCATCGCAGTGGCCCAGGGCAAGATCGTGCCCTCCGGCCAGGTCAAGGTGGTGCAGCCCTACGAGCGCGCCGTGGTCAAGCGCCTGCTGGTGCGCGACGGCATGCAGGTGAAAAAGGGCCAGCTCCTGATCGAGCTGGACGCGACCGAGCTGGGCGCCGAGCAGCAGAAGGCCCACAGCAGCCTCGTCGACGCCACCCTGGCCGCCGCCCGTGCCCGCTCCCTGCTCGAGGCCGTGCAGCGCAAGGCGCTGACTGCCCGACCCATTCCGGCCTCCACCAGGCTGCCCGCCGCGAACCTGATGGAGGCCAACCGCCTGCTGACCTCCGAGTTCCAGGCTTTCCGCAGCCAGCTCCTCGCCAGCGAGGCCGAGGCCCTGCACCTGCAGGCGCAGCAGGCCACCACCCAGGAAACCCTGAACAAGCTGCAGGCGCTGTATCCTCTGCACGAGCAGCGCGCCTCGGACCTCAAGCGTCTGCTGGAGAAGAACTACGTGCCGCGGCACGACTATCTGGAGGCCGAGAACCGCCGCACCGAGACCGCCAAGGAAATCGACGTGCAGCGCAAGCGCCTGCTGGAGACCGACAGCCTGGTGGCGCGGCAGCGGGAACAGCGCGAAGCGATGGTGGCCGGCTTTGTCCGCCAGACCCGGGAACAGCTCGTGCAGGCCGAGCAGCAGCTGGCGCAGTGGCAGCAGGAGGGCATCAAGCTGCAGAGCCGCAGCGAGCTGCTGGAGTTGCGCGCGCCGGTGGACGGCACCGTGCAGCAGCTGGCGGTGCATACCGAGGGTGGCGTGGTGACCGAGGCGCAGCCCCTGCTGGTGATCGTACCGGCCAATGAGCGGCTGGAGATCGAGGCCATGCTGGAGAACAAGGACATCGGCTTTGTGAGCAAGGGGCAGGTGGCCGAGGTCAAGGTCGAGGCGTTTCCCTTTACCCGCTACGGGATCATGGAAGGCAAGGTGCTGAACGTGTCACTGGATGCGGTGGCGGACGAGAAGCGTGGGCTGCTGTACCAGACGCGGGTGTTGATGGATCAGGCGTGGATCGGGGTGGAGGGGAAGCGGGTGCCGCTGGTGCCGGGGATGGCGGTGACGGTGGAGATCAAGACGGGGACCAGACGAGTTATCGACTATTTTATGAGTCCAGTTCTGCAGTATGGAAGCGAGAGTGTTAGAGAGAGATAATGCTAATTTCAAGTTTTAAGAAGCGCATTGGTTTATAGAAATAGTGAGCATCATAAAAATGCAAAAATTCATTAAAGATAAGCTTAATAATTTTCTTTCTAAGGCTGTGACTATTTCAATTATAGCTTTTATTTCTCTTGTTCTGGTTATCGCATTTCAGAGTATTGCTAGGGCAAGTGATGATAGAGGGGCAGCCATCGGAGATCTTGGAGGAGTTCCTGTTGTAATTCCAAAGGTATACACCAATCTTATGGGATACAGCAGGGACTCATCTTTCTCAGATAAATTTGATTTTGATGGCGGGCGGAAAAACTATAAGTCAAAGATAAATAGACTTGGATTTCAGGTGCGCTATCCGGATATGGCATCTCTTGGGGCGGGAGCTCGAACGGGGGAAAGCATTTTCACTACAACTTGGATGCGAGTTGTAATCAGCTCTGGTGACTCATATGGCAGTGGCGGGGATGGCTTCCTGGATCGTAAGTTGGACTACCATTTGAGCGCTTCTAGAACTTGTAAGTCGAAATGCATTATTTATGCTCCCATGAAAAATGATGTTCATGGGTTGGTTGGATATGCCACGACGGGCTCTGGGGTTGATATTGAGAAGCGTAAAATAAATTTTGGTCGTGGGGCGGATTTGAGAGATCGAAATATTTATGTATTTAAGGGTAAAGACGGAAAAGTCTTGACGCTAATAGAGTGCGGAAACCGCGAGCATGACGCAGAGCGATGTCAGCAATATTTCAATTTGCGCCCGGATATTAGGGCTCATGTTCAAATTAATTACAGAAAAGCTCTTCTTCCACATTGGAAAGAAATTCAAAGACTAACCACGGAATTGGTTGTTGGTTTTCGTGTTAAGTGAACAACTAAAGCATATAAATTGATGGAGCTTGCCATGCCTAATATCCTCACTATGTCCCAGCTAGAGGCCTGCCAAGCGAGTGAATAATGGGGTCGGAGTGAATTAATCCTGGAATACGAGTCCCTCTCCGGCGCGCATTAATTCACTCCGACTTCTTTGCTGGTCTGATCCCGCTCTGAAGCCACCGGCCATATACCCGCACAACCCAGGGCACTCCCTTTCGGCTCCTTGCATTTCCTGGGTCATAAAAGAGCCGCTAAAGGGGATAAGGGCTCATTTATGACCCACGCCGAGCAAGGGGCCGAATCCCCCCGGGCCAGCAGGGACGAGGCGGAGATATGGGTCATGGCGCCTGGAACCCGGTGGCAATACTTAGAGCCTATTCCGGTAGGTCGGGATTTATCCCGACTGACAAGGGGCAAGCTGCCCTGCTGAAATGGGTTCTTAATGCGCGGTGACGGCCCGCTGAAGGGCCTCCTGCACCCAGGCATTCAGGCTTTTCCCCTTCCGTTTCAGCCAGCCTGTCGGCCTTCGCATGAAGACCCGGATCAAGGCGGAGCATGACTTTTCCAGAGAGGGCGGCGGGAGCGGCGAAGTATTTCGCAGGTAGCCAGGTCATCATCACCGGCCTCTTCAAGGGCGGCCTTGGGCCCGGCAACAGACTCCCCGTGGAACTCCCCGATTCCCTTGAGTTGAGCGGCAGCCCCTCAGGAGCAGGTTCCCAGCATCAAACGATCCGCACCGTACTGCCATACCGCGCCAGCTTTGCGTCAGCGCTCAGCAAAATGAGGGGTTCGGTGAGGCTCTGCGCGACCAGAAGGCGGTCGAAGGGATCCTTGTGGTCCTCGTAGACTGGCAGCTTCGCAACCTGCACCAAGTGATCCTGGGCGATGGCCAGCCACTGTATGCCGTCCTGCTCCAGCTGCCGGCAGAACACCTCCAGGTCGAGCCGTATGCGGCCCATGCCGCTCTTGATCGCCAGCTCCCACAGGCTGGCGCGGCTCACGAACACGGCCTCCGCGCCCTGCACCAGGGCCGCCACCGCCGGGGTGATGCGCTCCGGCGCGATCTGCCACCACACGATCAACTGCGTATCCAGCAATACCCTCATGGCGCCGGAGCTCCAAGGGCGTCGAAGAGCTGGTCTACGGGGGCATCGAAGTCATCGCTGATGGCATAACCCCGGCCCGCCAGGCTCCCGGGCGGGGCGATGCGGCCGGCCTCCGGCTGCAGCGGCGCCAGTCGGGCAATGGGGTGGCCGGCCTTGGCGATGATGACTTCCTGGCCCTGCCGTACCTGCTCCAGCAGCTGGGACAGGTGGGTCTTGGCATGATGGATGTTGACGGTGGCGGCGGTGCTCATGGGGGTATTCCTGATTGGCTAGACCTTAGTCTAGTCCAGGCATGCGAAGGGGGCAATGCAGGGTGTCCGGGATCGCACTGACCATAAAAAAAGCCCGCGAAATTCGCGGGCTTTTTCCAGAAACAAAACAATCAGATCTGCATCATTTCCAGCGCAGCAATGCGCTTTTCCAGCGGCGGGTGGCTCATGAACAGCGCCGCCATGCTGAAGCCTTCACGCTTGCCTTCGGTGATGGCCAGGGCCGTCATCTCGGTGGGCATCTGGTCCGGCATCTCGTGCTCGGCCTGCAGGCGGCGCAGGGCGCCGATCATGGACTGCTTGTCGGCCAGGCGGGCGCCGGCTTCATCGGCGCGGAACTCGCGGAAGCGGGAGAACCACATCACGATGGTGGAGGCGAGGATGCCCAGCACGATGTCGGCGACGATGCTGGTGACGAAGTAGGCGATGCCGGGGCCGTCCTCGTTCTTGAAGATCACGCGGTCCACGAAGTTGCCGATGATGCGCGAGAAGAACATGACGAAGGCGTTGACCACGCCCTGCACCAGGGCGAGGGTCACCATGTCGCCGTTGGCGACGTGGCCGATCTCGTGGGCGAGCACGGCGCGCACTTCGTTGCGGCTCATGCGCTGCAGCAGGCCGGAGGAGACGGCGACGAGGGCGCCGTTCTTGTTCCAGCCGGTGGCAAAGGCGTTGGACTGCAGGCTGGGGAAGATGCCGACTTCGGGCATCTTGATGCCGGCGCGGGTCGCGAGCTCCTGCACGGTGGCCACCAGCCAGCGCTCTTCCTCGTTGCGCGGGTTCTCGATCAGCTGGGTGCCGGTGGTGCGCTTGGCCATCCACTTGGACAGGAACAGCGAGACCATCGAGCCGACCATGCCGAACACAAAGCACATGATGAGCAGGTTCTGCAGGTCGAGCTGGTTGCCGGCGGTATGGGTGGCGCCCACGCCCAGCACGCTGAGCACGATGCCGGCGACGACCACCACGGCAAGGTTGGTGAGCAGGAACAGGAAGATACGGAACATGGCGCTTTTCACTCCTTTTGGGATGTCAGCAAAGTAGGGACAGACGAGCCGGATTTCAAGTGTGCAGGCGTTACAGAAAGTCCACGCAACTGACAGGGAAATAACCGGCCCGGGGCAATGGGACGCGCTGGAATCCAGGCGCCCCGGAGCCGGACGGCAAGCAGCAGGGGAGCACTGGAAAGCACGCGGCCCGGGAGTTCCGGGCCGCTGCAGGGGAGGGTCAGGCGGTGCCGTGGCGCTGGCGGTAGCCTTCCAGGAAGCGGGCGAGGCGGGTGATGGCCTCCTTCAGGTCTTCCTTGTTGGGCAGGAAGACCACGCGGAAGTGGTCGGGCGTGGGCCAGTTGAAGCCGGTGCCCTGCACCAGCAGCACTTTTTCCGCCTTCAGCAGCTCGAGGATGAATTCCTGGTCGTTCTGGATGGGATAGACCTCGGGGTCCAGGCGCGGGAACAGGTAGAGCGCGCCTTCCGGCTTGACGCACGAAACACCCGGAATCGCGTTCAGCATGTCCACGGCCAGGTCGCGCTGCTCGTAGAGGCGGCCGCCCGGCTTGATCAGGTCGTTGATGCTCTGGTAGCCGCCGAGCGCGGTCTGGATGGCGTGTTGCGCCGGCACATTGGCGCACAGGCGCATGGAGGCCAGCATGTCGAGGCCCTCGATATAGTCCTTCGCCGCTTCCTTGTTGCCGCTGACCATGAGCCAGCCGGAGCGGAAGCCCGCCACGCGATAGCTCTTGGAGAGGCCGTTGAAGGTCACCGTCAGCAGGTCGGGGGCGAGGGTGGCCAGGCAGGTGTGCACGGCGTCGTCGTAGAGGATCTTGTCGTAGATCTCGTCGGCGAAGAGCACGAGGTTGTGCTTGCGGGCGAGGGCGACGATGCCTTCCAGGATGGGCTTGGGGTACACGGCGCCGGTGGGGTTGTTGGGGTTGATGACCACGATGCCGCGCGTTTTCGGCGTGATCTTGCGCTCCATGTCCGCGAGATCGGGGTACCAGCCGTTGTTCTCGTCGCAGAGGTAATGCACCGGGGTGCCGCTGGCGAGGGTGACGGCGGCGGTCCACAGCGGATAGTCCGGGGCCGGGATCAGCATCTCGTCGCCCGGGTTGAGCAGTGCCTGCATGGCCATGACGATGAGCTCGGAGACGCCGTTGCCGATATAGATGTCGCCCACTTCCACGGAGAGCAGGCCCTTCTGCTGGTAGTACTGCATGATGGCCTTGCGCGCCGCGAACAGGCCCTTGGACTCGCAGTAGCCGATCGCGCCGGGCAGGTTGGCGATGACGTCCGCCAGGATTTCCTGGGGGGCCTCGAAGCCGAAGGGCGCCGGGTTGCCGATGTTCAGCTTGATGATGCGATGGCCCTGTTCTTCCATGGCCATGGCGGCCTTGAGGACAGGGCCGCGGATGTCGTAGCAGACGTTCAGCAACTTCTCGGACTTGTTGATGGTCATGAAAGGCTCGCGCGTGGCGGTGGGGCCGGTGGGGGAAGTGGTGGTAATAGCGCCGGGCGGATGCTGGCGGCGGTAGGCGTCCATGGCCTCCAGCAGCTGCTCGGCCGTGCTCAGGCGAGGGCTGCGGCCCTTCTTCAGCTCGCCGACGAAGTTGGGGTCCTTGCGGAACTGGACGCCGAACTGGGAGGCGCTGATCTCGGGGTAGTCCTGCAGGAACTGGTCGACCTGGTCCAGGAGGGGCATGGGACGGCTCTAGGGTTTGTATGGCTGGGCTATAGGCTATTCCCTATAGGATTGGCTTGCCAAGGCCTTTTGTGCAAAAAAGCCTGCCCGGGCCGGCCGTGTAAAAAAATAGTTTGTCCGCTGCCCTGTAAATGCCGAATACGGCTCCATATGGGAAAGTGGACGTGCCGGTCCCTCTGCGGGAAACGGCCGATACGGAGGAGGGGGTCATGAGTGACGACAAGCTGATACAGTCCGGGGCCGACTGGCGGCAGGCACTGTCGCCCGAGGAATACCGGATCTGCCGCGAGAAGGGCACCGAGCGTGCCTTCAGTGGCGAATACTGGGACGAGCACCGGGCCGGCACTTATCGCTGCCGCTGCTGCGGCGAGCCGTTGTTCGCCTCCGGCACCAAATTCGAGTCCGGCTCCGGCTGGCCGAGCTTCTGGCAGCCGGTGGCGGAGGGGCGCATCGACGAGCATCGCGACCTGGCCCATGGCATGGTCCGCACCGAGATCACCTGCCGGAAATGCGGCTGTCATCTCGGGCATGTATTCCCGGACGGGCCACAACCCACCGGGCTGCGCTATTGCGTCAATTCGGCCTCGCTCCGCCTGGAGCCCGAGGCCGACCCCAAACTGTAGGTCGGGCTTCAGCCCGACAACGAACACCCCGTCGGGCTAAAGCCCGACCTACAGGAACCACATCTTCTGTAGGTCGGGATTTATCCCGACAACAAGCGCCCATGTCGGGCTGAAGCCCGACCTACAAGGGCAGGTTTTTAACCCTGTTTAGAAAAAGATCCGGCAAGGAGAGGTGCATGACCAGCGTTTACGATTATTCCGCCAAGACCATCATGGGCGAGGACAAGGCGATTGCCGACTTCAAGGGCCAGGTGCTCCTGGTCGTGAATACCGCCAGCAAGTGCGGCTTCACTCCCCAGTTCAAGGGCCTGGAAGGCCTGTACGAGAAGTACAAGGACAAGGGCCTGGCCGTGCTGGGCTTTCCCTGCAACCAGTTCCTCAGCCAGGACCCGGCCGACAATGCCCAGATCAGCGAGTTCTGCGAGCTGAACTACGGGGTGACCTTCCCCATGTTCGCCAAGATCGACGTCAACGGCGACGATGCCCATCCCCTGTTCCGCCACCTCACCAGCGCCGCCCCCGGCCTGCTGGGCAGCAAGGCCGTGAAGTGGAACTTCACCAAGTTCCTGGTCGACCGTAACGGCCGCGTCGTCAACCGCTATGCCCCGGCCACCAAGCCCGAGGACATCGCCGCCGATATCGAGAAGCTGCTGTAAGGAAAAGTCCGGGGCTCCCCAGGAAGCCCGGGCGCCCGCCTGTTTCGGTAGGTCGGGATTCATCCTGACTGACCTCAAGCCGGGCGGCCTGCCAGGACGGGTTCCCGGCGCCACTGCGTAACGCTGTTTCGTAACGGGCGTTGCGCAAGGCGGGCAAGACCCTCGGCGCCTGGCCCGGCGGCCGGGCCTCGCAGGCGCTCCCCTTCCGGGGCTCCGGTCAAAAAATGGCCATCTGGCGGAGGGCGGTTTCAGGCCGCGCCTGACCTGCAAAAAAATCATGATTTTGGTGCAGCTGATGCTTGACGCTTTTGTAACGCCCCCCCTAGAATGCGCGCCTCGCTTGGCACTGCCAACGAGCCAGTACCTGGGGCTATAGCTCAGCTGGGAGAGCGCTACAATGGCATTGTAGAGGTCAGCGGTTCGATCCCGCTTAGCTCCACCAGGTTCCGGCCCCATCGTCTAACGGTTAGGACATCGCCCTTTCACGGCGGTAACCGGGGTTCAAATCCCCGTGGGGTCACCAAATAAAAAGGCCGGTCACGTTTGTGACCGGCTTTTTTATTGGGCGCTGTTCGGGGCGGGAGGCTCTCCTGCGCTTGCGGTATCGCCGGTGGCAGCCAATCATCCGGGGCAGATCCTGTCCTTCAATCCCGAGGTTCCATGCTTTTCCGCCGCCTTGACCCGATCACCGCCTCCCGCGCCCCGCACGCTTGCACCGAGGGCTTGGCATGACCCTGGCCGAGCTCCCGGTCCTGGGCATCGGCGTCAGCCTGAGCCTCGCCGCCGAGCCCGATCCGGTGGCGCTGGTGCAGGCGCCGGGCGGCCCGCGCTTTGTCGAGTATGCCGGGCTGGCCGAAGCGGAGAGCGTGGCGGCCGAAGTGGCGCGTATCCGGGCCGCCGGCGCCCCGGTCCTGTTCCATCCCTCCTATATCAATTTCTGCGGCTCCTTCCCCAACCATGCCGCCTGGCTGGCCGCCACCGCGGCGCATGTGCGGGCGGTGGAGTCGCCCTGGTTCGCCCAGGACGTCGCCTACTGCTTCTGGCAGGAGGGACCGTCGTATTCCACCCAGCTCGGCTATTTCATCCCGCCCATCCTCAACGAGGCCTCGCTGGCCCTGGCCATCGCGCGCGTGCGCGAGGTGCAGGCGGCGGTGCCGGCCGTGGTGGCGGTGGAGCCGCCGCCCATGGCCTTCGTGGTCGGCGACATGCCGCTCTTCACTTTCTTTGGACGCCTGGCGCGCGAGACCGGCTGCGCGCTGCTGCTCGACATGGGCCACCTGGTGTCCTGGGAGGTGGCCAGCGGCCGGCGCGTGCTCGACGCCATCGACGAGCTGCCCTGCGCCCAGGTGATCGAGGTGCATGTGGCCGGCGGGCGCCTGCGCCAGGCCGGCGATGGCCCCGTCTACATGGACATGCACGAGGCGCCGGTGCTGCCGGAAACCTGGGCCATGCTGGACGCGTTATTGCCGCTACTGCCGAATGTGAAGGCGCTCTGCTACGAATGCGAGGGCATGGCGGCGGACACCGTGCTGTCGGTGCTGGCGGAGCTGCGCGACAAGGTGCGCCGGCTGTCGGCGAGCCCGGACCTCGTGGCTTTGGCGGGGACGGATAAATGAGCTTTGCCGCGCAGGAGCAAGTGCTGCTCGACCTGCTGTTCGATCGCGATCGTCGCGCCGCCTTCCGCCGCGATCCGCAGGCGGCGCTGGCGGCCTATGCGCTGGAGGCCGGCGAGATCGCCGATTTCGCGGTGCTGCGCATCGAGGCGCTGGAGATGGATGCCGCGGCGCGCGTGAACTTCATCCTGGCGCAATATTGCCGCAGCTATCCGCTGGCCTTCAGCCTGGTGTCCTCGCTGCCGGAAGGGCTGGATCTTCTACGCGGGCTGGTCGATGCCGGCCTGATCCGCACGACGCCCGGCGACCGTGTCAGCACCTTCGGCCTGCGCCTGCGCGACCGCTTGCAAGAGGCAGAGGGTCCGGCAAGCGCGCGCGAGCGGGCCCTGCTGCTCAGCATCGTCGAGGCCGAGCTTGGCATGGCGTCTACCGCGCAACTCGCGCGGGCCGCTGCCCTGGCTGGCGGCCTGCCTGAGACGCCCGCCGCCTTGCCCGCCGACTGGCTGCGGCGTCCGCTGCAGCTGGCGCCCCTGACCAGCGCCGCGGTCCTGCCGCGTCCCTATGCCGCCTTGAAGGAAGCGCTGTGCACCACCACCGGCGCCGGGCTCTGGCGCCATCTCGGGCGGCACCCGCTGACCGCCGAGGCGCGGCAGGCGGCGCTGGCGCAACCCGACCTGCGCCTGCTGGTGGCTCGCGCCGCGGTGATCCGGTATTCACCCTGCGAGCCGGAAGTCGAGCATGTGACGGTGGAGCTGGGCGAGGGATTTGCGCGGCTGCTGCCCCATGTCGACGGCCGCAATTCGGTCACTTCGCTGCTCGATCAGCTGCGTGCCGCCGGTGCCGCCGAAGCGCTCGTGGCCGGCGTGCTGGCGGCCTTTCGCGAGCTGGGCCGGCAGGGCATGGTGCAGGTCGGCGCCTGAAGCGCCTGCGCGGGGACGCAGTGCTTGCGGCTTCGGCAACACAACAACTGTAGCTCTGCAATTGAAGGCGCAGGCGTGGGCATCGAAGCTGTGGGGGAACCTCTCACGGAGCAGCTGTCATGAAGCCCTTCATGCCCTGGATTTCCCGTCTTCCCCTGCTTGGCCTCGTGTGGCTGCTGCTGCTCGGGCATGCCCTGCCCGCCGAGGCCTTCTTCTTCAGCAAGCACCGCACCGAGACCGTGATCTATACGCCCACGGGCTGGCCGGCCAGGCTCGATGCCGACCTCTACCTGCCGGATGACAAGAAGAAGGCTCCCTATCCCACCTTGCTCCTGATCCACGGCGGCGCCTGGCACAAGGGCGACAAGGAGAGCATGACCAAGGCCGGCAAGATGCTGGCGGATCGCGGCTTTGCCGCGCTGGCCATCAACTACCGGCTGGTGCCGCAGTTCCGCTATCCCGCCCCGGTGGAAGACGCGCAGCAGGCGCTGCGCTGGCTGTCGAAGAATTCAGGTAACTACGGGCTCGACATGAGCCGGGTGGGGGTGTGGGGCTATTCCGCCGGGGCGCACCTGGCGGCTCTGTTGGCGGTGCAGCCCCTGGTCACCGACATTCCGGAGCTGCGCGTGGTGGTGGCGGGCAGCGCCCCCACCGACCTGCGCCAGAGCAGGCAGGCCTCGGTCAGGGCCTTCCTGGGGGCGTCGCCCGACGAGCAGCCGGCGCTGTACGAGGAAGCCTCTCCCTTGGCCCGGATCCACCCGGGACTGCCGGCCTTCCTGCTCTACTATGGCAGCGCCGATGTGCTGGTTGAGCCCAGCCAGTCCGAGAATTTCGCGAGCGCTCTCAAGGAAGCGGGGGTGCCGGTAAAGCTGATCCGGCTGGAAGGGAAGGATCACCGCTCGGCCTCCCATGCCGTGCGCGAGCACCTGGAGGATGTCCTGGGCTTCATGACGCAGCAGATGGCGCCGGGGGCCCGGAAACGGGCCGCAGGCGAGCCTTGAGACGGCCGAATATGCCCATCGCCGCCGGGTCGGCGGCTAATGCGAATATGGTAGAGTCCCGGGGAGATTTGTCTGGAGACATCCATGGCCGCCGACCCCACGACGCCTGCCGCGCCGAGCGCCGAGCTTGATCAGGAGCTGTTCTGGCGGCTGATCGAGATCAGCACCGCGCTCTCGAGCGAGCGCAACACCTCGCGCCTGTTCGAGCGCATCCTCGACGCCGCCCAGGACATCACCCACGCCGACGGCGGCACGCTCTACCTGATCAAGGAGCGGGAGGAGGGCCGGCCGGTCCTCGAGTTCGAGATCCTGCGCAACGACTCCCTGGGCCTCAGCCTGGGCGGTACCTCGGGCAATCGCATCGAGCTGCCGCCGCTGCCGCTCTACCGCGAGGACGGCACGCCCAACCACAGCAATATCGCCACGCATACCGCGCTCACGCGCAAGATGGAAAACATCGAGGATGCCTACTATGCGGAGCATCTCGATTTTTCCGGTACCAAGGCCTTCGACGCGCGTTCGGGCTACCGTTCCAAATCCTTCCTGACGGTGCCGCTGTGCAACCATGCCGATGAGATCATCGGCGTGCTGCAGTTGCTGAATGCCAAGGATCCGGCGACGGGCGAGACCATTGCCTTCAAGAAGGGCCTGGAGCCCATTGCCGAGGCCCTGGCCTCGAGCGCGGCCATCGCGCTGGATAACCAGATTTTGCTGCAGGACCACAAGGACCTGCTGGATGCCTTTATCAAGGTCATCGCCCAGGCCATTGACGCCAAGTCCGCCCACACCTCGGCGCATTGCCAGCGTGTGCCGGCGCTGACGGAGATGATCGCCCAGGCCGCCTGCGAGACCCGCGAAGGGCCGCTCCAGGATTTCGACCTCGACGAATCGGACTGGTACGAGCTGCATGTCGCCTCGTGGATGCACGACTGCGGCAAGCTGGCGACGCCGGACTCGGTGCTGGACAAGGCCACCAAGTTGCATCTCATGCTCGATGGCATCGATGCCGTGAAGACGCGCTTCAGCGCCGCCATGGCGCAGTTGGAGCTGAAGTTCCTGCGCCAGATCGCCGCGCAGCCGGAGCAGGCCGCCGCGCTTACTGCGGTGCTGGAGCAGGAGCTTCAGGTGCTGCGCAACGATTGCCTGTTTGTCGAGAAGGCGAATGTGGGCGGCGAGTTCATGAAGCCGGAGGACCAGGCGCGGGTGCGGCAGATCGCCGAGCACCGCTGGGTCGACCACCTGGGCGAAGTCCGGCCCATGCTCACCGAGGCCGAGGTGAAGTTCCTTTGCATCGAGCGCGGCACGCTGTCTTTTGAAGAGCGCCAGAAGATCAACGACCACATGAAGGTCACGGTGCAGATGCTGGAATCACTGCCCTTCCCGAAAAACCTGAAGCGCGTGCCCGAGTATGCGGGCGGCCACCACGAGAAGATGGACGGCACTGGTTTCCCGCGCGGCCTCAAGCGCGAGCAGATGTCCTGGCCGGCGCGCATGATGGCCATCGCCGATATTTTCGAGGCGCTGACCTCCAGCGACCGGCCCTACAAGGCGCCGATGAAGATCTCGCAGTCGCTGTCCATCTTGCAGAAGATGAAGCAGCAGAACCATATCGACCCCGACCTCTACGAACTCTTCGTCAAGTCGCGGGTATGGGAAAAGTACGCGCGCGTGCATTTGCGGCCCGAACAGCTTGATGTCGAGGATGCCTCGTCCTATCTGTAGGCAGGGGATGGAATGCGCAGGCCCGGCGGCAGCAATGCCCCGGGCCTTTTCAATTGGCGGCCGCCGAGCATCGCCTTCCTTGCTCTGCCTTGCGCCCGTAGCTCACAGCTTCTAGCACGGGCCCATGGCCGTGCCGGGCCAAGTGTCGCCCGCCAGGTATCCGCTGCCAGGCACTCCCGGCGGCGCCCCCGACTGAAGCCTGGCCTACGCTTGGGGTGTATGTTTTCGGGGCGGGCTGAACTGCGCGCAGATATTCTCGCGCAGCCAGCGATTGCCCGGGTCGTTCTCGCGGCTCTCATGCCAGTACAGATAGACATCCATCGGCGGCAATTCAACCGGCATCTCCAGTAGCACATTCCCGAGCCCGGCATTGGCGACCGCGGCGTATTGCGCCGGCATGGTCAGCAGGTGATCGGTGCTCTCCACCACGCGGCAGGCGGCAAAGTAGTGCTGGCAGCGCAGCACGATCTGGCGCTCGTGGCCGAGCCGGGCCAGCTCCTGGTCCTCGAAGCCGGGACCGCGGCGGCGCGAGGACACCAGCAGGTGGCCGGCGGCCAGATAATCCTCCAGCGACAGCGCGCCGCGCCGGACGGCCGGATGCCCTCGTCGCGCCACCACCATCAGGCGGTCATGCGAGAGCGGTGCGCGGCGGATGTCACTGTCGGGCGAAAGGGGCAGCAGCACGTCCAGGGCAATGTCGAGGCGGCCATCGGCCAGGTCGGTCTCCAGCTCGCGGCGGTCGGCGCGCACGCTGGCCAGGCGCACCTCGGGGGCCTCGCGGGCAATCTGGCCGAGCAGGGCGGGCAGGGTCGTGGCCTCGAACACGTCGCGCAGTCCCAGCCGGAAGAGCTGGCGCGAGGTGGCCGGATCAAAGCGGGCGCCTTCCTTGACCGCCTCGCCAATCAGGCCGAGCGCCTCGTGCAGCGGTCCCATCAGGCGCTGGGTGCGCGAGGTCGGCACCATGCGGTTGCCCTGGCGCAGGAACAGGGGATCGTCCAGGGCCTCGCGCAGGCGGCCCAGGGCATGGCTCACCGCCGGCTGCGACAGGTTCAGGCGCTGCGCGGCCCGGGTCAGGCTGCCTTCGGCGTGGATGGCCTCGAGGACGACGAGCAGGTTGAGATCAAGTTTGCGGATATCCATGGGATGAATAGTGCACCATGCAATCTATTGATTAGACGCATCATAGCCCGGCCGCTAGGCTCTGCCCATTCCCCCTGAGGAGCAAGTCCATGGATTTTGCCTATTCCCCCCGTTGCCAGGAGTACCAGGCCCGCATCCGCCAGTTCATCAAGGACGTGGTGGAGCCCAACGAAAAGGCCTATCACGACGCGCTCAAGACCGCGCCCTGGCAGCAGCCGGCGGTGATGGAGGAAATGAAGGCGAAGGCAAAGGCCGCCGGCCTCTGGAACCTGTTCCTGCCGGAGGCGGAGTGGGGCCCGGGGCTGTCCAACCTGGAATATGCGCCGCTGGCCGAGGAGACCGGCCGCCATCCCATGCTGCCCGAGATCTTCAACTGCAACGCGCCCGACACCGGCAATATGGAAGTGCTGGTGAAGTACGGCACGCACGACCAGCAAGAGCAGTGGCTGAAGCCGATGCTGGACGGCGCCATCCGTTCCGCCTTCTGCATGACCGAGCCCGGCGTCGCCTCCTCCGATGCCACCAATATGCAGGCCACCGCCGTCGTCGAGGGTGACGAGATCGTCATCAACGGCCGCAAGTGGTGGAGCTCCGGCATTGGCCATCCGAACTGCAAGTTCGTCATCTTCATGGGCCTGACCAATCCCGATCCGGAGGCGCCCAAGCACCAGCGGCATTCCATGGTGCTGGTGCCGCTGGACACGCCGGGCATCCATATCGAGCGCATGCTGCCGTCGTTTGGCAGGTTCGACGAACCCTTCGGCCATGGCGAAGTCACCTTCACCAATGTGCGGGTGCCGGTGGCGAACTTCATCGCAGGGCCGGGACGCGGCTTCGAGGTGGCGCAGGGCCGCCTTGGCCCCGGTCGCATCCACCATTGCATGCGCGCCATCGGCGCGGCGGAGCGGGGCCTGGAGTTGTTGTGCCAGCGCGCCGTCAGCCGCACCGCCTTTGGCAAGTCGCTGGCGCTGCTCGGCAGCAACCCCGACACCATCGCCAATGCCCGCATGGACATCGAGCAGGCGCGCCTGCTCACCCTGAAGGCGGCATGGATGATGGACAAGGTGGGCAGCAAGGGCGCCATGAGCGAGATTTCCCAGATCAAGGTGGTGGCGCCGAAGGCCGCGCTGTCCGTCATTGATGCCGCGATCCAGATTCATGGCGGCGCCGGCATGTCCGATGACACGCCGCTGGCCGCGCTGTTTGCCTATTGCCGCGCCATGCGTATCTTTGACGGGCCCGACGAGGTGCATCGCCGCGTGATCGCCAAGATCGAGCTGGCCAAATACGCGCCGGGCCGCGTGCACTGAGATACTCCCCCTCCCGCGACTGGCGGGAGGGGTCGCCGGCCGCCCTGGCCGGCTCAGAATTGCTTTCAGGATGGAATCAAATGAGCGTGATCGACGAAGCGCGCAGTGTCCGCAAGGGTGATGAACTCGATGCGGCGGCAGTGGACCGGTTTCTGAAGCAGCAGCTCCCTGGGCTCGAGGGTCTGCCGGAGATAAAACAGTTCCCCGGCGGCGCCTCCAACCTCACCTACCTGATCCAGTATGCGAGCCGCGACCTGATCCTGCGCCGTCCCCCGGCGGGCAAGAAAGCAAAGGGCGCGCACGACATGGTGCGCGAAGCGAAGATCATGCAGGCGCTGAAGCCGGTCTATCCCTATGTGCCGGAAGTGCTGGCGCTATGCCAGGACGAGGCGGTGATGGGCTGCGATTTCTATGTCATGCAGCGACTGGTCGGCGTGATTCCGCGCCAGGACTTTCCGCCGGCGCTGGCGCTGACCCCGGAAAAAACGCGTGCGCTCTGCCTGGACGTGATCGACAAGCTGGTCGAGCTGCACCGGGTGGACGTGAAGGCGGCGGGGCTGGAGTCCCTGGGCAAGGGCGAGGGCTATGTGAGCCGGCAGATCAGTGGCTGGAGCGAGCGCCTGCGCAATGCCCATACGCCCGACAACCGGGATTTTGCGGAAGTGATCGCCTGGCTGGAGGCGAAGAAGCCGGCCGGTGAAGTGGCCATCACGCTGATCCACAACGACTACCGTTTTGACAACGTGGTGCTGGACCCGGACAGCCTGCAGGTGATCGGCGTGCTGGATTGGGAGATGGCGACACTCGGCGATCCGCTCATGGATCTTGGCAATACGCTCGCCTATTGGGTGCAGTCCGACGACGACCCCGTTTTCCAGATGATGCGACGCCAGCCCACCACGGCGCCCGGCATGCTGACGCGTGACGAGGTCATTGCCTGGTACGGTGAAAAGACCGGCTGGACGGTGCAGAACTTTGATTTCTACCAGGTCTACGGGCTGTTCCGCCTGGCCGGCATCGCGCAGCAGATCTGGTACCGCTATTACCACAAGCAGACCACCAATCCGGCCTTCGCGCAGTTCGGGCCGATGGTGAACTACCTGGAACAGCGCTGCCTCAACCTGATCCGGGCGTCGCGCCTGTAATGGCCAGCATTTATCTGGTCCGTCACGGGCAGGCGTCGTTTGGCGCCGCGAACTATGACCAGCTATCGCCGCTGGGCGAACGCCAGTGCCGCCTGCTCGGCGAGTGGTGGCGTGCGCGCGGCTTCCAGGCCGGCCGGCTGCTGTGCGGCCCCATGCACCGGCACCGGCAGAGTTTTGATAACTTTGCCGCCGGCTATGGCCAGGCGGTGGTGGCCGCCGATGTGCCGGGCCTGGCCGAGTTCGACCATGAAAACGTCATCGAGGTGCATCGCCCGGAGTTCGCCGACAAGGCAGCCATGGTGAAATTCATCGCCGAGCATCCGACGCCGCGCCAGGCCTTCCACGAGTTCTTCACGCAGGCCATGACACGCTGGCACAGCGGCGGCCTGGACCACGAGTACAACGAGTCCTGGCCGGATTTCCGCCGGCGTGTCGTCGACGCTTTCCGCGAGATCCAGCGCGAAGGGGGAGACGTGATGGTGTTCACTTCAGGCGGCGCCATCGCCGTCATCCTCCAGGAACTCCTGGGGCTCGATAACCATCGCTGTTTCGCGCTCAACGGCACCATCGCCAACAGCAGCGTGACCCGCATCCTGTACCGGGCCGACGAAGTCAGCCTGCATTCCTTCAACAGCACGGCGCATCTCGAGGTACACGACGAGCCCGCGCTGATCACTTATCGCTGAACCGCTTCGGGAGCCATTTCATGAAAAACCCCTTTGATCTCACCGGCAAGATCGCCCTCGTCACCGGCGGCAGCCGCGGCATCGGCGAGGCCATTGCCCGCCTCCTCGCGGCCAACGGCGCCCATGTCATTGTCGCCAGCCGCAAGGTGGAGGGCTGCGAGCGCGTCGCCGCCAGCATCCGCGCCGACGGGGGCAGTGCCGAGGTCATGGCCTGCCACATCGGCGAGATGGACCAGATCGAGGCGACCTTTGCCGCCATCACGGCCAAACATGGCCGTCTCGACATCCTCATCAACAATGCTGCCGCCAATCCCTACTTCGGCCCCATCCAGGACACCGACCTGGGCGCCTTCCAGAAGACGCTGGACGTGAATATCCGCGGCTATTTCTTCATGTCGTCGTTTGCCACCCGACTGATGGGACAGCATGGCGGCGGCGCCATCGTCAACGTGGCCTCGGTGAACGGCGTGATTCCCGGCCAGTGGCAGGGCATCTACTCCATCACCAAGGCGGCGGTGATTTCCATGACCCATGCCTTCGCCAAGGAGTGCGCGCCGCTGGGCGTGCGCGTGAATGCGCTCCTGCCCGGCTTTACCGAGACGAAGTTCGCCTCGGCGCTGACGCAGAATGAGCAGATCCTGAAGACGGTGCTGCAGCACGTGCCCATGAACCGCGTGGCGCAGCCGGATGAAATGGCGGCGGCGGTGCTGTACCTGGTCTCCCCGGGCGCGAGCTATACCACCGGCACCTGCCTCAACGTGGATGGCGGCTACCTGCTGGGATGAGGCGGCTCGGGCCATGAGCGCAGCCGGTGGCCTCATTGGCGCCACTGCTGACGGCCTTTTTCAGTGCCGTGCCCGAAGCACCGATTCCGGGTATTGTTCAGGTGAAGCCGTGGTTGCTCATGGCTCTTCCTGTCGGGGAGCGTTTCTTCTCCAGCTGAATCCGAGGCTTATCCATGATCATCCTTTCTGACATCGCCATTGCGCTGGTGGCCCTGCTGCACGTCGGCTTTCTCGTACTGGAGATGTTCCTCTGGACCAAGCCCTACGGCCGCCGCGTCTTTGGCCTGAAGGCGGACTTTGCCGAGCAAAGCCGCGCGCTGGCCGCCAACCAGGGGCTTTACAACGGTTTCCTGGCCGCCGGCCTGCTCTGGGGGCTTTTGCTGGGAGCTGACGGCTTTCCGGAGAAGGTTTTCTTTCTCTCCTGCGTGATCGTGGCCGGCCTATTTGGCGGTGCCACCGTCAGCAAGCGCATCGTCTGGGTGCAGGCGGTGCCGGCCGTGATTGCGCTGGCGCTGCTGTATGCGGCACGGTGACTGGTGACCTTTGGCTTCAGGTTCTGATTGCTGATTGCCGGCAATTGCTGGCGGGCTACCGCCGATTCCTGGCTTCTGATTCGTGACTTCCGGTTCCCGCTGGCATCCGGCCAGCGCATTTCCCCGAGGCTGAAAAAATTATGAAAGCTGTCCTCTGCAAGCAGCATGGCCTGCCCGAAACCCTGGTAGTGGAGGAGGTGCCGTCGCCGGTGCCGGGTCCGAAGCAGGTGGTCATCAGTGTCCAGGCCTGCGGCGTGAATTTTCCCGATACCCTGATCATCCAGAACCTCTACCAGTTCAAGCCGGCGCTGCCGTTCTCGCCGGGCGGCGAGCTGGCCGGCGTGGTCAAGGCCGTGGGCGAGGGCGTGAAACACTTGCAGCCGGGACAGCCGGTGCTGGCCTTTACCGGCTGGGGCGGCTTTGCCGAGGAAGTGCTGGCCGACGTGAAGCAGGTCGTGCCCTTGCCGCCAGGCCTGGACCCCGCAGTGGCGGCCGCCTTCATGATGACCTACGGCACCTCCTATCACGGACTCAAGGATCGTGCGCAGTTACAGGCCGGCGAGACGCTGCTGGTGCTGGGTGCGGCAGGTGGCGTCGGCCTGGCCTCCATCGAACTGGGCAAGAAAATGGGCGCGCGCGTGATCGCCGCGGCCTCTACCGCGGAAAAGCTTGCGGTCTGTCGCGAGCATGGCGCCGATGAGCTCATCAATTATGAAAGCGAAGACCTGCGCGAGCGCATCAAGGCGCTCACCGACGGCCGCGGCGTGGACGTGATCTATGACCCGGTCGGCGGCAAGTATGCCGAGCCGGCGTTGCGCAGCATCGCCTGGAAGGGCCGCTACCTGGTCGTGGGATTTGCCGCCGGCGACATCCCGAAGATCCCGCTCAACCTGGCCCTGCTCAAGGGCTGTGCCATCCTGGGCGTGTTCTGGGGCGACTTCGCCGCGCGCGAGCCGCAGGCCAATATGGGTAATGGCATGCAGCTCTTCCAGTGGCTGATGCAGGGTGAACTCAAACCGCATATCTCGCAGCGCTATCCGCTGGAGAAGGCAGGCGAAGCCTTGCGCGCGCTGATGGAGCGCAAGGTCACCGGGAAGGTCGTGCTGGTGACCTAGCGGGCAAGGTTTCGCCGCACCACGGCACTGCGGGCCGGCGGTTGACTTGCGTAACCTGAAAAAGCCCCGGTCCTGCCGGGGCTATTTTTTTGGCGGTATCCCCGCCACTAGCGGCCGCGCAGCTTGTCGGTGGCGGCGCATCCGCGAACCGGAGCGGTTTAGTGCTGGTAGCCCTCACCGGCGCGCACCTTGCCGCGGAACACGAAGTAGGAATACCCGGTGTAGAACAGGATTGCCGGCATCAATACCAGCACGCCGACGAGCAGGAAAATCTGGGAGCTTGGCGTCGTCTGCGCCTCCCAGAGCGTGATGGACGGGGGCGCGACATAGGGCCAGAGGTTTACGCCGAAGCCGATATAGGTCAGCAGCAGCAACAGCAATGACAGAGCGAAGGGCTTGATCTCTTCCTGCCGCCTGAGCGACAGGAAGAGCGCGAGCGCGACGCCGACCGTAAGCACCGGGATCGGCAACAGAAAGAAGAAGTTTGGCAACGTAAACCAGCGACTCGCAATCGAGGGAAACGTCAGCGGCGCCCACACGCAAAACACGCCGATGAAGGCGATCAGGGTGAGGCAGAGAGGCATGGCCAGCCGGTAGAAGCGCGCCTGCAGGCCGCCTTCGGTCTTCAGGATCAGCCAGGTCGCACCCAGCAGCGCATAGCCGGTGACGAGGGCGACCCCGCAACCGATACCGAAGGGTGTCATCCAGTCGAATACGCCGCCGGCGAAATCCCGACCCTCCACCTTGAAGCCCTGCAGGAAGCCGCCAAGCACCAGGCCTTGCGCGAAAGTGGCGACCAGCGAGCCCCAGAAGAAGGCGCGGCCCCACCGCGCGCGATGGTGGCTCTTGAAGCGGAACTCGAAGGCTACGCCGCGGAAGATCAGTGCGACCAGCATGATCAGTACCGGAAAATATAGCGCCGGGAGGATGATGGCGTAGGCCAGCGGAAATGCCGCCAGCAAGCCGCCACCACCCAGCACCAGCCAGGTTTCGTTGCCATCCCAGATCGGCGCAACGGTGTTCATCATCACGTCGCGCTCGTCCTCGTCGCGCACGAAGAAGAAGAGGATGCCGACACCAAGGTCGAAGCCGTCCATGAGGATATACATGGCCACGGCAAAGCCGATGATGCCGGCCCAGACCAGCGCGAGATCGAGCTCCATGCGCTAGCCCTCGTCGTCCAGGGCCGTGCCGGGCGAGGACAGCGGTCGCTTCGCTGCCTCCAGCCTGCCTGCACCAAAAATCACCGTGTACACCACGATGTAGACCAGCAGCGAGGCCAGCACATGCACGCCTGCGATGGCCGGCGACGTGCTATCGGCGGTACGCATCAGGCCGTAGACCGTCCAGGGCTGCCGGCCGACCTCGGTGGTGAACCAGCCGGCCAGCAGGGCAAGGAAGCCGATGGGCAGGCAGGCGTTGCAGAGGCGCAGGAAGGGTTCGCTGTCAAAGAGCCGCCGGCGCAGTCGCAGGTAGAGGCTGACAAGGCCGACCAGGATCATCAGGAGGCCGAGCGCCACCATCAGCCGGAAGGCGAAGAACACCACCACCACCGGGGGGCGATCCTGTGGCAGCCATGCCTTGAGGCCGCGGATCTCGCCGTCCCACTGGTGCGTGAGGATGAGACTGCCGACCTTGGGAATTTCCAGTGCGAAACGGTTGCGCTCGGCCGCCTCGTCCGGCAGCGCGAACAGCACGAGCGGCAGGCCGCGTCCGGTCTCCCAGTGGCCTTCGATGGCGGCAATCTTGGCGGGCTGGTGCTCCAGTGTATTCAGGCCATGCAGGTCGCCGAACACGAGCTGCAGCGGCGCCAGCAGCGCGATGAGCCCGAGGCCCATGTTTAAGGCGGTGCGCGCACTGTCGGTGAAGCGCCGCTGGCGCAGGTACCAGGCGCTGACGCCGATCACGACAAAGGCGGTGGTGAGGTAGGCCGCGGTGACCATGTGCACGAAGCGGTAGGGGAAGGATGGATTGAAGATCGCTTGCCACCATTCCGTGACCACGAAACGGCCGTTTTGGAGCGCGTAGCCCGCTGGCGTGTGCATCCAGCTGTTGGCGCTCAGGATCCAGAAGGCGGAGGTCAGCGTGCCCAGGGCGACCATCCAGGCGGCAAGCAGGTGCAGCTCCGGCCGCACGCGCTGCCGCCCGAAGAGCAGGATGCCGAGGAAGGTGGCCTCGAGGAAGAACGCGGTGAGCACCTCGTAGCCCATCAGCGGGCCTATCACCGCGGCGGTGGTATCGGCAAACCGGCTCCAGTTGCTGCCGAACTGGTAGGCCATGACGATGCCCGAGACCACGCCCATCGCGAAGGATACCGCGAAGATCTTCGTCCAGAATTGCGAAAGGCGCGTGTAGACGTCGCGCTTCGTCCACAGCGCCAGCGTCTCCAGCACGGCAATGTAGGAGGCGAGGCCGATGGTGAAGGCCGGGAACAGGATGTGGAAGGACACCACGAAGGCGAACTGGATGCGGGCAAGCAGGACGGGATCGAGTTCCATGACGGTACCGGCGTAGCGCGAGGGCAGGCGAGGGCAGCCCCTCAGGGAAGCTCCCGGAAAGCACTCAGGCTGAGCCTGAGCTCGCCGCTACGCCAGCGTGGAACCGTTGCCGGATGGATGGAATTTTATTGCAGGAGATGGGTTTGATTTGGCAGCCCGCCGAATCCGGTTGCGGGTGGCCCGGATCGCTCCAGGGGTGCGGTTGCACCGGCGTCGGGCCACCACCCGCAGGCGCGGACGCTGCTGCTCCGGCGGGGCGCTGCCGCCAGCGTCCCGCCGCGCCGCCCTCAGATGCGATCGACCAGCGCTCGCGTCACGCCCAGCAGCAAGCCGATGCATCCCCCCACTACCACGCCGTTGACACGGATCATGTGCAGGTCGCCGCCGACCTCGGTCTCGATCTTGGCGATCATCTCGCGCGTGTCCCAGTCGTGGATGCGGCTGCTCACGTAGGCAATGATGGCGTCGGCGTAGTCGTCGGCGAAAACCACGGCCAGGTCCTCGAACTCCGCATTCAGCGAAGCGCGCACCTGAGGGTCATCTTGCAAGTGGCGTCCCAGGCGGAGGAGGGCGCCGCGCAGGTTGGCGGCGAGGCCCGAGTTCTCCTGCTGCAGGTCGGTCTTCACGGCGTCGCGCAAGACCATGACGGCGCTGGTGACAAAGTTGACCACCGCCGGGCTCGACACCAGGGCGTTCTTGATGTCGTTGAGGCGTTGCGAGGACTCGCTGTTGGCATCCTGCAGCGCCACCATCATGTCATGCGCGTTTTCCTCGAGGCCGAGGCGCCAGGGGTGGGCGCGATCCTCCAGCAAGGCCTCCACCTGCTGCACGAAGGTCTCGATGATGCGCTTTTCCACATCGATGCCGACCCAGCTCGCCGTGCGCGTGATGCCGCCCACACCCAGCTCCTGGAAAATCCGGGTGGCGGCATCGCGCGCCTTTTGCGGATTGGCCTTGACCCATTTGTCGGCGCTGTCGAGGCCCAGCTGCAGCGCCTCGTGGTGGAAGTCGTTTTCCAGAACCGCGCGCAGGATCTCGCTCACCATCTGGTGCATGGGCGTGCCCTTTACCCACTCGATGGCGTTTTCCTGCAGGAAGGCCTGGATGTCGCGGCTCTCGAAGACCTGCAGCAGGCGCGGGCCCACGCGCTGCACCACGTCACTGATGCGCCGGACGTTTTCCTCCTTCGCCAGCCAGTCGCCCATGGCGAGGCTGATGTCGGTCTCCCGCATGGACTTGCGCAGGATGTGCGGCGCCATGAAGTTTTCCTGGACGAAGCGCCCCATCGACACGGCGATGCGCGCCTTGTTGCGCGGGATGATCTCGGTATGTTCGCGCAGCAGGCGCGGCAGCGGCAGGCGGCCGAAGGGATTGCGGAACAGCACGGTGACCGCGTACCAGTCGGCCAGGCCGCCGACAACGCCGGCCTCGGCGCCCAGCGCCAGGATGGCCAGCAGCGTGTGGTATTCGGGAAACAGCTTTTCCAGGACGAGGAGGACGACCCAGAGCAGGGCCGTCGTGATCAGCGCGACATTGGCCAGCATGCGGCTGCGCGCCAGGCTGGGGGGAGGTGACTCGAACGACATTCGGGGCATCCGGCAGCCGGCCCGCTGCGGACAGGGGCCGGGATAAGAAGAAGGGCTTATGGTCGGCCCGCGGATGCGCGAGGCCTGACGTTATCCTGGTCCGCGATGGTCGCGGACAGCCTGCCAACTTAGCAAATGCGCCGTGGTGAAGGGAAGGTGTTGCGTCCAGGTCGATCCTGTGGCGCAAAGAGAGGGGGCGGGCGACCCGGGTCACCCGCCCCGCAGCTCAGCCTTTGAAGGAGGACAGTCCGAAGTCGCCGAAGGGCTCGTCGCGCTCGCGCACGGCCTGCTTGAAGCCGGCTTCGGCGGCGCGCTGCTGGAAGGCGAAGCCCTCTTTGGTGTGGCGGGTGATGCCGTCGAAGACGGTGCCGAGGATCTGCGTGGTGTGCAGTCCCTGCTGCTGTACCGACTGGTTGAGCAGCAGCTTCATCATGACCAGCTGGTTGACCGGCATGCGCGCAATGCGCGACAGCAGGTTCTCGAAGCGCGCATCGAGCTGGTCGGCCGGAGCCGACTCGATGGCCAGGCCCCATTCCTGCGCTTCCTTGCCCGAAAGGCAGTCGCCGGTGAAGAGCAGGCGCTTGGCTTTCTCGAGCCCGAGGCGGTGGAACCACAGTGAAGTGGTGGGCGATCCCCACACGCGCGCCGGCGGGTAGCCGATCTTGGCGTCGTCGGCGATGACGAGCAGGTCCGAGCACAGCGCCATGTCGGTGCCGCCGGCGACGCAAAAGCCGTGCACCTTGCACACCACGGGCTTGTCGGAATGGAAGAGACTCATGAAGCCCTTCACGTTGCGGCTCATGCCCTGGTAGTCGATCACCGGATCCCAGACCTGGCCGGGAATGTGGTTTTGCATCTGCACCAGTGGATCGGCCGGCGAGCCCGGTGGCAGATCACGCTCGCCCTGATGCTCGAAACTCAGTGACTCGGCGCTGTCGACGAGGTCATAGCCGCCACAGAAGCCGGTGCCGTTGCCCGCCAGTGCGATCACATGCACGGCCGGGTCGAGGTTGGCGCGCTCGACGCAGGCTGCCAGTTCGCGTGGCATGTCCATGGTGATGCCGTTGCCGCGCTGGGGACGGTTCAGCGTGATGCGGGCGATGCGGCCGGTGACCTCATAGGTCATCGTCTTTAACGTTTCCATTTTCCTTCTCCTGCGGTGACCCTGTTTGTCGATAAAAATGTAGGTCGGGCTTCAGTCGGGGGCGCCTGGCCCGACTGGCGCCCCGGCCCTTTCTCCGACTCCCTCGCCAACTATGTTGCCGACTCCCCGAATTCCCCGTGGCGGCCCGCCCCCTGGCTGAATCGCGTCGCGCCAGCCACGGTCTCGCCGGACTGCAATGTCTTCATTCCGTGCGCGAACTCATTGTCCAGGGCGACCTGCTCCGCCAGCCCCCACTGCTCAAAGGCACTCAGCCGGTCGCCCCGCAGGCAGGCCTGCGGAAACGCCGCCACCTGCAGCGCCAGTTCGCGCGCTGCGGCCAGCGCCTGGCCAGCCGGCACCACGCGATTGGCCAGTCCCATCTGCAGGGCTTCCTGCGCCTCGACCGGGCGCCCGGTCAGGATCATGTCCATGGCGCGGCTCATGCCAATGGCGCGCGGCAGGCGCACGGTGCCGCCATCGATGAGCGGGACGCCAAAGCGGCGGCAGAACACACCGAACACAGCCGTCTCGTCCGCGACGCGCAAGTCGCACCAGAGCGCCAGCTCGAGGCCGCCGGCGACGCAATAGCCCGAGACGGCCGCGATCACGGGCTTGGACAATCGCAGGCGGGTCGGGCCCATGGGGCCGTCCCCTTCCGGCGAAAGGCGGTTGGCGCGGGCGGGATCGCCGCCGGCCACGGCCTTGAGGTCGGCACCCGCGCAGAAGTGCTCGCCTCCGCCGGCGAGGATGGCCACCGCGAGCTCCGGATCGGCGTCAAAGTCGCGAAAGGCCGCGGCCAGGGCGGCGGCAGTGGGACCATCAACGGCGTTGCGCGCCCCGGGGCGGTTGATTGTCACCAGCAGCAGGGGAGGCTGGCGCTCCAGGGTCACGGTGGCGGGCATGGGGCAGCTCCTGCAGGCATTACGTGATATTGCAATTGATGTCATCCTATGAAACATTGCACAACATAGCAAATGGCGTCATAGGATGTAATGTAGCGACATGGCTCCCCAACCCCGGCAATTGATCCTCAAGCTCCTGCTGGCCGCCGACGACGGCGAGCTCAGCGCGCGTGACGCCGTGGCCGGCAGCGCCCTCTTCGGCATCCGCGAGAACAGTGTGCGCGTGGCCCTGGTCCGCCTGGCCGGCGCCGGACTCATCGAAGCCGCCGGCCGTGGCAGCTATCGTCTGGGACCCAATGGCACGGGCCTGGCCGCGGACGTGGCCACCTGGCCGACGGCCGAGCAGCGCGTGCGTGAATGGCAGGGCGGGTGGGTGGCGGTGCATGTCGGCAACCTGGGGCGCAGCGACCGCGTGGCCCTGCGCGCCCGCGACCGTGCCCTGGCGCTGCTGGGCCTGCGCGAACTCGACCGTGGACTCTACTTGCGCCCCGATAACCTGGTGGGCGGCGTCGAGGGCGTGCGCCGGCGCCTGCACAAGCTGGGCCTGGAAGAGGACGCCGCGGTATTCCTGGCCAGTGAGCTCGATGCCGTTAGCGAGAAGCGCGCCCGCGCCCTCTGGGACGGCAAGGCGCTGACCCGCCACTACCGGCAGTCGCGCCAGCAACTCGAGAAGTGGCTGGCCCGTGCCGCTGTTCTGGAGCCCGAGGTCGCCGCCCGCGAATCCTTCCTGATCGGCAGCGAGGCCATCCGCCAGGTCGTGTTCGATCCCTTGCTGCCCGAGCCGCTGGTGGACAGTGACGAGCGTCGCACTTTTGTCGCCACGGTTCTCGACTTTGATCGCGCCGGTCGCGACATCTGGCGCAATTTTTCTGCGCAAGCGGCGCCGCCGGCCGCGAACGCCTCCAAATCCCGCACGGCCCCCTGAACCCGGAGATCCCATGACTGCCGCCATCCCTGAATCCGCCACGCCTGTGGAGTTGCCCGCGGAAACCCGTCGCAAGGTCACCGATCTTTTCACCCGCGACGAGATAAAGATGCTGACCGCGCGCTCCGATCTCATGGGCTTCTGGGCCGTGGGCTCGACCTGGGCCGTGATCGCGGCCTCGTTCGCGCTGCTGGCCTGGGCGGGCGCGCAGCCGCTCGTCCTTGCCATTCCCGTAATAGTGCTCGGCCTCTGCCTTATCGCCGGCCGCCAGCTCTGTCTCGCCATCCTCATGCACGATGCCTCGCACGGCACGCTATTCAAATCGAAGTGGCTCAACGACGTCTTTGCCGACTGGACCTGTGCGCGCCCCATCTGGAACGACCTGCAGAAGTACAAGGCCCACCATTTCATCCACCACACCAAAACCGGCACGGCGGAGGACACCGATATCTCGCTGGTGGCGCCCTTTCCCTGCAGCCGCGCCTCGCTCGCGCGCAAGCTCCTGCGTGACATCGCCGGAGTCACCGGGGTCAAGTTCTTCATCGGTCGCTTCCTGATGGATGCCGGCTATGTGAAGTGGACGGTGGCCAACGACGTGGTGTGGCTGCCGAAGGAGGGCGTGAGCACCGGCTACCGCGTGGCGATGTTCGCGCGCAACGTGACGCCGACCGTGATCGTCAATGGCCTGCTTTTTGCCGCGCTCTGGGCCGTGGGCCATCCCTGGCTCTTCGCCGCCTGGGTCGTGGCCTACATGACGCCCTTCGCACTTTTCGTGCGTATCCGTTCGATGGCCGAGCACGCCTGCACCGAGAAGACCGCCGACATGTTCCGCAATACCCGCAGCACCCGCGCCGGCTGGCTCGCCCGCGCCACCGTGGCGCCGATCCATGTGAACCACCATATCGAGCACCATGTCATGGCGTCAGTGCCCTATTTCCGCCTGCCGCAGATGCATCGCCTGCTGCGCGAGCGCAATGCCGTGCCGGTGGCGCCCGGCTATCTCGACGTGATGCGGATGGTGTCCGCCGGACGCGCGTCTTGAGGCGACCCCTGGTCGGGGCGATGGACCAGTGGCTGTGATGACGGCAGCGGTAGCGACATCCGGATGAGAGAGCAGGAATGAAGTACGGCATCAACGTCGGCATTGCCCAACTCCCGGCCACCTTTGGCGATGCCGCGGGCCAGCTTGCCCGGCTGGAGTCATTGCTGGCGGCGCATCGCGCCGATTTCGTCCTGCTGCCGGAGCTGGCCCTCTGCGGCTATGTCTCGCCGCGTGGCAACTTCGACCTGACGCCCTTTGCCGAACCGCTGGATGGCGCCACGGCGCACATCCTGGCGGATCTGGCGCGGCGCCACGGCATCGGCCTGGCCGGCTCCCTGGTCGAGCGCGACGGCCCGGATTTCTACAACAGCTACCTGCTCTTTGATCGCGAGGGCCGGCGCATCGGGCACTGGCGCAAGCGCCATCCCTGGTATCCGGAAGCCTGGGCCACGCCCGGCGATCTCGGTACGCCGGTGGTCGATTTCGAGGGCATCAAGGTTTGCGCCGGCATTTGCTTCGACCTGCACTTTATCGAGCAGGACGCCTGGGATGAGCTCCAGGCCGCTGATCTGCTGCTGTTTCCCTCGGCCTGGGTGGAAGAGCACGACAGCCGCAACGACCGTCTGGCGGCACTGGCGCGGCGTCATGGCATCGCCGTGGCCAACGCCAACTGGGGCGCCGGCGCGCCTTTCGTGCCCAGCCAGGGTATGTCGATGATTTTTGATGGCCAGGGCAACCGCCTGGCCGAGACCACGGCGCACAGCACCACCGCCTGGTGCGAGGCTCGTCTTGAAATAAAAACGGACTAGTGGCCGCTTTCGGTAGGTCGGGATTTATCCCGACTGACAAGACGCAAGCTGCCCTACTGGAACAGGTATTAAGTGAGGTGACGCCGTGCGAGCGGCTCTGCCCGAACCCAAGACTGTAGCGGAGGATATGCCCCCATGAACGCACCCCACGACCCCACTCCCTGCACTCCATTCGTGGCCGCCACGCATGAGGTGTTCAACGTGTCCAGCGAGCTGCAGGACTACAACCTCTACGCCCGCGACAGGGTGCTGCAGGAGGCGGTGCAGCGCGAGGGCGCCGGCCACGAGGCGACCGCGCTCTCCGCCTTTGGCGAAATGATCGGACGCGCCAATTACCTGGAGCTGGGCGATCTCGCCAACCGTCACACACCTGAGTTTGACACTCACGACCGCTTTGGCAACCGCGTCGACCTGGTGAAGTTCCATCCGGCGTATCACCAGCTCATGCGAACCTCCATCGAGCATGGCCTGCATGCCTCACCCTGGACGAATCCCGGCCCCGGCGCCCACGCCGCCCGTGCCGCGCGTTTCTTCCTGCACTCGCAGGTGGAAGCCGGCCACGGCTGTCCCGTCACCATGACGTTTGCGGCGGTGCCGTCGCTGCGCACCCAGCCTGAGCTGGCGGCGTTGTGGGAGCCGAAGATCACTTCACGCGTGTACGATCCCCGGAACATCCCTGCGCACGAAAAGGCCGGCCTTACCGTCGGCATGGGCATGACGGAAAAGCAGGGCGGCTCTGACGTGCGCGCCAACACCACCCGCGCCTATCCGGTGGGCGAGGCCTATGAACTCGTGGGCCACAAGTTTTTCCTGTCTGCACCCATGTGCGACCTCTTTCTCGTGCTGGCGCAGGCGCCGGGCGGACTCACCTGCTTCCTGGTGCCGCGCTGGCGGCCGGACGGCAGCAAGAACCCGCTTGAGGTACTTCGCCTCAAGGAGAAGATGGGCAACCGGTCCAACGCCTCCAGCGAAATCGAGCTGCGCGGCGCCTTGGCCTGGCGCGTGGGCGAGGAGGGCCGTGGCGTGCGCACCATCATCGAGATGGTCAGCATGACGCGATTTGACTGCATGATCGGCTCCAGCGCCGGCATGCGCATGGCGCTCTCACAGGCACTGCACCACTGCCGGCAGCGCGCCGCCTTCGGCAAGAAACTCATCGACCAGCCGCTGATGCGCAACGTCCTTGCCGACTTGGCCCTGGAGTCCGAGGCGGCCACCACGCTGACCCTGCGCATGGCCCGCGCCATGGACAGCCGTCACGATGAGCACGAGGACCTGCTGGTGCGCCTGGCGACCGCCGTGGGCAAGTACTGGATCTGCAAGCGCACCCCCAATCACGCCTACGAGGCCATGGAGTGCATCGGCGGCAGTGGGGTCATGGAAAATTCCATGTTCCCGCGCCTGTTCCGCGAGTCACCCGTCAATGCGATCTGGGAAGGCAGCGGCAACGTGCAGTGCCTCGATGTATTGCGCGCCATGCAAAAGACGCCTGCCGTGGTCGAGGCCTTCGTTGTCGAGCTCAAGAAGGCGAAGGGGGGAAATGCCCTGCTGGACGCCCACGTCAATTCGCTGCTGGGAGAGTTCGCCGACTCTGCCGACTTCGAGGTGCGGGCGCGCGACGTGGTGGATCGCATGGCCGTGGCGCTGCAGGCGGCGTTGCTGGTGCAGCATGCGCCGGCGGTGGTGGCCGACGCCTTTTGCCGCAGCCGTCTCGACACGCGCGGCCAGCGCAACTACGGCGCGTTGCCTCGCGATACCGATTTTGGCGCCATTCTGGATCGCGCCTGGACATCAGCCTGACGCCGCTGTGCAGCGCTCAGCCATATGAGCAAGGAGGATGCAGGTTTGTGCCGATCTGCTCTGCACTTAGTGCTGGCGGGTTGCAGATGTATAGCGCGCGCCCCCTCCAAGCGAAGTTTTATCTTGGCCCTTTGTAACTTCTGCTGGACTTTGAACGGCCACGCGCTGCACTGACTCTGACCAGAGTGCCCTCCGCGTAACGTCGTTCTCCAGCCGGCCTTGTGTCTGCAGTTGTGCTGCAGTCAGTGCCGTTCCTGCATGAATCGTCGCCGTGAGCTTCGCTCTGGACCGTGGAGGGGGCGTGACGCCTCCTTCGTCTTGCGGCACAGGAGGACGTCATGCAAAGACATCTGTTCACAATGGCGGCATTGGCGGCGGCCATGGCCATTGCCCCGGTGTATGCCAAGCAGAAGAGCCCGGACGCGCAGGCGTCGCAGGCGCAACAGCAGTCAGAAGCTGAGGGCACCCAAATCTATCTCGATGCGCCAGCGGTACAGCAGGTGCAGCAGGCGCTGAATGCCAAGGGCTTCAACGCCGGTACCGTGGATGGCCAGTGGAGTACCCGGACCAAACAGGCGGCGCAGGAATACCAGCGCTCCGCCGGCATTGATCCCACGGGCACTCTCACTGTCGAGCTCCTCAACAGCCTTGGCCTTTCGTCCCTGCTTTCCGGTCAGGGCGTTCCCCAGGGCAGCGGCCAGGTGGCCAGTGGTGCCGCTGCCAAAGGCGTGCCGGTTTACGTGGGTTCCACCGCCGTGCGACAGGTTCAGCAGGCACTGAGCCAGCAGGGCTTTCCCCTGCAGAGCGTGGATGGCCGCTGGGGGCCGGGCACTGAAAAGGCCGTGGAGAACTTCCAGCGCGTGAATGATCTGGAGCCGACCGGCAAGCTCGATACCGGACTTATTGCTGCACTGGGCGTGGGGCAGCAGATATTTTCTGCCGGCCAGCAGCAAGGCCAGCAGGCGCAGCAGCAACCGCAGGGTCAACAGCAGGCCCAGCAGGCCCAGCAGGCCCAGCAGGCCCAGCAGCAGACTCGGCCAGGCCAACAGCAACAGGCTCAACAGGGTCAGCAGCAACCGCAGCAGCAGGGCCAACAGCAGGCGCAGCGTTCGCAGCAGGGGCAGTCGATGCAGCAGCAAGGTCAGCCTCAGCAGGCTCAGCAGGCGCAACAAGGTCAGCAGCCGCAACGGCAGTCCACGGCCCAGCAAGGTCAGCCGCAGCAGCAGGGGCAGCAGCCCACTGCGCAGCAGAGTCAGCAGCCCGGCCAACAGCCACAACAGCAAGCCCGGCAGGGTCAGCCGCAGCCGGGACAGCAGGCTCAGCAGCAGGCTCAGCAGAACCAGCCGCAGCAGAGTCAGCCGCAGCAGAGTCAGCAGCCGCCACAGCAAGTCAGCAGCCTGAAAGGCAGCCGCAAGGGCGCAGTGGGCCCGGGTACGCCACTTTGGGCCGGTCCTGAGGCCGTCCGTCTCGTGCAGCAGGCACTTAACCGCAACGGTTTCGGCGTGGATGCGGTGGATGGTGACTGGGACAGGCAGACCGCGCAGTCCCTGCGCAAGTTCCAGCAGGCCCGGGGACTGGCGCCTAGCGGCTCGCTGACGGTGCAGTCGCTGGCCAGCCTCGGGCTCGGCAACGTGCTGACGGGGCAGGGCGGACAGGAGCAGCAACGCCAGCAGCGCCCCTCCCAGGAAACTCAGCAGGGACAGCCGCCGCAGCGGCAGCAGCAGCGGCCCCAGCCACAGACGCCGCCGCAGGGATAATTTCCTGCCCGCCACTGCCATTTGGAGCCTGTTTCGGTAGGTCGGGATTCATCCCGACCTGCAAAATGAAGAATCCCCTACTGAAACAGGCTCCTGGTTGTTTGACCAAGTGCTCCGCCTATCTGGAGCAGTACTGACTCCCGCGCAGAGCGTGCTGCAGTCAATGCGTGGCCAGGCGTGGCGGGGAGAGACTCTTGCCAGTCTCTGCCGCCAGGCTCCAGGGCAGGTTCAGCGTCCGCTGAAGACGGCTGGCCGCTTTTCCAGAAAGGCGCTTACGCCTTCCACGAAATCCGCGGTGGCCGACGAGGCGAGGAAACTTTCTTCCTCGGCCTGCAATTGCGTCGGCAGGCTGGCCTGAAGGGAGTCGGCCAGCAGCTTCTTGGCGCGGCCATAGGCGGCGGTCGGCCCCCGCGACAAGCGTTGGGCCAGCGCGCGGGCCTCGGTCTCCAGTGCTTCCGTCGGCAGCAGCCGGTTCACCAGCCCCAGGCGCAGCGCCTCTTCGCCCCCGAAACGTTCTGCCAGCAGTATCAACTCGCGTGCCTGGCGCAGCCCCATCAGACGGGGCAGCAGCCAGGTGCTGCCACCATCCGGCGTCGTGCCCAGGCTCATATAGGCCGTATTCCAGGCGCTCTTCTCGCTGGCGAAGGCAAAGTCGCAGGCCGCCACCAGGCTCAGGCCCGCGCCCGAGGCCCCGCCTTGTACGCAAGCCACCACCGGCGCGCGCAGGCCGGCAATCAGCGCCACAGTGGCATGCACGTGATGGATGAGGCGGGTGAAATAGTCCCGGCCTTCGGCGACCTCGCGCTGTAGCAGGCTGCCAAATTCCGCCACATGGCCGCCCGCGCAGAAATATTTGCCCTCGGCCCGCAGCAATACCGCGCGCACGCTGTCGTCCGCGGCGAGGCCGGCAAAGGCCTCGTGCAGGGCCTGCGCCATTGCCAGGTCCAGTGTATTGAGCTGCCCGGGGCGATTGAGGGTCAGGATGGCCAGGCCATCCTCCCGGTGCAGCAGGACGGGTGCGGTCATGGCGGACTCCAGTCGGGGATCGGGACTGTCCGATTCTCGGTGACAGCCCCGGCCCCGGCCATGACGAAAACCACCAGTCGGGTTGACCGAAGTTGCAACGAGGCCTGCAGAAAAAATTTCGGGGCAACTGGCGGAATGCTCAGATGTCGCGGGGCCAGCGGAAAATCGGGTCGAAAAATTGCTGTGCGGTCCGTGGGCGATGGAGGGGAGGCCGGCGCCACAATCTGTGAAGCCGCTAGCGGCCCGCCGTCGGCACCCTCAGATGCGGCGCACCCGAAACACCCGTCCCTTGATCTTGCCCAGGCCCTTCAGCGCCGCGCTGGCCACACTGCGCTCCACCGCCACGAAGGCCTGCATGTCGAAGATGTCGATCTTGCCGATCTGCGCGCCGGCGAGGCCGGCCTCGCCCGTCAGGGCGCCCAGGATGTCGCCCGGGCGCAGCTTGTCCTTGCGCCCGCCGGCGATGTTCAGCGTGACCATACGCGGTGGCGCCGGCGGATTGCTGTTCGTGACCGCCGGCAGCGGCTGCCAGTCCACCTTGGTCTTCTGGTAGTCCTCGACGGCGTTGACGCGATGCGCTTCCGACGGTGCGCACAGCGACAGCGCCAGACCCTCCTGGCCGGCGCGGCCGGTGCGGCCGATGCGGTGCACATGCACCTCGGCATCAAAAGCCATCTCGACGTTGATCACCGCTTCCAGGTTCTTGATGTCGAGGCCGCGCGCGGCCACATCGGTCGCCACCAGCAGCGGCACGCTGCCATTGGCGAACTGCACCAGCGTGAGGTCGCGGTCGCGCTGCTCGAGGTCGCCGTGCAGGGCGGTGACAGCGAAGCCCTGGCCCTCCAGTGCCGTCAGCACGTCCTCGCAACGCTGCTTGGTATTGCAGAACAGCACGGCGGAGGCGGGGCGGTAGTGGCGCAGCAAGGTGGCCAGCGCCGCCAGGCGGTCCTTGTTGTCGATCTCGAAGAACACCTGGCGGATGGTCGCCTCGGTATGC
>JAJFBF010000139.1 GCA_020697295.1 Moraxellaceae bacterium | reverse complement strand
AGCGTGTCGCGGTCGCGCACCGTGCCGGCGCGCTGCGCGATGGCGCTTTCCTGCAACCGCGCCCGCGCCGCCGCGATTTCGCCCTGGCGGCGGTTCAGCAGAGGCAGCGGCAGACGCACGCCGACCTCCAGCGCCTGGTCGCCGTATTCCTCGAACTGGCGCATGCCGACACCCACGGTGAGCTCCGGCAGACGTTCGGCACGTGCGAGCGCCAGCGCCGCCTGCTGCTCGGCCTCCTGCGCGGCGCGCTGCTGCGTGGCGGGAGCATCGGCAAGCCAGCTATCGAGCTGCGCCAGGGGAGCCGTAGGCGCGGGTACGGAAGGAGGGAGCGAGGTCAGCGCGACCTCATGGGCCTGTCCGGCCCAGAGCGCCGCCAGGGCGGCGCGGGCGGACTGCACGTTTGCCGTGGCTGCCGTCAGCTGCAAGCGTGCATTGCTCTCGGCGACCTGCGCGCGCAGTGCCTGAGGCGGCGCCAGCTTGCCGACGTTTACCTGGTCACGCAGGGTGGCCAGGGTGTCACTGGTGACACGCCATGCCTCACTGGCCGCCGCTTCGCGGGCTTGCGCGATCAGCAGGCCCTGCCAGCGGTAGGCCACCTCCAGAGACAGCAGCCGCTGCTGTGCCGCGAGACCGGCCTGCTGCCCCTGGGCGCGTGCTTCGGCCACGGCGCGACGTTTGCCGGGCTGGCCGCCGAGCTCCAAGGTCTGCTCCAGGGCAAAAAGGGTTTCGGGGCTGTCCGACTCGGGCCGATCGCCACCCATGTTCTCGCGTGTCACTGCGAGCTCGGGATTGCGCCAGTAGCCGGCCTGGCGCGCTTCTGCCGTCAACGCCTCCTGCTCGGCTTTGGCCTGGGCCAGATCAGGATTGGTCGCCAGGGCTCGCGCCTGGGCTTCTGACAGCGAAGACACGGGCCGATCAGCCGGTGACGGCTCGGCCAGTGCGATGCTCGCCAGCAAAGCGCCGGCCAGCAGGGAAAAACGCCACATGATTCCACTCCATACCGATGAACACGACAGGCCGCAGGCAGCCTGGACAGCGCGGATCAGCAGAGGGAATCAAATGAGCAGGACAGTGGTCTTCCTGATGAGGACGGAGTGTGGTGTCGGCGGCGGACCGGCCGCGGAAGGCCGGTTCATGCCTGCGGATCGGGCCTGCCAGGGCAGGTAGGCCAGCGTCGGGAGGAACAGCGGTTGCAGGTCGACGGAGACGGGCGACGTCAGGCGTGACGTGGCATGGTCGTCATGCGCATCCAGAGAGATATCGAGGCAGGGCTCGCCAAGCTCCTGCTCCAGCACGTCGCTCGCGCAAGGCTCACCCGCATGCTCCACCACCATCGTTCCGCCCGGCTCCAGGCAGAGCACGTTGGTCATTGCCTCGCAGAAGCCGAACACCGAATGCAGCAGCAGGACCACTACCAGAGGCAGGGACCAGCGACGACGTTGATGACGGGTGAAGCGGACCATGCGGAGGCACTGGCGGGAAAGGGGCGGTCAGTCTAGCAGCGCCCGGCATGGCTGAGAATTGCGCTCAGCCTGCTGGAGCCCTGGCGGCATGAGCGGAGCTTTCCCGACGGCAACCACCACGCTGGTCCACTGCTCCGGTCCCGCTCCTGTCCCTCAGGCCGGCATCTGGCTCGCCCCGAGAATCATCGGTCAGCTTTCCTCAGGAAAACTCCCTCACGCATCGACTCCAGGACCAGCCCGGTCCCTGGTCCATACCCGATCCTGCAAGTGGAAAACCACTCGTTTGCCATCGCTGCGCAGACGCGGCGAAGCAGATTTCTTGCCTGAATTTCCCGGGCGCACTGGTATCAGCAGGAGTAGACAAGGACACGTCCTGGATGAAGCACGACGACGCCCGGTTCGGTCTTGATTTATAAGGCTCGCGCGGCGTGGTGGACGGCCGGAAAAGCGAGAGCTTCGTTCTCATAATCCTGTGGTCCTGGGTTCAAGCCCAGCAGGCCCACCATTTACGAAGCCTCAAGCGCCCGAAAGCCACGCGGGAAACTGGCTGAGCCTCAACGTTCGGGCACGGCAGCATCGCCGCTCTCAGCCAGCTCAGGCAGGAGCACTTCCACGCGATTACGGCCCTTTTTCTTGGCTTGATAGAGGGCCTCATCCGCGACACGCGTCAATGTCCCCGCGGGGGCATCGAGGTGGTGCTCATTGCAGGTCACCCCGAAGCTGGCGCTGATGGCAAAGCTCTCGCCGTTGTCCGCCCTGATAAGGATCTCCGTGAGCCGAACCCGACAGCGCTCCAGCAGCGCCAGTGCACCCGGCAGCGACGTCTCGGGCAACACCAGCAGGAACTCTTCACCCCCGTAGCGGCCCACCGCATCGCACTCGCGCACCGCCTGCCTCAGTGTCCTGGCCGCCTCTTTTAAGACGCGGTCCCCGGTGGGGTGTCCCCACGTGTCATTGATGTTCTTGAAATGATCGAGGTCGAGCAACGCCACCGTGAGCGGCACGCCCAGGCGGGCACTGCGCTGAACTTCGGTCTCAAGACGGGCCAGAATGCTGCGCCGGTTGTGCACGCGGGTCAGGGCATCGGTGAGGCTGATCGCGCGAATCTCCGCCTCGCGCGCGCGCCAACGACCAAAGATCTGATAAGACAGCCCCCATACCACGGCGAGGATGGGCACCAGGAAAAAGAAATTGCTGTAGACCCAGTACGGCGCGTGCAACTGATAGTGATTGCCGCCCTCCGGCAGGAGCGGGGCATAAGGCAGCACGCCCAGCGCACCGGCATAGGCAATACCGAAGACGGTAAACAGCGAGATTAAGTAGGACGGCACGACAATGCTGCGCCGAAAGAGCAGGAAGCCCAGCATGGGCGAGACCATGAGAATGGCGCCGGTGGCCACATTGAAGATGCCCAGCACGTAACCACAGGATATCAGCGCGAAGGAGTAATACAGCAAGG
>JAJFBF010000138.1 GCA_020697295.1 Moraxellaceae bacterium | reverse complement strand
CAGGGTAGTTCCAGTCGTGCAGAAGGTATCCGCCGACTGGCGCCCGGGCGCCAGCCGCTGCCGGTAATCCGTGCGGATGCCGCGGAAGCCGAGCGCCACGAGGCCAGACTGGCCACGCTGGACAAGGCAGCCGGCGGACAGTGCCTATGGCGTCGCGTGGAATCCGGGAGCTCCTGAACGGTGGCTAAAATCTATCAAAGATTTGAAGCGGCTCAACAAGTTGCAAGGCAAATTTGACGGGTTTTCCGGGGCGTGCCACATTCCCCGCAAAGGCGTTTTGCCATCATGGCAGGACGCGCATCAGAGCCGGGGCTTGCGTCAGCACAGGAACCGCCAGGCGACAACAAGAAAGGACACTCAGGACACCCTCCATGGTTCTCGTCTCCAGCATTGCTTCCCTAAACCTCATCCGCCCCGAGGTGGATGCCAATCTGACGCAAATCGAAGCCCATATCAGCTCCTACGTCGAAGAGCGCGAGAATCCGGCCATGCTGGGGGCCTGCGTCGAGGGCATGGAGCAGGTGGCAGGAGCCTTGCGCATGGCCGAGCTGCCGGGTGCTATCGAGCTGGCTGCCGGCATGAGCCAGCTCCTGCGCCAGGTGCAGGAGCGGGGCGCAGCCGCCGCCGACGAGGATTTTGCGGCATTGGGTCAGGGCCTCATGATCCTGGGGCGTTATCTCGAGTATCTGCAGTTGCGCCAGACGAGCTGGCCGCAGATGTTGCTGCCGGCCATCAACCAGGTGCGGGCAGCCCTCAAGCAGCCGCTGCTGGGCGAGGGGTATTTCATCAGGCTCGAAAAACTTCTCCCTGCCGCGCCCACCGTTACCCGACTCGAGCTGACGCCGGCGCAACTGAATGCCCTCGTGCGCCGCATCCGCCTGATGTACCAAACCAGCCTGATTGCCGCGCTCCGGGACCAGGCCGACGTGCCCCACTATCGCATGATGGGGCGGGCCTGCGAGCGCGCCCAGCAGGTCTGCGGGCAACGTCCGCTGGGCTTGCTGTGGTGGGCTGCTGCCGCGGCTTTCGATGCGCTGCAGCGGGGAGTCACGGTCAACGCCGGTCGCAAGGCCTTGTTCGGACAACTTGATCGGCAGCTGAAAGCGCTGGCGCAGAACGACGGCAACGGGCAGCCGGACCGGCACCTGCTGGCCGACTGCATTTATGTCGCGGCCCTGGCGGCCGATGGTCCCCGGATCGGCAAAGTGAAAGAGCAATTCGGGCTCGAGCATTCCTGTCTCACCGAAATCGAGATGAATGCCGAGTACGAGGTTATGTGCGGGCCTGGCGGCTCCGTGATCAAGACCGTGGCCGAAGTGGTCAAGGAAGAGCTCGCCCAGGTCAAGGAAACCCTGGACGTCATGTCGCGCGGCTCCAAGAATGACAGTGAAAGTTATACGGCCATGGCTGACTCACTGGCTCGCATGGCCCAGACGCTGGTGATGCTGGGCTTGCTGGAAAGCAGTCAGGCCATGCGCAAGCACGCTGAAGCCGTACGCCAGTGGAGTGGCCCGACGGAGCTGTCGGCATTAACTACCCTGGTCGATGCCCTGATGGATGTCGAGAGCGCCGTGGCGGGCCTGGTGAAGCGTGTTACGCCGGGGGCGGACATGCCAGTCAACAATGTGCAGATTTCCGTGCATCAGCTGGACGAGGCAAGAGTGCTGCTGGTGGGCGAGTCCCGCTCCGGACTGTCGCTGGCGAAACGGGCCCTGAGCGCCTATCTCGATTCCAGCAACGATCTCATGCACCTGGCGAATGTTCCCACTACGCTGCAGTCGGTCGTGGGTGGCCTGTCCTTCCTGGGCATGGCGCGTGGCGCCGCCATCTTGCGTGCGTGTTCCCGCTATATCGAGGTTCGCATGCTGGCTGCCGAGCAACAGCCCGGCATGACGGAGCTGGAGACCCTGGCGGATGCCATTACCAGCGTCGATTATTTCCTGGAGAGCCTCGAGGCCAACAAGCCTATCGGTGAAGGCATTCTCGAGATCGCCGAGGAAAGTGTGGCGGAGCTCGGATTCCCCGTAGAGCCGGCCCAGGCCGCCTGATGACATTCGAGCCGTCTGCGCGGGGTCCCGCAACTCTCCAGGGCGAAAGCCTGTGGCTCGTGTTCCAGGGCGCCAGCGTGCTGGTTTCCGAAGACGATCATTCCTTTCCGGTACTGCGCGATGTCGCCTGGCTCGGGCTTGAGGAGCTTTCCCGCCACTATCTCGGCAGTCTGGACGGTAAGGCCGCCTTTGCCGTAGCGGCAGCGCAGGCCTCGCAGGCTCCTTCAGGCTTTCGCTTCGAGGACCTGCGCCGACTGCTCGGCCACGCTGACGATAGGCTGTTCAGCCTGGCGGGTCGCGCTTTCCAGATCCTGGAGTGGGAACGCAACCATCGCTTCTGCGGCCGGTGCGGGAGCCCTACCGTGCCCCACGCCGATGGCGAACGCTCTCGGCTCTGCCCGGCCTGTGGATTTTCTTCCTATCCCCGTATCAATCCCTGCGTCATTGTTGCCGTGACGCGCGGCGAGGAAATCCTGCTCGCCCGCGCACAGCGCTTCAACCGACCGATGTTCAGCACGCTGGCCGGTTTCGTCGAGGCAGGGGAGTCGGTGGAGGAAACGCTGCATCGCGAAGTACTGGAAGAGGTTGGCGTCCGAGTGCGCAATCTCCGCTATTTCGGCAGCCAGTCCTGGCCTTTCCCGGGCAATCTCATGCTCGGCTTTCATGCCGACTATGCCGGTGGCGAGCTCGTCCTGCAGGAGGATGAAATTGCCGAGGCCGGCTTTTTCCATTTCAGCCGGTTGCCGGTCATTCCACCCCGGGGCAGTATTGCCCACGCCCTGATCCAGGCGTTCGTGGCGAGTTGCCAGGGTCGCTGATCAATCTCAGCAGCCGGATGTACATCGCCACTCCGCAGATTATCATCCGCCTTTCCCCCTGCCCGAGTTGAGGTGTCC
>JAJFBF010000137.1 GCA_020697295.1 Moraxellaceae bacterium | reverse complement strand
GGTGGCTACAATGCGCCGCCTTCCGTTCTTTCACAGAGTCTGCCCCATGCAACCCATGCTCAACATGGCGCTGCGCGCCGCCCGTGCCGCCGGCGAGATCATTGCCCAGTCCGCCGAGCGCGTGGACCTCGTCGATGTCGAAGCCAAAGGCCTCAACGACTACGTCACCAAGGTCGACCGCACCGCCGAACGCGCCATCCTTGAGGTGTTGCAGAAGTCCTATCCCGACTACAGCTACCACTGCGAGGAAACCGGGTTCCGTGAAGGCAGGGGCGATTGGGCTGATTGGGTCTGGATCATCGACCCGCTGGACGGCACCACCAACTTCATTCACGGCTTCCCGCAGTTCGCGGTCTCCATCGCCGTGCAGCACAAGGGCGTGACCGAACACGCCGTGGTGCTGGACCCCATCAAGCGCGAAGAATTCACCGCCAGTCGCGGACGCGGTGCCGCCATGAACGGTCGTCGCCTGCGTGTCACCTCCCGCAAGAACCTGGAAGGCGGCCTGCTCGGCACCGGCTTCCCCTTCCGACCCGACCAGATGGACAGCATCGACAACTATCTCGGCATGTTCAAGGACGTCGCGAAACAGACCGCCGGCCTGCGCCGCGCCGGCTCGGCAGCGCTGGACCTCGCCTATGTCGCCGCCGGCCGCCTCGACGGCTTTTTTGAGTTCGGCCTTTCCCCCTGGGACATTGCCGCCGGCGACCTGCTGGTACGTGAAGCCGGGGGCCTCGTCAGTGATTTCGCCGGCGGCCACAACTACCTCGAGTCCGGCAACGTCGTCGCCGGCAATCCCAAGCTGCTCAAGGCTCTGCTGACGACGCTGGCGCCGCATATGACCCCGGCAATGCGCCGCTGAGCCCGCACTCCCGCACTGGACTACACTATCCTGCAGGCAGCAGCGCAGAGGTGGCGTCATGCGGACAGGCAAGTCGGTAAAGGCACTGGAACAGGCCATCGAGCAGGAGATTCTTGCATTCTGGGCCTGGCTGGGCGCCAGCGAGGCTCCGGAGTCATGGGACGCAGCGGCAGATCAACTCGACCAGCCGAACCGTGCAGATCCGTTGCATGTAGGTCGAATCAATCGAGGCGCACGGCGACCTCATCACTGGAAATAAAAAAGCCCGGCAATGCCGGGCTTTTTTTCAGGGCTTACGCACTCACGGACGATCGTCTTCGAGTACCTGCTTCGGCTTGATGAACTGCTCGCGCGATACCCCCAGCCACATCACGAGGGGCGAGGCCACCAGCACCGACGAGTAGATACCGAAGATGATGCCGATGGTCAGGGCCATCGCGAAGTAATGCAGGGCCTCGCCGCCGAAGACCAGCATCGACAGCACCATCATCTGCGTACAGCCGTGGGTGATGATGGTACGGGAAATGGTGCTGGTGATGGCATGGTCGAGCACCTGGGGCGTCGTCATCTTGCGGCGGGTGCGGAAGGTTTCACGGACCCGGTCGAAGACCACGACGGATTCGTTGACCGAGTAGCCGAGTACGGCCAGCACCGCTGCCAGCACCGGCAGCGAGAATTCCCACTGGAAGAAGGCGAAGAAGCCAAGAATGATCACCACGTCGTGCAGGTTGGCGATGATGGCGGACACCGAGAATCGCCACTCGAAGCGTATGGCCAGATAGATCACGATACCGATCACCACCAGCACCAGTGCTGCGATGCCGTTCTTGACCAGCTCGCTGCCCACCTGGGGACCGACATATTCCACTCGCTTCAGCTCGGCACCGGGTGCGCCAGCCTTCAGCGCCGCCATGACCTTGCTGCTCTGCTGCTTCTCCACGCCTTCTCCGCCACCGGTGGTACCGGCGGTCAGCGGCACACGGATCAGCACGTCCTGCGGCGAGCCGAAGTTCTGCACCAGCATTTCCTTGAAGCCCGCTCCCCGCAATGCCTCTCTGATCTTGTCGAGGTCGGCGGCCTGCTGGTAGCGCACTTCCACCAGTGTGCCGCCGGTGAATTCAACGGAAAGGTGAAGGCCGCGCGTAAACAGAAACACAACTGCCAGAACGAAGGTGACCAACGAAATCACGTTGAACACCAGCGCATGGCGCATGAAGGGAATGTCGTTCTTGATACGGAAAAGTTCCATGGCGATCCCCTTATTTGCCTGACGTGGCCACAGACTTCGGCTTCCAGACCTGGCCGATGGCCAGACTGGTCAGGCGAGCGCGACTACCGTAGATGAGGTCGACCAGTGCGCGCGAAAGCACCACGGCGGAAAAGATGGAGGTGAGAATGCCCAGGCAGTGCACGACCGCAAAACCACGCACCGGACCCGAACCGAAGACCAGCAGCATCAGACCCACGATGAATGTCGTCACGTTGGAGTCCACGATGGTGCCGAAGGCCCGGTCGTAACCCATCATGATGGCCGATCGCGGGTTTGCCCCGTTGCGCAGCTCTTCACGGATGCGCTCGTTGATCAGCACGTTGGCATCAATGGCCATACCGAGCGCCAGCGCAATTGCGGCGATGCCGGGCAAGGTCAGGGTAGCGCCCAGCGCCCCCAGCAACGACGTCAGGAACACCAGGTTGAAGGCCAGGGCTATCACCGAGATAACACCGAACACCTGGTAGTAGATGATCATGAACACGGCGATGGCCAGGAAACCCCACAACGTGGCGTTGAAGCCGCGTTCGATGTTTTCCGCACCGAGCGAAGGACCGATGGTGCGCTCTTCCACGAAGTACATGGGTGCTGCCAGCGCACCGGCACGCAGCAGCAGGGCCAGTTCGGCGGCCTCTGCCGGCGAATCGAGGCCGGTAATCTGGAAGCTGGAGCTGAACAGGCCGCGCACGGTGGCGTTGCTGATCACGCTCTTTTCCACGACGGTGTCAAACACCACCGTCGGCTTGCCGTTCTCGTCGATGACCTCGCGGGCCTTGCGCTTGGACTCGACGAACACCACGGCCATGTTCTTGCCGATATTGTCGCGCGTGAAGTTGCCCATCTTCTTGCCGCCGCGGGCGTCGAGGCTGACGCTGACGGCTGGCTG
>JAJFBF010000136.1 GCA_020697295.1 Moraxellaceae bacterium | reverse complement strand
TATTGAAAAAAAGCTCGCGATAAATCGCCAGGCGACGCGGTTCCATGCCGGCGGGCGGCGGAAGCGACGGGTCGCGTACCCAGGCAGCGAGCTCGACCTGGAGGTCCCGGAACCCGGACTCAGCAGGCATGGCCAACCCCCGCCCCTTGCCGGCGCCGGATCTCGTCCACCTCCAGGAGCAGCTGCGGCAGCGGAGGAATATTGAAGTCGCGCTCCAGCAGGGTCGGCATTACGCCGTAGCGTGCGTAGGCCCGGTCCAGCAACTGCCAGACCTCGGGAATCACATCGCTGCCATGCGTGTCCACGCGCAGGTCCGGAGCCTCCACATAGTGGCCGGCAATATGCACATAGGCCACGCGCCCCGCCGGCAGGGCATCCAGGAAGGCGTTGGCGTCATAGCCATGGTTGATGCTGTTGACGTAGATGTTGTTTACATCCAGCAGCAAGTCGCAATCGGCGCGCGCCAGCACCGCCAGCAGGAAGTCGAGCTCACTCATCTCCTGCCCGGGGGCGGCATAGTAAGAGACATTCTCGAGGGCGATGCGACGGCCCAGCAGGTCTTGCACCCGGCGCACGCGGGCCGCCACGTGATCTGCCGCCGCTTCTGTAAAGGGAATCGGCAACAGGTCGTAGAGGTGACCGTCGTCGGTGGTATAGCTCAGGTGTTCGGAATACAGGCGCACCTGGTGCTGATCCAGGAAGCGGCGCAAATCGCGCAGGAAGACCTCGTCCAGGGGGCGCGGACCGCCTATGGAAAGCGACAGGCCATGGCAGACGAGCGGAAAACGCGCGCTGAAATCGCGCAACTGGCGAGCATAGCGCCCGCCCATCCCCATCCAGTTCTCGGGCGCAATCTCGAAAAAATCAGGATGGTGGCCTTCGCCCTCCGCCAGCAACTCCTCGAGGAAGCTGCGCCGGAGGCCAAGGCCGGCGCCCTGCACCGCGAACTGACGGGCCATCGGGTGCAGGGCATTTGCCACGGGGTTTACTTCTGGGGCGCTGCCGGCTTGGCGGCATCGGCCGGCTTCATGCCACCGCACTTGCCTTCGCCACACTTGCCTTCCTTGTCGCCCTTGGCAGGTGCGGCCTTGTCGCCACCGCACTTGCCTTCGGCGGCAGCCTTGGCGGCGCCGGCCTTGTCGCCGCCGCATTTGCCTTCGCCACACTTGCCTTCACCGCACTTGCCTTCGCCGGCATGGGCATCGGCCAGCACCACGCCCACAGCGGGCTTCAGGGCAAAGGGGTTCTCGGCGGCCTGGGCGGCGCCAGCGAGGGAAGCGGCCAACACGGCCGCGATCGGGGTCAGGGAGCTGAGCTTGGACATGGTGTTACCTCTGTCTGGGGAAAGGTGCAGCATCTCAAGGCGGGCAAAGCAAGAACACCGGGCCCGCAGGTACAGCGGAAGGCCTTTCGGCTTCCGGCTGGACGGCGCTGGCAGCAACCCTGCCGCCACGCCGACCCAGTTTTATACGCATCCGCCGCCTTCGGGAATGCGACAGAGTGCAGGTTTTGACCGCAAAACCGGTGTCAGCGCTTGCGCACCACCAGGCTGCCGATGGAATAACCGGCGCCGAAGGAGCAGATCACCCCGGTATCACCGGCCTTCAAGTCCTGGTTGTACAGGTGGAAGGCAATGATGGAGCCGGCAGAGGCGGTATTGGCATAGCGGTCGAGGATGATGGGGGCTTCCTCGATCGATACGTCGCGCCCCATGACCTTGCGCGCCACCAGGTCGTTCATGTTGATGTTGGCCTGGTGCAGCCAAAGGCGATTGACGCCCTCGGGCGTCACGCCCGCCTCGGCAAGATGCGTGCTGATCTGCTCGGCGGCCATGGGACAGACTTCCTTGAACACCTTGCGGCCTTCCTGCATGAACAGCAGGTCGCGCTCGTCGGCCTCGCGGTCCTCGCAGCGGTTCATGAAGCCGAAGTTGTTGCGGATATTGCTGGAGAACTGGGTCTGCAGCTTCACACCCAGCACATCCCAGGCATTGTCGCTGGTGCAGGTCTCCGCGGCTTCGACCACCGCGGCCGTGCACACGTCGCCAAAAATGAAGTGGCAGTCACGATCGCGCCACTCGAGGTGCGCCGAGGTGATTTCCGGATTCACCGTCACCACGCAGCGGGCCGCGCCGGACTGCACCGCATTGATGGCGGCCTGCAGCCCGAACGTGGCGGCCGAGCAGGCCACATTCATGTCATAGGCCCAGCCCTTGATGCCGAGCGCCGCCTGGATCTCGATGGCGACGGCCGGATAGGCGCGCTGGGCATTGGCGCAGGACATGATCACGGCGTCCACGTCTTCCGGCGTCTTGTTGGCGTTCTTCAGCGCTTCGCGGATGGCGGTGACGGCGATCTCCGCCTGCAGCGAGAGCTCGTCGTTGCTTCGCTTCGGCAGATGGGGATACATGCGATCCGGATCCAGCACGCCCTGCTTTTCCATCACGTAGCGGGACTTGATGCCCGACGCCTTTTCGATGAATTCGACATAGGAAGGCCCCAGGGCACGCACTTCGCCGCGCTCGATGGCCTCGGCATTGCGCTCGTTGAAGCGGCGGACATATTCGTTGAAGGATTCCACCAGCTCTTCATTGGTGATGGTTTCCGGCGGTGTGAAAAGGCCGGTGCCGCTGATGACGATTTGCTTCATGGAGTGCTTACCTGTGGCTGCCGGGCTCAAACGCGCCCCGGCCATGCGTGATTATTTTGGAATCTCCGCCCACAGCCGGTCGAGCCGGGCTGCGGAAACGGGTACCGCTGTCTTCAGCGTCTGCGCGAACAGCGAGACGCGATATTCCTCGAGCAGCCAGCGGTAGTCCCTTAGCGCCGGCGCGTCGATATCCCGGTCGGCCAGGCGGGCGGTGCGCTGCTCATAGTCCTGCCAGCGTTTCCGGAGATCCGCCACCGCCAGCACATCCCGGTCCAGGCTGTGCGACAGCTTGTCGAGCCGGGCCAGTATCGCACGCAGATAGCGGGGGTAATGCTGCCAGCGCTCCCACGGCACCGTCTCCAGGAAGTCGGCCATGGCCAAGGCCTGG
>JAJFBF010000016.1 GCA_020697295.1 Moraxellaceae bacterium | reverse complement strand
TTCGCCGATCAGATCCTCGCGCACGATGACCACGACGATGCCGGCCGGGCCGATGTTCTTCTGCGCACCGGCATAGATCAGTCCGAACTTCGACACGTCCAGCGGCTCCGACAGGATGCTGGAGGAGAAATCCGCCACCAGCGGCACGCCGGCTTCGGGAATATAAGGGAACTGCACGCCGTGAATGGTCTCGTTGGGCGTGTAGTGCAGGTAGGCCGCCTTCGGATTCAGGTTCCAGGTATCCACCGCCGGCACACCGCGGAACTTGTTGTGCTCGTCGGAAGCGACCACATTCACGTCGCAGTACTTCCTTGCTTCGGCGATGGCCTTGCTCGACCACATGCCGGTGTTGATGTAGTCAGCGGTGCTGTGGCCGCGCAGCAGGTTCATGGGAATCTGCGCGAACTGCAGCGACGCGCCCCCCTGCAGGAACAGCACCTTGTAGTTGGCGGGCACCTTGAGCAGGTCGCGAAGGTCCTGCTCGGCCTGCTCGGCGATGGCGATATAATCGGCCGAACGATGGGACATCTCCATCACCGACATGCCGTGGCCCTTGTAATTGAGCAGGTCCTTCTGGGCTTCGCTCAGCACGGACTGCGGGAGGGCGGCAGGGCCGGCGCAAAAATTGTAGGCGCGTGTCATTTCAGTTTCCTTTTCGTCGGTGACGGACACTTCAGTCAAAGTCATTCGCTATCAGCGGCACTGTCGTCCGCGGCGGCATCGTCAGGGGCATCGTCGCCAGCGGCGGTAATATCGGCGACAGTTTCACCGCCATCCTCGCCTTCCTCGCCGATGAATTCATCGTCGCCCCCCACATCCTGCAGGCGCACGAGGCCCACCAGGTGCTCGTCCTCGGCCAGCTTGATCAGGGTCACGCCCTGGGTGTTGCGCGAGGACACCGAGACCTCGGCAACGCGGGTGCGCACCAGCGTGCCCTGGTCGGAGATGAGCATCAGCTCGTCGCTGTCGCAGACCTGCACCGCGCCTACCAGCGCGCCATTGCGCTCGGAGGTCGCGATCGCGATCACGCCCTGGCCGCCACGGCCGCGCCGCGGGAAGCCGGCCAGCTCGGTGCGCTTGCCATAGCCGTTCTCGGAGGCGGTGAGAATCTGTGCGCCCGCCTCGGGAATGATCATGGAAATCAGGTGCTGGCCCGGCAGCAGGCGCATGCCGCGCACGCCGCGGGCATTGCGGCCCATGGTGCGCACATGCTTTTCCTTGAAGCGGATGACCTTGCCGCCATCGGAGAACAGCATCACTTCACAGGCGCCGTTGGTGACGGCGGCGGCGATCAGCGTGTCACCCTCGTCCAGGCGCAAGGCGATGAGGCCGTTGCTGCGCGGCCGGCTGAACTGCACGAGCGGCGTCTTCTTCACGGTGCCGGATGCCGTCGCCATGAAGATAAAGGCGCCGGTGGGCTCATCCTGGGTGTCGTCGGCATCTTCGCTGTCGCCTGCTTCGGCGTCGTCGATTTCCGGCAGCACGTCGATGGCGGCGTCTTCAAGCTCCTCGTCGTCCTCCGGCGCCTGCGCAGCCAGGGCGGCGAGATCGACCGGCAGCAACGCGGTGATGCGCTCGCCCGCGGCCAGCGGCAGGATATTCACGATCGGCTTGCCCTTGGAGCCGCGGCCGCCCGATGGCAGCTCATAGGCCTTGAGCCAGTAGACCTTGCCCGCGCTGGTGAAACACAGCACGGTGTCGTGCGTGCTCGCGACCAGCAACTGCTCGATATAGTCCTCGTCCTTGACCGCCGTAGCCGACTTGCCGCGGCCACCGCGACGCTGGGCGCGGTAATCGGCCAACGGCTGCGTCTTGGCATAGCCGGCATGGGAAATGGTCAGCACCACCTGTTCTTCGGTGATGAGGTCTTCCAGCGTCAGATCGAGGCGGGAGTGGATGATCTCGGTGCGGCGCTTGTCGCCGTACTGGTCACGGACCTGCTCGAGTTCTTCGCGGATCACTTCGATCAGGCGCGCCGGGTCGGCCAGGATCAGGCCGAGCTCGCGGATGCGCTCGAGGATTTCCTGGTATTCGGCAACGAGCTTGTCCTGCTCGAGGCCGGTAAGGCGATTGAGGCGCAGGTCGAGGATGGCCTGGGCCTGCTCGCCGGAGAGGCGGTAGCGGCCGTCGACCAGGCCGAACTGAGAGGTCAGACCGTCGGGACGGCAGGCGTTGGCATCCCCGGCGCGCTCCAGCATCGCCTCGACGGAGCCCGGCTCCCAGGTGGCGAGCATGAGGCGGTCCTTGGCGTCGGACGGGCTCGGCGAGGTCTTGATGAGCTCGATGACCGGGTCGATATTGGCCAGCGCCACAGCCAGGCCTTCAAGGATATGGCCGCGTTCGCGCGCCTTGCGCAGCTCGAACACCGTGCGCCGCGTCACCACTTCGCGGCGATGGCGCACGAAGGCTTCGATCATGTCCTTGAGGTTGAGCAGGCGCGGCTGGCCGTCGACCAGCGCAACCATGTTGATGCCGAACACGCTCTGCAGCTGCGTCTGCGCAAAGAGGTTATTGACCACGACCTCGGCGACTTCGCCGCGCTTGATCTCGATGACGATGCGCATGCCGTCCTTGTCGGATTCGTCGCGCAGCTCGGAAATGCCTTCCAGCTTTTTCTCTTTCACCAGCTCGGCAATCTTCTCGATCACGCGGGCCTTGTTCAGCTGGTAGGGAATTTCCGTGAAGATGATGGACTGGCGGCCGGTCTTGGCATCGGTCTCGATATTGTGGCGGGCGCGCATGTAGATGCGGCCGCGGCCGGTGCGGTAGGCCTCGATGATGCCGGCGCGGCCGTTGATGATGGCGGCGGTCGGAAAGTCCGGGCCATGGATGTGTTCCATGAGGCCGTCGATGGTGATGGTGTCGTCATCGAGGTAGGCCAGGCAGCCGTTCACCACTTCAGTGAGGTTGTGCGGCGGAATATTGGTGGCCATGCCCACGGCAATACCGCTGGAGCCGTTGATCAGCAGGTTGGGCACCTTGGTGGGCATCACCGCCGGGATCATCTCGGAGCCGTCATAGTTCGGCACCCAGTCCACGGTTTCCTTGTCGAGGTCGGCGAGCAGTTCGTGCGCCAGGCGCGTCATGCGCACTTCGGTGTAACGCATGGCGGCGGCGTTGTCGCCATCGACGGAGCCGAAGTTGCCCTGGCCATCGACCAGCATGTAACGCAGCGAGAACGGCTGCGCCATGCGCACGATGGTGTCGTACACGGCGCTGTCGCCGTGCGGGTGATACTTACCGATGACGTCGCCAACCACGCGGGCCGACTTCTTGTAGGCCTTGTTCCAGTCATTGCCCAGTTCGTGCATGGCGAAAAGCACGCGCCGGTGCACCGGCTTCAGTCCGTCGCGGACGTCCGGCAGGGCGCGGCCCACGATCACGCTCATGGCATAATCGAGGTAGGACTGCTTGAGCTCGTCCTCGATATTGACCGGCAGGATTTCTTTGGCGAATTCGGTCATCCGGTTCCTCGTTTGCTAAGTGCTGCGGCGGCCGGCAAAGGCCGCTTTTCGCAGGGGTTCCCAAAGCGCGGAAGATTACCATAAATCAGTGGCTTAGCGCACCCCGGCCCGCACTTTCGGGAGCATGTTCCGTGGCCTTTCCGGGCCCTGAATCGGTATACTTGCCGCCCCTCCCCGGGACAGCCAAGGAATCGCCCCATGACCCAGCCCTCGCCCGCCCCCGGCGCCAATGTCGATCCCGCCGAAATCGCCAAGTTCGAGGCCCTGGCCAGCCGCTGGTGGGACCCGCATTCCGAGTTCAAGCCGCTGCATGACATCAACCCCCTGCGCCTGAACTGGATCGACGAGCGCGCCGGCCTGCACGGCAAGACCGTGCTCGACGTCGGCTGTGGTGGCGGCATCCTCTCCGAAAGCATGGCCCGCCGGGGCGCCACCGTGACCGGCCTCGACATGGGCGAGGCCCCGCTGGCCGTGGCGCGCCTGCACCTGCTCGAGAGCGGCCTGACCGTGGACTACCGGCGGCTGCCGGTGGAAACCCTCGCCGCCGAGCGCCCCGCCTCCTTCGATGTAGTGACTTGTCTGGAGATGCTGGAGCATGTGCCCGACCCCGCCGCCGTGGTGAAGGCCTGCTTCGACCTCGTCAAGCCGGGCGGCCAGGTCTTCTTCTCGACCATCAACCGCAACCCCAAGTCCTACGCTTTCGCCATCCTGGGCGCGGAATACATCCTCAAGATGCTGCCCCGCGGCACCCATGAGTACGCCAAGTTCATCAAGCCTTCCGAACTGGCCGGCTGGGTGCGCGCGGCCGGCCTCGACCTGCAGGGCATGACCGGGCTGCACTACAACCCCTTCAGCCGGCGCTACTGGCTGGCGCCCAACGTGGATGTGAACTACATGATCGCCACCCGCCGCCCCGCCCAGACCGGAGAGGCTTGATGCACCCGCACGAGGCGGTGCTGTTCGACCTGGACGGCACCCTGATCGACACCGCTCCCGATTTCGTGGCCGTACTCAACCGCCAGCGCCTGGCGCACGGGCGCGAGCCCCTGCCCCCGGCCCGCATCCGCTCGGTCGTGTCACAGGGCTCCAAGGCAGTGGTGGCGCTGGGTTTCGGCGACCGCTTCGACCTCGACTCGCCCGAGCTCGAGGCACTGCGCCAAGAGTTCCTCACCACCTATCTCAAGCACATCGCCGACGAGAGCCGCCTGTTCCCGGGCATGGACGAGCTGCTGGCCGGCCTGGAGGCGCGCGGCACCCCCTGGGGCATCGTCACCAACAAGCCCAGCCTCTACACCACGCCGCTGCTCGCCGCCCTGGCGCTCGACCAGCGCTGCCGGGTTGCCATCTGCCCCGACATGGTGAATCACAGCAAGCCGCATCCCGAGCCCATGCTGAAAGCCGCCCATGCCCTCGGCGTGGCGCCGGAGCGCTGCATCTACGTGGGCGACCATCGCCGTGATATCGAGGCCGGCCGCAATGCCGGCATGCGCACCGTGGCGGTGGGCTACGGTTACATCCTGGACGGCGAGACTGCACTGGACTGGGAAGCCGACCATACCGTCGACACGGTTTCTGAACTGTCGCGCCTGCTCGGCGTGATCTGAGGACAAGACATGAAGAATTACGAAGCCAGCCCCGACCTGCTGCGCGGCCGCGTCATCCTCGTGACTGGCGCCAGCGACGGCATCGGCCGCGTCGCCGCCACCACCTTTGCCGCCCATGGCGCAACCGTGATCCTGCAGGGGCGCACCCTGGCCAAGCTCGAGGCCGTCTACGACGCCATCGAGGCCGCCGGCCACCCGCAGCCGGCCATCGTCACCCAGGAACTGTCCACCGCCACCGTGGCCGATTTCCAGCAGCTGGCCGACACCATCGAGCGCGAGTTCGGTCGCCTTGACGGCGTGCTGCACAATGCCGGCGTGCTGGGCGACATTACGCCGATGGAAATGTACGACCCCGACACCTGGGACTTCGTCATGCGCGTCAACCTGCGCGCTCCCTACGTCATGACGCAGGCGCTGCTGCCGCTGCTCAAGCAGTCTCCGGACGCCTCGATCGTCTTCACCACCAGCTCGGTCGGCCGGCGTGGTCGCGCCTTCTGGGGCGCCTATGCCGTTTCCAAAGCCGGCATCGAGAACCTGTCGCAGCTGCTGGCCGACGAGTTGCGCAACACCAGCAACATCCGCGTCAACTGCCTCAACCCGGGCGCCACGCGTACCCGCATGCGCGCCACGGCCTATCCGGGCGAAGACCCGATGACCGTGCCGGCGCCGGAAACCATCATGCCCCTCTATCTCTACCTCATGGGTCCGGACAGCCGCGGCGTCAGCGGCGAATCGCTGGATGCGCAGGAGCGCCCGCCCACGGCTTGATGACGCAGGAAAGCGTCCTCCATGAAAAAGCCGGCTTGCGCCGGCTTTTTTATTTTCCCTGGTCCAGCAGCAACCAGGTCAATCATCGCTCTTGCTGTCGGAGTGCGGCTTGGCATGACCGTCGCGGCGCTGCTGGCGCAGGAAACCGCCGCGGCGAGCCGGCAAGGGATTTTCCTGCATCTTTTCCGTGCGGCGCTTGGCGAGGCCAAACAGGCCGGTGCCACGACGCGGACGCAGCTGCACCAGCTCAATGAGCAGGTCGATATCCGCCTTGTCGAGCTCGATCCAGCGCCCGGTCTTGAGCGTGCGCGGCAGCATCACCGTGCCATAGCGCGTGCGCAGCAAGCGGCTCACCTTGAGGTTCTGCGATTCGAACAGGCGGCGCACCTCGCGGTTGCGCCCTTCCTTCACCACCACCTGCCACCAGCGATTGAAGCCCTCACCGCCGAGCTCATGCATCTTCTCGAACTTGGCGGGGCCATCCTCCAGCTCCACGCCTTCGGTCAGGGTCGTGCGGACCTCCGGCGTGACTTCGCCCATCACGCGCACGGCATATTCGCGCTCGATTTCATTGGACGGGTGCATCAGGCGATTGGCGAGCTCGCCATCGGTGGTGAACAGCAGCAGGCCCGAGCTGTTGACGTCGAGGCGGCCGACCATGACCCAGCGCTCGCCCTTCATGATGGGCAGGCGATCGAAGACGGTGGGCCGGCCTTCCGGGTCGCTGCGCGAACAGATCTCACCCTCGGGCTTGTAGTAGACCAGCACGCGGCGGCGGGATTCTTCCTCGACCGTGAACTGCACGCGACGGCCATCGACGCGAAGTTCGTCGGTCGCCTCGACGCGGTCCCCCAGCGTGGCCAGCTTGCCATTGACGCTGACGCGGCCGTCAGAGATCGCCTGTTCCATGTGGCGTCGCGAACCCAGGCCACAGCGGGCCAGCACTTTTTGCAACTTCTCACTCATGGAAAGACTGCTCTTTTTCGTACATTTCGGGCTTCTTCACCAGGCGGAAGAAGATCACGTTTATTCAAAGATCTCGTCGCTGCCACGGCCGTCCTTCTCCTCGCGCTCGATATCCGCCTCGAGGTCGGCCAGGACTTCCGCCAGCGCCACCGGCGGCACCGCCTCGCCGCGCTCCTGCGCCTCAAGGAACTCGAGCTCTTCGTTGATGCGGTCGAGGTCGCGGATTTCGGAAAGCGAAGGCAGCTCGGCCAGGGTCTTGAGATTGAAGCTGTCGAGGAATTCGCGCGTGGTCGCGAACAACGCGGGCCGTCCCGGCACGTCACGATGACCGGCCACACGAATCCACTCGCGCTCGATCAGGGTCTTGATGATGTGCGAGCTCACCGACACGCCACGAATCTCCTCGATCTCGGAACGGGTGATGGGCTGGCGATAGGCGATGAGAGCCAGCGTCTCCAGCAGCGCGCGCGAATAGCGCGACGGCTTTTCTTCCCACAGGCGGCTGACCCAGGGACCGGTTTCCTGGCGCACCTGGAAACGGAAGCCCGAGGCGACTTCGCGAAGCTCGACACCGCGACCGGCATAGTCCTGCATCAGGGCCTCCAGCGTCGCGCGCATCGTCGCGTTGTCAGGGCGATCGGCGTCGTCAAAGAGGAAACCGAGCTGCTCGATGTTGAGCGGCTGGCCCGACGCGAACAATGCGCCTTCTATGATTTTTTTAAGGAGTTCAGCATCCATTTTGGCAGGAGGCTCCATCAGTCCGGGGACTGCCCGTCGTCATCGGGCGGATCAATCAGTTCATCAATATCGTAGCCGAGGTCCGGCTGAGTCTCCGGAGCCTCGTCGGCAGGCGCCTCGTAGGCGTCATCGGAGCCATCGTCCTGCAGCTCGGCCAGGTCATAGCCGTCGCCATGCACTTCCGGCGCGCGCGCCTTCACATGAATCTGGCCAAAGGCCTCCGTCTGCACCAGGCTGATGATGCCCTCCTTCACCATCTCGAGGATGGCCATGAAGGTGACGACCACGCCCAGGCGGCCTTCCTCGAGCGTGAACAGCGCCACAAAGGGCACGAACTCGCGGCCCTTCAGGATTTCCAGCACCTGCCCCATCTTCTCGCGCAAGGTCAGCGTCTCGCGCGACACATTGTGGCTTTCAAAAAGGTCGGCGCGGCGGATCACGTCCTGCAGCGCCAGCAGGATCTCGCGCAGGTCGACCTGCGGCACCGGCTTCTCGCGGCTGTAGTCGGGACCGGCCACCTTGACCGGCCAGAAATCGCGACCTTCCTGGGGCATGCCGTCGAGGTCGGCGGCGGCTTTCTTGAAGCGCTCGTATTCCTGCAGGCGGCGGATGAGTTCGGCACGGGGATCCATCTCCTCCGCGCCGTCCTCGGTCTTGGGCCGCGGCAGCAGGTAACGCGACTTGATCTCCCCCAGCATGGCGGCCATGACCAGGTATTCCGCGGCCAGCTCCATGTTGAGCGAGCGCATCATCTCGACGTAGGTCATGTACTGCTTGGTAATCTCGGCAACTGGGATGTCGAGAATGTCGAGGTTCTGGCGGCGGATCAGGTAGAGCAGGAGATCGAGGGGGCCTTCGAAGGCCTCGAGGAAGACCTCGAGCGCATCGGGCGGGATATAGAGGTCGTCGGGGAGCTTGGTGAAGGCCTTGCCGTAGACCAGGGCAAAGGGCATCTCCCCCTGCTGGGGCGAGGCGTCGACGGGGGCGGCGGCTGCCGCGGCGGCAGCGGCATCGGTGTCAGTGTCGGCCTGTATGTCGGCAAGTGCCGCCAGTACCTGCTCGTCGTCCTGTTGCGTTCCACCGCTCATGTCTTACCTCATTGCCGCTTCACAGCGGTTGACTTGCGAGGGGGCATGTTACCACTGTGTTTGCCCGCCCGCCTTCCCCTCAGACAAAAGAACCACCTTATCGATAAGACAGCCCCATGGCGGCGCGGACGTCGCGCAGGGTGTCCTCGGCCACGGCGGAAGCCTGCTCGCTGCCCTGGTTCAGGATGTTGCGGATGACCTCGGGGCTGTTCTCGTACTCGCGGGCACGGGCCCGGATGGGCTCGAGCTCGGCATTGATGGCGTCGATCACCGGCTTCTTGCAGTCCAGGCAGCCAATCCCGGCCGAGCGGCAGCCCTGCTGCACCCACTGCCGGGTGGCATCGTCGGTATAGACGCCATGCAGCTGCCAGACCGGGCAGACGTCCGGGTTGCCGGGGTCGGTCCGGCGCACGCGGGCCGGGTCGGTCGGCATCTTGCGGACCTTGGCGTCGACATCGTCGGGCAGCTCGCGCAGCGAAATGAAATTGCCATAGGACTTGGACATTTTCTGACCATCCAGCCCCGGCATCTTGCTGGCCTCGGTGAGCAGGGCCTGGGGCTCCGGCAGGATGATCTTGCCCGAGCCCTCGAGGGAGCCGAGCAGGCGCTCCTTGTCCCCCAGGGTGATGTTCTGCTGGTCGTGGACCAGGGCCTGGGCGGTGGCCAGGGCCTCGTCATCGCCGGATTCCTGGTAGCGCTTGCGCAGGTCCGAATAGAGTTTTGCCGCCTTCTTGCCCATCTTGGTGATGGCCGACTCGACCGCCTCCTCGAAGCCCGGCTCGCGACCATAGAGATGGTTGAAGCGGCGCGCCACCTCGCGGGTGATCTCGACATGGGCGACCTGGTCGGCGCCCACCGGCACCAGGCCGGCCTTGTAGATCAGGATGTCGGCGCTCTGCAACAGGGGATAACCCAGGAAGCCGTAGGTGGCGAGATCCTTGTCCTTGAGCTTTTCCTGCTGGTCCTTGTAGGTCGGGACGCGTTCCAGCCAGCTCAGCGGGGTCATCATCGAGAGCAGCAGGTGCAGCTCGGCATGCTCGGGCACGCGCGACTGGATGAACATGTTGCAGCTGTTGGGGTTGAGTCCGGCGGCCAGCCAGTCCACCACCATGTCGAAGACGCTCTGCTCGATGCCGCGCGGATCCTCGTAGGACGTGGTCAGGGCATGCCAGTCGGCCACGAAGAAAAAGCAGTCGTACTCGTACTGCAGCTTGACCCAGTTCTTCAGCACGCCATGGTAATGGCCCAGGTGCAGGCGGCCGGTGGGGCGCATGCCGGACAGGACGCGTTGCTGGGAGGCGACGGAACTCAAGCGGTACTCCTCGGCCCGGCCGCTGTGGGGCGGGCCTTGAACAAAAACGCGGATTATAGGGGGCTAGTGCCCGCTCTGCGAAGCGCCCCGGGGCGTGATGCCCGTGAATTGCGTCCGGAATGCGGCCTAACGGAAGGGCGCCGGATCCCCGCGGCCCTCGCGCAGGATCACCGGGTCGTCGCCGCTGAGGTCGACGACCGTGGTGGGCTCCAGGGCGCCGAAGCCGCCATCGATGATGAGGTCGAGGCGGGAGCCGACCCGCTCCCGGATTTCCTCGGGGTCATTGAGCGGGTCGGTGTCGCCCGGTAACTGCAGGGTGGTCGTGAGCAGGGGCTCGTTGAGCTCGCCCAGCAGGGCCTGGCAGATGGCATGGTCGGGCACGCGGATGCCGATGGTCTTGCGCTTGGGATGCAGGATGCGCCGGGGCACCTCCCCGGTCGCCGCCAGGATGAAGGTATAGGCACCCGGGGTATGGGCCTTGAGCAGGCGGTAGGTCGCGTTGTCGACCTTGGCGTAGTTGGCAATTTCCGACAGGTCCCGGCACAGCAGGGTGAAATTGTGGCGGTCGTTCAGCTCGCGGATGCGGATGATGCGCTCCAGGGCGGGTTTGTCGCCGAGGTGACAGCCGAGGGCATAGGCGGAGTCCGTGGGATAGGCCACCACTGCCCCGTCACGGATCAGCGCGACCGCCTGCTTGACCAGGCGGGTCTGGGGATTGTCCGGATGGATATAGAAATACTGGCTCATGCGTAACGGCGTCCTGTCGGGGCGCGATCACCACGCCAGCCTCAAGTGTAAGCCCAAACGGCAGCAGCCGGCGGCGTCCTGTCAGGAGCCGGCGCCGCCGGTGCAGGTGAACCGCCGGCCTTGCCTGGGAAGGCTTCCGCTCAGCCCTGCAGCAGCGGCAGTTGCTCGGGAAAATCGGTATCGGAAAACCAGCGCCGCCAGACCGGGCGACAGCCTGCGGGAAGTGCCGGAAAGCGGCCCAGCTGGATCCAGGGCATGTGCGGACCGTGAAAGTCGCTGCCTTGCGAAGCCTCCAGGCCGTTATCGCCGGCGAGCTGTCCCAGGTAGCGCACCATGTCGGGCTTCTCGGTGGCGGTCGCCACTTCCATGGCCTCGCCCCCCGCCTCGCAAAACGCGGTAATCAGCAGGCGCAGCTTGGTGCGGGTGAGCGAATAGCGGCCGGGATGCGCCAGCACCGCGGTACCGCCGGCATTGCGGATCAGGGCCACGGCCTCGGGCAACTCCACCCAGGGCATGGCCACATCGGCCGGCTTGCCGTTGCCAAGGTACTTGTCGAAAGCGCCCTGCAGGCTGGAAACATGGCCCTGGGCCAGCAGCCACTGCGAGAAATGGGTGCGGCTGATACGGTTGGGAACATTACCCGCCAGGGCCAGTGCGCCCTCCCAGGCGCCTGCCAAGCGGAGCTTCTCCAGTCGCGCGGCAATGCGCTCGGCGCGTTCGCCACGGGCATTGGCCTGCCGGTCCAGGCCCTCGAGCAGGCCGGCATGGGCAGTGTCGATGCCCAGGCCCACGATGTGCACGGACAGGCCGCGCCACATGGTTGAAAGCTCGAGGCCCGGCAGCAGGCGCAGCCCCACTTCCGCCGCCGTCGCGGCCGCTTCGGGCAGGCCGGTGATGGCGTCATGGTCGGTCAGGGCCAGGACATGGACCCCGGCGGCAGCGGCGCGGCGAACCAGGGCGTCGGGACTCAGGGCGCCATCCGAGCACAGGCTGTGCGTATGCAGATCAATGACAGGCATGGCGATGGCATTACCGGTGCTTTAAGATGCCGGCACTTTACCACTACCCTGCCCTTAATAATGAAACAGTGGTTGGACTACATCCCGCTCATCGCCTTCCTGGTCACCTTCAAGACCCTGGGCATCTTTCCTGCGACGGGGGCGCTGATCATCAGTACGACAGCGCTCTACGGCTACCTGTACTTCAAGGAAGGCCGGCTCGAGAAGAACCACAAGATCGTGCTGGTGGTGACCCTTGTATTCGGCGGGCTGACCCTCGCGCTCCATGACGAGACTTTCATCAAATGGAAGGCGCCCATCGTGAACTGGGCACTGGCGCTGTTCTTCCTTGGCAGCCATTTCATCGGTGACAAGCTCGCCATCGAGCGTCTGATGGGCCATGCCGTGGTCCTGCCGCCCGGGGTCTGGAAAGGCATGAACCTGTCCTGGGTGGTCTTCTTTGCCGCCCTGGGGGCCGCCAATCTCTACGTCGCCTTCAACCACCCGTCCATCTGGGTGGACTTCAAGGTCTTCGGAAGCCTGGGCCTCACCTTTGCCTTCGTGATCGCGCAAATGGCGATCATCAGCCGCTACCTGCCGCCGGAAGCCGACGGCGCCGGAAAGGAATGAATCATGTGGTACGCCATCATCGCCGAGGATGTGCCCGGCACCCTGCAGCAGCGCCTGGACACACGTCCGCGCCATCTTGCCCGGCTCGAGCAGCTAAAGGCCGAGGGCCGGCTGTTGCTGGCCGGCCCGCATCCGGCGATCGACAGTGACAATCCCGGCGCGGCCGGCTTCAGCGGCAGCCTGGTGGTGGCGGAGTTCGACAGCCTGGCGGCCGCGCAGGCCTGGGCCGACGCCGACCCCTATCGCGAAGCCGGCGTTTACGCGCGAATCACCGTCAAGCCCTTCAAGAAAGTCCTGCCCTGAGACGCCCATGAAAAAAGCACTGGCCCTTTCCTGCCTGTTCACCCTCCCCATTGCCCATGCCGAAACGGCGCCCGTGCAACGGCCCGCGCCCGTGGCGCAAAAGCCGGCGGTTGCTCCCGCCCCGGTAAAGCCGGCTCCTGCGCCCGTGCCTGCCCCCGCGAAACCGGCGGCGGTCGCTCCGGTGCCAGCCCGGACCGTGGCGCCAGCACCAGCCGCCGCGAAGCCTGCCGCTGCCGTGGCCGCTCCCGCAGCGGCGCGTGCCACGCCAGTGGTGACGCCGGCGGCGCCGGCGGTGCAGCCGCAGGTGCCGGCGACTGAAGCCGCGCCGCAGCAGCCGCCTGCCCCCGCGCCCATGACCCTGGAGCAACGCCGACAGATCGAATTGCTAGCCAATGCCGAGCGCATCGACAAGGCCAACCGCGAACTGCTGGCCAAGAACCAGGAGCTGCAACTGCAGAATGAAAACCTCGCCATGCAGATCAACGTGATCCGTCATGACCGGAGTTCGGAAGGAATCTGGAAGGGGGCCCTGGCCGTCATCGCCGGCTTCCTCATGGGCTGGTTCTTCGCCAATGGCGGCCGCCGCAAGAGCAGCTGGTAAGGCCGGCCTCCCGCGCCGACTGCCATGACTGACACCCTGCGTCCCGCCAGCCTCGACTGGTCGCAGGGCATTCCCTTCGCCCGCGAATTCGGGGACGTGTATTTTTCGCGCGCCGGCGGGCTGGCAGAGACCACGCATGTCTTCCTGCAGCAGAACGCGCTGGCAGCGCGCTTTGCCCGCACTGGCGCCGCTGACAATTTCACCCTGGTCGAGACCGGCTTTGGCACCGGACGCAATTGCCTGGCCACTGTCGACCTGTGGCGGCGCAGCGGCGCCACCGGCTGGCTGCATTACACCAGCATTGAAAAACACCCGATCGCCCTCGATGACCTCGCCCGCGCCCAGGCCTGCTGGCCGGAGTTGGCCGAGCTCGCGCGCGAGCTGCAGCGGCAATACCCGCCCCTGGTCGCCGGCTTTCACCGCATCTGCTTCCCGGCCTGGCGCGTCACGCTGACGCTTTGCTTCGGAGACGTGGCCGATTGCCTGCCGCGCCTTTGTGCGCGCGTCGATGCCTGGTTTCTCGATGGCTTCGCGCCCGCACGCAATCCCGGCATGTGGAACGAGGCGCTCTATCGCGGCATGGCCGAGTGCAGCACCGCCGGCACCACTTTTGCCACTTACACTGCGGCCGGACAGGTTCGCCATGGCCTCGTCGCCGCCGGCTTCGCCGTGGAAAAGGTGCCAGGATTCAGCAACAAGCGCGACATGCTGCGCGGCCACTTTACGGCCACAGGCGCGCCCCCCCGGCACCCGCGCCCCTGGCTGCAAAGGCCCTCTTTCCCTGCGCCAGCGCGCGAGGCCTGCGTCATCGGCGCCGGCATCGCGGGCGCCCAGACAGCCCATCGCCTTGCCCTGCGTGGCTGGCGTGTGACGGTTCTGGAAGCGGAACGCGTGGCCGGCGCTGGCTCCGGCAATCCGGCAGCGGTGGTCTATGGCCGCCTGGCGGCTCGCGGAAAGGCCCTCGACCACTTTCCGCAACAGGCCTGGCTCTTCGCCTTGCGCGAACTCGCAGGGCTGCCAAGGGAAGATTCACCCTGGCACCCCTGCGGCATCCTGCAACTTGCCGCGCGCAACGAGCCGGACTCCACCACAATTCCCGACGAGGCCTGCTGGCCACCGGAACTGGCACGCGTGGTCAGCGCCGCGGAGGCCTCGACCCTGGCCGGAGTCGAGATCGACCGGACAGCGCTGTTCCATGCCGGCGCGGGCTGGCTGGAGGCGGAGCGCCATTGTCGGCAGTTGCTGGCGTATCCCGGCATTAACCTGCGCGAGCAGACGCCCGTGCACCGGATCGAGCGCGGCGACGGCTGTTGGCGCCTGCTGGATGCGCAAGGTGAAATACTGCAGGAAAGCGCCGTCGTGATCGTGGCGACCGCAGGCGCGGCCCGGCAATTTCCTGTCCTGGCGACGCTGCCCGTCAACACAGTCCGGGGCCAGGTGTCGCTGGCGCCGGCCTCGTCCCTGTCGGCGGGCTTGCGCACCGTGGTCTGTGAAGAGGGCTACATCAGTCCGGCGCTGCCCGGAAGGGGGCACTGCCTGGGGGCCACCTTCCAGCCCGGCAGCAGCGACACCAGCGTTCATCTCGAAGACCATGCCGCCAACCGCGCCCAGCTTGCGGCCGCCCTGCCCCGGATCGCCGCCTCGCTGCCCGGGGAAACCACCTGGACGGGACGCGCCGCGCTGCGTTGCCAGACCCCCGACTACCTGCCGATGGCCGGCCCCGTGGCGGAGCGCGGAATATTCATGGACAGTTATGCCGGCCTGCGCGACGGCAAGGTGATGGCTTACCCGGACTTGCCCGTGCTACCAGGGCTTTACGTCAATATCGGGCATGGCTCCAAGGGCTTCAGTCAGGCGGCGCTGGTGGCGGAAATCCTGGCCGCCGAACTCAACGGCGAGCCCGCGCCGGTATCGGCCGCGGTGCTGGAGTCGCTGCATCCGATGCGGTTCTGGGCGCGAGAACTGCGCCGGGGCAAAGTCGCCGGTTGCTGAGCGCCTGTCCCGGCTGCCACCCGCTTCAGGGTTGGCGCAGGGCAAATCCGCCTTCCCGCTCCCACTCGCAGCGCACCTGCAGGGCATCGCCCGGCGCATGCGAGCCGCCCACGGCCTCCCAGATAAAGGTATGCAGGCCTGAGACTTCAGTCTCGAGATGAACCTTGGCGCTGACCCAGTACATCTGCATCAGCAGTTGCTCGAACTTTTTCATCCAGAGTTCCCACTCGTACTCGATGGCACGGTAGCTCGCCCCGAAGTGAATGACCTGCGTCTGGTAGGTGCCGGCGGTCTCGTCAAAACCGGAAATGCCGAACATCTCGCGGCAGAAGGGCCAGCCATCGGCGTCCGGCAACAACTCGACGATGCCCTGGTTATGGGCCCGGCGCACGCGCCGCTCCATCTGCGTGCCAAAGGCCGCATCGCGCACCACGCCGTAAACAATCGACTCCTGATCCATGATGCTCGCTAGAGTCCGTGGCTGGACAACAGGTTGATGAAGGCCGCTTCGTCCATGAGGGGAACGCCGAGTTTCTCTGCATCGGCCAGCTTGGAGCCGGCCGCCTCGCCGGCAACGACGCAATGGGTTTTCTTCGATACCGAACCGGACACCTTGGCCCCCAGGTGCAGCAATTTTTCCTTGGCCTGGTCGCGACTCAGGGTGGAGAGGCTGCCGGTCAGCACCCAGGTCTGCCCGGCCAGTGGCTGCTCGCGCTGGCCGTGGGCTTCGAGGTCGGGCCAGGTGACGCCGCAGTCGCGCAGGCGTTCGATGACCTCGCGATTATGCGGCTGGCGGAAAAACGTGGCGATCGATTCCGCCACTACCGGCCCGACATCGACCACCTGCATGAAGGCCGCCTCATCCGCCACCATGATGGCGTCGAGCGTACCGAAGTGACGGGCAATGTTCAGCGCCGTGGCCTCCCCCACCTCGCGGATGCCCAGCGCATAGAGGAATCGTGGCAGAGTCGTCTGCCGGCTTCTGTCGACGGCGCGCAACAAATTGTCGGCCAGCTTGTCACCCATGCGCTCCAAGGGCAGCAGGTCTTCCTTGCGGAGGCAGAAAAGGTCGGCGCTGGTCTTGATAAGGGCCATCTCCACCAACTGGTCGATCCACTTGTCGCCAAGGCCTTCAATGTCCAGGGCGCGGCGCGACACGAAATGCTTGAGCGCCTCCTTCTGCTGCGCCGGGCAGAACAAGCCGCCGGAGCAACGCGCGATGGCCTCGTCCTCGGGGCGTTCGATGTCCGAACCGCAGACCGGGCACTGCGTGGGCAGGGGCAAGGGCACCGTTCCCGCCGGCCGCCGCTCCGGCAATACGCGCACGATCTTGGGAATGACGTCGCCGGCGCGGTAGATCACCACGCTGTCGCCCACCCGTACGTCCATGCGCTCGATTTCATCGAAGTTGTGCAAGGTGGCGTTGCTCACCCGGACGCCGCCGACCGCGACCGGCTCAAGACGGGCGACCGGCGTCAATGCGCCCGTGCGCCCGACCTGGAATTCCACGGCCCTGAGCACGGTCAAAGCTTCCTGCGCCGGGAACTTGAAGGCGGTGGCCCAGCGCGGCGCGCGCGAGACAAAGCCCAGCTCCTGCTGCCAGCGCACGGCATCGACCTTGATCACGACGCCGTCGATCTCATAAGGCAGGCCGTCGCGGCGGACCTGGATGTCGCGGTAGAAATCCATCACGAATGGGCAGCCCCTGCCGGTGCGGATCTCGGGGCTGATGCGAAAGCCGAGACCGCCCAGTTGCCGCAGCATGCCGGACTGGGTCGGCGCCGGCGCCAGGCCATCGCTGCGCACCAGGGCATAGGCGTAGAACTCGAGCGGTCGCTGCGCGGCGATGCGCGGATCGAGCTGGCGCAGGCTGCCGGCGGCGGCATTGCGCGGATTGGCGAAGATCTTGTCGCCGCGGGCAGCGGCCTGCTCGTTCAGGCGCAGGAAGCCCGCCTTGGGCATGACGACCTCGCCGCGCACCTCGAGCAGGGGCGGACGCTGGCTCCCCTCCAGGCACAACGGCACCGACTTGATGGTGCGCACATTGTGCGTGATGTCTTCGCCGGTGAGCCCGTCTCCACGGGTGGCGGCACGGGCCAGCACACCGTTTTCGTAGACCAGGGAAATCGCGAGGCCATCGAGCTTGGGCTCGCAGCAGTAATCGATATCGGGTGGACCCAGCAGGTCTCCCCCCTGCCCCAGCATGTCGCCCAGGCGGTCGCGCACGCGCCGGTCGAACTCGGCGAACTCGTCGGCGCTGAACACGTTGTCCAGCGACAGCATGGGCACTTCGTGGCGGATGGTGGCGAAGGCGGGCACCGCCTCTCCCCCCACGCGCTGGGTCGGGGAGTCCGGCGTGACCAGCGCGGGGAACTGCGCCTCGAGCTGGCGCAGGCGCTGGAAAAGCAGATCGTAATCGCTGTCCGGCACTTGCGGATCATCGAGCACGTAGTAGAGATGGTTGTGGTGCCGGAGCTCGGCGCGCAGGCGCTCGATCTCGCGGACGGCCTCCGCCTGCTGCACGCTCATGCCCTCAGTGCACGGGCCGCTGCATGAGGCGGCGGCGCTCGAATTCCTGGACTCGCTCGCGATAGTGCTCGACGAGCTGGCGGGTCAGCGGATGGCGTTGTTCATCGAGGATTTCGCCCTGCAGGTCGGTGGCCAGGCGCTTGGCGGTGTCTACCAGGATGTCATAGGCATGGATGCTGTTGACCCCTGGCAGGCTGAGGAAGAAGCTCACGCCCGGAATCTCCTCGCCGGTCATGGCCTGCAAATCAAAGATGCCCGGCTCCACGGCCTTGGCCATGCTGAACAGCACGCGGCCCTGCCCGGTCGGGCGCTCATGGCGATGGAAGATCGACATTTCGCCGAAGCGCAGCCCGTAGCTGAGGATGCAGCGCAGCAGGTCCTCTCCATTGAAGGGGTGATGCCGCGACACCACATGCAGGGCGATGACGTCCTGGATATCCACATGCGGCTTGCTCTCGGGAATGCGCACCGGGCGCACCGGCTCCACCGCCGTTGTGCCGTAGAGCGCCTCGACGCGCGAACGCGGCCGGCCCGGCATGGGTGGCGGCGCGATCATCTGGTCCGCGAACATGTCCTGCTGTTCGGCGGACAGCGGCGGCGGCGCCACGGGCGTGAGCAGCACCGGGACTTCATCAGGGGCGACGCCTGGCTCCACCGGGGCCGCGGCGGAGCTGCCAACGACAGCGGATGCCTCCACCTGCGGCATCGACGCGGCGGTGACGGCGGCAGCCAGCGGATCCGTCGCCAGGCGTGACGCAGGCGCTGCGATGCCCACTGTTTCCCGGCCCGCCAGTGTCCCGGAAGCTGGCGCGGCGAACGAAGACGCGGGAGCGATGCCAAACGGAGCGGCAGGAGCCGCGACGGGAGCCGCCGCCATCACCGGAGCTGCCGCGGGCATTGCAGGAGCAACCGGCGGCAACGGTGAAACCGGAGCCGGAGCTGAAGACAGAGCCGGCGCCGAATGCGGATCCAGGGATGCGGTTGACTCGGCGTGCAACGCCGCAGCGGAATCAGGAGCCGAAGCCGGCGCGAAAGTAGTCGCTGCGGGAGGCGCGGCAGCCGGGACGGTCACCGCCCGCCCGGGCACTTCGGTCGCGCGCAACGCGCCAGCCGACACCGGGATCACGCGCGACTCCTGCCCGCCATCACGGTCACCGCCACGATCGCCGGAAGAGACCACGATGACGGGGCCCAGCGCAGGCTCATCGTCCCCCTCCGGCAAGTCATCATCGGAAAAGCGCGGACGCACGCGCACCTTGCCGAGTTCCGGAAACCGCTCGGCCTTCTCGGGACCAGGTGGCACCGGCTCTAGCCGGATGCGCAGGCGGCGCTGGTAGTCGCGCAGCCAGAGTCCACCCCGGACCAGCAGCACCAGCGCAATGACAATGCCAACGATGTACATGAGTTCCATGACGGTGCCCGCTTACACGGCCGCCAGCGCGGCGGCCTCCTCCACATTCACCGAGACCAGGCGCGAAACGCCCGGCTCGTGCATGGTCACACCCATCAACTGGTGCGCCATTTCCATGGCCAGCTTGTTGTGGGTGATATAGATGAACTGCACGCGCTCCGACATTTCCTCGACCAGGCGCGCATAGCGGCCGACATTGGCGTCGTCGAGCGGCGCGTCGACTTCGTCGAGCATGCAGAACGGCGCCGGGTTGAGCGCGAAGATCGAGAACACCAGCGCCAGCGCGGTCAGTGCCTTTTCCCCGCCCGAAAGCAGGTGGATGGTCGAGTTCCGCTTGCCGGGCGGGCGCGCCATGATGGCGACGCCGGCCTCGAGCAGATCCTCGCCGGTCAGCTCCAGGTAGGCATGGCCGCCGCCAAAGACCTTGGGGAAGAGCTCCTGCAGGCCCTTGTTGACACGATCGAAGGTGTCCTTGAAGAGCGTGCGGGTCTCGCGGTCGATCTTGCGGATGGCGTTTTCCAGGGTCTCCAGCGCCTCGCGCAGGTCGGCGTCCTGGGCATCCAGGTAGTTCTTGCGCTCGGACTGCGCCTGGTATTCGTCGATGGCGGCGAGGTTGATGGGCCCCAGTCGGGTAATGCGCGCCGTGACCTTCTCCAGATCCTCCTGCCACGGACCTTCGCTGGCGTCTTCCGGCAGATTGGCGAGCACGGTCTCCAGATCGAACTGGGCCTCCAGCAACTGCTCCTTGAGCGACTCGCGGCGAGACATCGCGTTCTGCCATTCCATGCGCTGGGTCTGCAGCATGTCGCGCACCTGCTGCGCCTGCTGCTCGGCCTGCTGGCGCTTGCGCTCGTGCTCGCGGAACTCGTGCTGCACGGCCTCGAGGTCACGTCGCACATCGGCGAGCTCGGTTTCGACAGCGACACGCTGACCCAGGAGCTCCTCCAGCTGCAGCTGGTATTCGCCACCCGGGTTCTCGAGCTCGAGCAGGCTTTCCTGCAACGTCTCGCGGCGCTCGATGAATTGCGCCAGCTGCTCCTGCAGGCGGCTGATGCTCTGCGCCAGCGAGGTTTCCCGGGTGCGCAGGGCCTGCATGGTCAACGCCACCTGGTGGGCGGCGTCGCGATCGGCACGGGTCTTCTGGCGCGCCTGGTCGAGGGCTTCGCGGGCCAGGTCGCGCTCGCGCAGCAATTCGTCGCGGCGGGCGGCATCGCGGCCCATCACTTCCAGGGCTTCCTCGAGCACCAGGCGGGCTTCGGAAACCTGCTCCTGGTCCAGGCGCTGCTGCGCCTGCACGTCTTCCATTTCCTTCTCGATACGGCTGGAGCGGGCATTGAACTGCTCCAGGCGGACCTGCTTGGCGCCTAGCTGGGCCTGCACGTCACCGCGGCGGCGATTGAGCTGCGACAGCTCGCGCTGTACGTCCTCGCGTTGCAACTCGAGCGCCCGCAGGCCCTCGCGACCGGAGTCCAGCTCTTCCTGGCGTTCACCCAGGATGGCTTCTATCTCGTCCAGCTCCGCCACCACCCGCGCCAGTTCCTGCTTGCGCGCCAGCACGCCGGACTCGGCATCGTCCTCGCGGATCACGCGCAGCCAGTTCGGCCCCAGCCAGATGCCGTCGCGGGTCACCACCGACTCATGCGGCTTCAGGTGTTCGCGCAACTCCATGGCATCGGCCAGCTCGGCGCAGGCATAGACCCCGGCGAGCAGGCTGGAGGCTTCCAGGCTGTGTACATAGCTGGCCAGCGGCGTGCCGGTGAGGTCGGTGGCCGATGTGACGGCGCGCGCCTCCAGCAGCGTCACGCTGCCTTTGCCCAGTCCGGCCATCTTGCTGCTGATGGCGTCGAGGGATTCCACGCACACGGCCTGGAGGTGGGGGCCCAGCACGGTCTCCACCGCCCGTTCCCAGCCATCATGCACCTGCAGCTTGTCCGCCAGGCGCGGCTGGTCACTCAGCCCCTGCCCTTCCAGCCAGGCGAGCACGCCGCCGGTCTGCCCCAGCGCCGCCTGCTGCAGGGCAAACAGCGAAGCCTCGCGGCCCTTGAGCGCCTGCTGGCGGGACTTGAGGCCATCGCATTCGTTATGCAGCTGGTTGTTGCGGTCGCGCTGCGAGGAAATACCGGCCGCGGTGGCATCGGACTTCTCCTGCGCCGCCTCCAGCTCCAGCTCGACTTCGGAAATCTGCTCGTTGAGCACCGCGACTTCATCGGCCAGGGGGCCGGCAACCAGGCTCTTGCGTTCCGCTTCCAGGCGCTCGACACGCTCGCGCGAACGCTGCACGGCCTGCTCCAGGTGCTGGATCCGTGACTGCTCGACTTCCGCCTGCTGGCGGGCCGTGGCCGCGCCCTGGTTGAACTGCTCCCATTCCGCCTGCCAGCGCTGCATGCGCTCCTCGGCCGTGGCCAGTCCCGAGGCCAGCTCGTCGGACTGCGCCTGCAGCATGGCCAGCTCCGGCTCCAGCGTCAGCATCTGGGCCCGCACATCCTCCAGTTGCGCCTCGTCGAGCTGCAGGTGCTCACCGGTCTGCTGCTGGCTGCGCTCGGCCTGGGCCAGGTCGTTCTTGAGCTGCGACAGGCGCTCGCGCTGGTGCCCCATGCTCTGCTCGATGCGGGAAATCTCGTTGCCGATGCGGTAGAAGCGGCTCTGCACCTCGGCGAACTTGTCGGAAAGCTCGATCTGCCCTTCGCGCTGCTTCTCGAGGGCGGCGTCGGCGGCGCGCTGCTCGGCGATCACCGCCTCCAGGCGGATCTCCAGCTCGCGGATCAGGGTCTCGCGCTGGCCCACCTGGGTGTTCAGCACCTGCCAGCGAATGGCATGCAATTGCGCTTTGAGAAGTCGCTCTTCTTCCTTGTATTCCTTGTACTTTTCGGCGGACTGGGCCTGCCGCTGCAGATGCGCCAGCTGCTTCTCCAGCTCATCCCGGATATCGCTCAGGCGGTCCAGGTTCTCGCGCGTGTGGCGCATGCGGGTTTCGGTTTCGCGGCGGCGCTCCTTGTACTTGGAGATGCCCGCCGCTTCCTCGATATACACGCGCAGCTCTTCCGGCTTGGCCTCGATCAGGCGCGAGATCATGCCCTGCTCGATGATGGCGTAGGAGCGCGGCCCGAGACCGGTACCCAGGAAGATGTCGGTGATGTCCTTGCGCCGGCAGCGCACGCCGTTCAGGAAGTAGTCCGACTTGGCCTCGCGGGTCACCAGGCGCTTGATGGAGATTTCGGCAAACTCGGCATACTCCCCGCCCAGGGTGGCGTCGGAGTTGTCGAAGACCAGCTCGATGGAGGCCTGGCCCACCGGCTTGCGTGCCGTGGAGCCGTTGAAGATGACGTCGGTCATGTTCTCGCCGCGCAGGTTCTTGGCAGACGATTCACCCATGACCCAGCGCACGGCGTCGATGATGTTCGACTTGCCGCAGCCGTTGGGGCCGACCACGGCGGAGAGGTTCGTGGGGAAGTGCGCTACCGTGGGATCCACGAAGGATTTGAAACCCACCAGCTTGATGCTCTTCAGTCGCATGTCAGTCCTGAGGCCCCCACTCCGGCAGAGTGGTAGTACCAATAGTAAAATTATTTAAAACAATTATTTACGCATCATTCTTTAGGCTTTTTGTGATGCGCCATGAGCCCGGCAAATACTGCGGCCGAGTGTATCCAAAACCCCGGGAGGCCTCCACGACTTCAGTGGACAACCCCGCTACATCTGGCCGGCCTCGACACGGGGCGGTAACCGGCCTGGTCAGAACGCAAACAGGTCGCCATTGTTGACGGCTTGCCGCTGCAGGTGGATCGCTGCCATTTTCTCGATCTGGTTGGCCGCCACCTGCACCAGCTGGCGGGCGTGCTTCGCGGCCAGCTCGGGGTCATGGCGCTGGCAGGCGCGCACGATGGCCTGGTATTCCGCCACGGCCTTGAGCTCGTCGGAGAGCAGGTGCCGCAAGTGGGCGCCGTAGCGCTGCCAGCACAGGTCCAGCGAATTGAAGGCCATGACATAGACCGGATTACCGGCAGCCCGGACCAGCAAGGCCCAGAAGCGCTGCACCTCCGCCTGCAGGGATTCGGCGTCATTCCGGCGCCGGCGCATGGCTTCCACCACCTCCTCGAGCGCCTGCACCTGCTCCGGCGTGGCGCGCTGTGCGCCCAGGCGGGCGGCGTCCACGGCCAGGCTGGCGCGCATCTCGAGCAGGCCGCGCAGCATGGTGAAGTCCGGCAGGCCGCTATCCCCCACCAGTAGCTCCGGCAGCAGCTCCAGGCCGGCGACCTCCTGCCACTCCTCGACCTTGTTGCCGCCGCCATGGACGGTGCGGATCAGCCGCATCTGCGCCAGGCGCTTCATGGCCTCGCGCACGGCGCCCCGGTTGAGGCCGCGACTCTCGGCCAGCTTGCGCTCGGCCAGCAGGTTGTCGCCCGGGGCGATACGGCCCTGGATGATGTCCCGGCTGAGTTCGTCGTAGAGCTGCTCGCCCAGTGTCTTTTGCTTGCGCTTCATGTCAGGCCCGGGACTCTGGAAAATTGGTCAGACCAGTAGCGTACACGATCAGCGGCGATGGCGCTGCGCCCAGGCCGCCTCGATCTGCTTGACGCGCATGAGCGAGTCCAGCACGAGATGGCACTGGTGCTGGCAGAACTCGTCCACCAGTGAGGCGGCCTGGTCGCCCTTGCGCAGGAGGATGCTGTCGGTCATGCCCTTGAGGAAGGAAAAGGACTCCTCCATCTCGCGCCGGCTGGTGTGCAGGGCCAGGTAATAGCTGCGCCGGACCGCGGGCTGCAGGTCCTCGAGGATTTCTTCCATATAGGGATTGCCGGCAAAGCCCTGGACCTGGCGGAACAGGTCGAAGGTGGCCTCGAAGAAGGCCTCGAGGTCATGCGCCCCGACATGCGACTGCAGGCGATGCACATGCGCCACCAGGCCCTCCATGTCCGGCTGGCGCCAGCCCTGGGCGGCCTTGCGCACCACCTGCTGGAGGAGCATGCCAACGACCTCGTAGAGGCCCCGGACCTGGGTCACCGACATCTCGGCGACCACGGCGCCCCGGCGCGGATAGATCTCGATGAGACGGCGACGGGCGAGGATGAGCAGGGCCTCGCGCACCGAGCCACGGCTGACGTTCAGCTCCTTGGCGATGCGCAATTCCTGGATGCGCTCGCCCTCCACCAGGTCACCCGTGATGATCTGCTGGGCGAGGTGTTGCGCGATCTGCTCGGAAAGGCTTTCGGATGCACGAAAACTCATGGCCAGACTACATTCCCTTGTCTGAAGAAAACAAAGCTGCTGCCAGAAGGCGGCAAAGCGGGCATGCTAGCAACAGCCCCCGGCCCCTGCCAGTGTTTTGTCATTTGTTCGACAATCTGTAGGCCAGCACCGTCCGGTCACCCCGCCCTTTCCGCTCCCCTTCTTCCCCATCAGGTCGACGGCCGCCGTCATCACAACCCCCCGTTATAAGCCCTCCTGACTAAAGCAATTCGAAAAAAGGATTTAGGCTTATTAAGAAGCCGTTGCTATCCTTTGCACCCTCGAAAAACCGTGCCTGCAGGATCAATCCGCCCATGTACCGCTACGACGCCTACGACCAGCGCATCGTCGACGAACGAGTCGCCCAGTTCCGCGACCAGACCCGGCGCTACCTCGCCGGCGAGCTCAGCGAAGACGAGTTCCGCCCCCTGCGTCTGCAGAACGGCCTGTATATCCAGCGCTTCGCGCCCATGCTGCGCATCGCCATTCCCTACGGCATGCTCGAGAGCCGGCAACTGCGCATGCTGGCGCAGATCACTCGCGCCTACGATCGCGGCTACGCCCATGTGTCGACCCGCCAGAACCTGCAGCTCAACTGGCCGGAGCTGAAGGACGTGCCGGAAATCCTGGCCGACCTCGCCTGCGTGCAGATGCACGCCATCCAGACCTCCGGCAACTGCATCCGCAACACCACCACCGACCAGTTCGCGGGCGTCGTCGCGGGCGAGCTCGAGGATCCCCGGCCCACCTGCGAGCTCATCCGCCAGTGGTCGACCTTCCACCCCGAGTTCGCCTTCCTGCCGCGCAAGTTCAAGATCGCCGTGAACGCGCACCCGGACATCGACCGCGCCGCGACCGCCGTGCACGACATCGGCGTGTACATCGTGCAGGACGCCGCCGGCGAAACCGGCTACCGCATCCTCGTGGGCGGCGGCCTGGGCCGCACGCCCATGGTCGGCAGCATCATCCGCGACTTCCTGCCGCGCGAGCACCTGCTCTCCTACCTCGAGGCCGTGCTGCGCGTGTACAACCTGCATGGTCGCCGCGACAACAAATACAAGGCGCGCATCAAGATCCTGGTGAAGGCCCTGACCCCGGCCGTGTTCGCGGAAAAGGTCGAGGCCGAGTGGGCGCACCTGAAGGATGGCCCGCTCACCGTGCCGGCCGCCGAATTCCAGCGCCTGGCCGGCTTCTTCACCGCCCCCGCCTACGCTCCCCTGGCCGACGAGCCCGCCGCCTATGCGCAGGCGAAGGCCGACAACGCCGCCTTCGCCAACTGGGTCCAGCGCAACACCCATGCGCACAAGGTGCCCGGCTACCGCATCGTCACGCTGTCGCTGAAGAAGACCGGCATCGCCCCGGGCGACGTCACCGACGCGCAGATGGAGGCCATCGCCGACCTCGCCGACCACTACAGCTTCGGCGAGCTGCGCACCACCCACGAACAGAACATCGTGCTGGCCGACGTCCGCCAGGACGAGCTGTTCGCGCTCTGGGGCGAGCTGCGCGCGCTCGGCTTCGACACCGCCAACATCGGCTACCTGACCAACATCATCGCCTGCCCGGGCGGCGACTACTGCTCGCTGGCCAACGCCAAGTCGATTCCCATCGCCGAGGCCATCCAGCGCCGCTTCGACGACCTCGACCGCGTCTACGACATCGGCGAGCTCGACCTCAACATCTCCGGTTGCATGAACGCCTGCGGCCACCACCATGTGGGTCATATCGGCATCCTGGGCGTGGACAAGCGCGGCGAGGAGTTCTACCAGGTCACCCTGGGCGGCGCCGCCGGCCACGACGCCGCCATCGGCGACATCCTCGGCCCCTCGTTTGCCGCCGAGGAAATGGCCGACGTGATCGAGGAAATCATCAACACCTATCTCGACCTGCGGCAGCCCGGCGAGGCCTTCCTCGCCGCCTACCGCCGCATCGGAATCGAAGCCTTCAAGGAGCGTGTCTATGCCGAAGCTCATTAAGGACGGCCGGATCGTCGACGACCACTACGTCGTCGCCACCGAAAACGAGGCCGGCGAGCTCTCATTGCCGGCGGCGCCGGTGCTGGTGACGCTGCCGGTCTGGCAGAAGCACCGCGACGCCCTGCTCGCGCATGCGCAGGGCCGTGGCGTCGTGCTCGCGCCCGCCGACTTTGCCGAGGCCATCGTCGACGACCTCCCCCACCTCGACGTGGTCGCCATCGACTTTCCCGCCTTCGCGGACGGTCGCGGCTATTCCACCGCCGCCCTGCTGCGCGGCCGCCACGGCTATCGCGGCGAGCTGCGCGCTGTCGGCGACGTCATCAAGGACACGCTCTACTACCAGCAGCGCTGCGGCTTCAACGCCTTTGCCGTGCGCGCCGACAAGAACCTGGAGGATGCCCTCGGCGGTCTTTCCACGTTCAGCGTGCGCTACCAGGGCGCGACGGACCAGGCGCCGCTGTTCCGGCTGCGCTGAAATCACGTCTCCGCGTCTGCGGCAGGCAAAAAAAAACCGGCGCAGTGCGCCGGTTTTTTTTGGAGCCGGTGAGGACTCAGGGAGCGCAGCCGGGTGTCCGCTCGGAAGTCATGAGGCCGCCCATGTTCAAGATAAGCTCCTCAACTTCCGGCGGGGTGGGTTCCTGCTCGATCAGATTGAGGGTGCGCATAAAAGTGTAGCCGTTAAGCCAGGTCGCCACTCCGGGGTGAAAGCTGCTCACCGTGGAACAAAAGCCGCCAATGGCCAACGCACTCGTACAGAGCCCGTACATGTTGAACGGATCAGTGCCATCCACTCGCAGCACTGAATAATCGCCGAGGTTGCTGCCGAACTGGAGGTAGGGCAGGTATTCCTCGAAGCCGGGCTCCACGCTGAGCGTTTCGTTCATGCGCACATCATCGGGCAGCATGGCCAGCAAATTCAGGGTCTTGATGGAGCTGTTGGTGCCGTCTCTCAGGGAATCCAGGGCATTGGCCACCACACCCAGGGGAATCTCCGGCTTGGCCGCGTTGTCATCCACCAGCAATGTATCGGGATTGACGCCGACTCCGCAGCTGCCGTAGCGATCGGAAATGATGTTGCCATCCTTCAGTATCACCATCTTGAGCTCTGCCATCTTGCAACCGGGCGTGCCGTCGCAGGCGCCATTGCTGTAATCCCGGTTATAAATGGTGACGGTGATCGGCAGCGGGAAAGTGATCACGTCGTCCTTCCAGATGTCCGGATTCATCAGGGGCGCAACCGCCTGCGTATGCTGCAGGGTATAGGCGCCACCAGTGAGATAGGGGGTGGGGCTGATGGTATCGACCAGGCTCCACCTTCCATACTGGCTCGCAGTGCCGGCTTCCTTGAAAAGATTGCCGTAGACCTTGGCTGAACCCGCAATGGACTCGCGACGCATGAGGCCCTGGGTGAATTCCACCTTCTTGGTGCCATCACCCGAGCCAAGGAGATTCAACTCCAGTTGGGTAAGGTCGCCATCAAGCGGCCAGTAGGGCAAGTTGTTGCGCTCAGTCCCCGTGCTGGCCAGTTGCATCGGCTTCGGTGCCGACCAGATGGACCAGCTGTCGCCCGTGGCGACGCCGTAAGAGTAGACACCCGTGGCAATCATCCGGCCACGGCGGTCGACCAGGGCGTAAAGCGCCCCCAGGAAGGTTTTCCCCGCCGAAATGTCATATCCCACCATGGCGCCGGTATCGGCAGTGGTGACTGCGCTGCCCGGATTCAGCGCCCCCACGGAGAGTACCGAGCCGCCCGGCATCGAATAGATGCCCGCCATGGTGCTGTAGACGCCCTTGGTGAGGGCAATCTCGGCCTGGGCGCGGGAAATAAGCGGGAACTTGCCGACAGCGGTGAGGAAGTCCTGCGCCGCAAAGTCAAAAGTGCCGGCGCTGGGCAGGGCCGGAGTGTCGGCGTCTGCGCTGGAAAAGGCCAGGTACTCAACCGTGGTATCGGCATCGATCTTGCGCTTGTCATCATCAGAGATGCGGATGGTGCGTGTGGGCAGGAAGCCGGACTGGTCGGCATCAATGGTATCAGTACTGAGTGTCTGCAGCAGGCGCGTGATGTTGATCGATCGCATTGCGAGGGTCGGCCCCTCCAGGTCACCGGCCAGGTGGCGGGGGGTCACATAGAAGTAGACCGGGGTGGGTGAGTTCTCGCCATAGATCTGCGCTGGCAGCCTCACCGCTACCGAGCCAAGCTTGATGCGGAATTCGTCATTCTCCGGATTGATCAGGGAGAAGGTGACTTCACTGCCGCTGGGGCAGGAAAAGCTGCCATCGATGCCCGTCACCGAACGCACGCTGCCATTGGTGGAAGCGCATTCGTAGTCGACATTGTATACGGCGTCATCGATGAGCCGGCCCGTCACGCAGGTGACGTTCAGCAGGCTGCTGCAGGAAGAGACCATGCCGCCGTTCTCGGCCTCGATATTCGTGCTCTCGCCGCAACCACCCAGCAGCGTGGCTGCCAGCAGGGCCAGTAGCGTATGGAATTTCTTGTTCAAGACGTATTTAGTCATGGTTCTTATTTCTTGAGGGTAAACTTGAGCTGGCCATGGCCTGACTCGAGGAAGGGCAACTCGCCCGTTGTCTTATCATCTTCACGCGGAGCCAGCACCAATAACCAGGCTTCCTGCGCATGCATCAGCAAGTCACCACGGAGCATGGTGTGACGCCGGTCCGTGCGTTGATAGCGCCGCTCGAAATACCCGTGAAGCACACGCTTCAGGCAGCCGTCCTTGCCGAGGAAGGCCAGCCGGGGGTGCACGAAGGCAGGCGGCCGGTCCTTCCGGGAATACGAGCGGGCCACAATCGTCCGGGGTCCGTCGCCCTCGACCCGGTAGGTCGCCAGCACCCGCGACGGCGCCAGGAACATATAGGCGGCGCGGTTGACCAGCAGCGTCCCCGGGGTGCCGGCCACGAGGACGGGAGCCTGTTCCAGGTCGGCTGCGGCCACGCAGGCCGGCAACTCCGGAAATTCCCGGGCCGCGGCCGCCGCTTCCACTTCGGTGAAGGCCGCCGGCAGGGATTCATAGGGCTCTTGCTGCAGCGGCGCGGTGACGACGGGCGCGTCCACGCCAGCCCCCTCCCCTGCCTCCATTTCACTGATCCGCGGGCCGGACCCCTCATCAATCATGTAAAAGCGCTGCTGGCTCGCCGGCGAGGCCGCCGCCGCATCCACCGCCTCGCTGTCGACATACTGTTCTGAATCATACGGCGCATGCAGGACCGACGGCTTTCCCGCCTCCGGCTCCTCGACTGCCCTGCCATCTCCTGGCGCCACCGCCACCCCGGCGCTCCCGGGAGCCGCAGCCGCAGGGGCCGCTCCGCGCGCAGGCGCCGCAGTGGCCTTCTTCTTAGCGGACACCGGATCCGCATCCGCATCGACTTCGGACTCGCCACGTACCTGCTGGATCTTTCCATCCGGTCCGATAACGGGATAGAAGCGTTCGCCGGCGCCCGCGGCCGCCGCCCAGAACACTGCGGTGGCGCCCACCAACCAGATCCGGACCAGCCTCTGCATCACCAGGTGGTACGGTAGGCAAGGCCGAGGACGATGATGTTCGCCTCCGTGGTGACATCAAGGCCGGCATAGGGGTTGTAGACGATGTTGTTCAGGCCGCTCGCATTCAGGTTGTAACTGGTGTTGGCCGGGATGCTGTCCTTGGAGTACAGGTAGGCCGCCGTCAGGTCGATGGTAGTGTCACGATCGAATTGATAGCCGATACCGCCGCCGTAGAGATGGGCCTGGTTGATCGGCACCAGGCTGGAGCGGCGGTCATCCGGAATGGCCGAGTTGCGTGGCTCGAAACCGGCGCGGAACTTGAGGCGCTCGTTCCAGGAGTACTCCATGCCCAGCTTCCAGCCCCAGGGGCTGACGTACTGCAGCGGCATGGCCAGCGATGTCGGGGTGGTGCCAGGCGCCAGCAGACGGGCCAGCTGCAGGACGCTGATGGTGCGATCGAAGTTGAAGCGGAAATAGTCCCACTCGTCGTAGTCGGTCCAGCCGATATCAAAGTTGACCTGGAGATCAGGCAGCACCATGACCTTGACGCCGGTCTGGAAGTGCGCCGGATACGTGAGGTCCATGGAAATCAGGCCGCTTTCCGAGGGCGGGATGTAGCCCGGGAGCCCCAGGATGGCCAGGAGGATCTGGCCCGTCGGCGAACCACCCACGGCATTGAACACATTCTGCACGCCCTGGCCGTAGGTCACGTTGAACTTGCCATGCAGGTGCATCTTGGCCTCGCTCTGGTAGACCGCCCCCCAAGCGAAGTCATCAGAGGGCTCGTACAGCACGCCCAGGTTATAGGTGGGCGACAGCGTCTGCTGCATGGCCACCTGCAGGCTGGCGAGGTTGTCGAACGGCCCGATGCCCGATTCGGCATTGCAAAAGCCCAGCAGGAAAAGATCCACGACGATATTGGACTGTCCCTTGAACGGCGTGCACACCTGCTCGTCGATCACGCGCAGCACGCCGATCAGGTCGTTGGGCGAGCGGAAGTCGGTTTCCATGGCCACGGCCTGGTAGGACAGGCCCACCGAGGCGCCAATGGCCCAGTTGTCGTTGACCTGGTAGCCGACCGAGGGCGAGAGGTAGGTGATGCGCTCGAGCGCCGCCTTCTTGCCGAGGAAGTTGCCCGGATCATCATCGCCGCGATAGAAACCTGCCACCATGGGCGCATAGAAGCCGTTGGCGAAGGTGAAGCGCGAGCCGGCCGGCTTGATCGAGAAGCCCAGCAATGGCGCCGCCGCCGGCATGCCCGCGGGCAGGTCGACAATGTCGTCGATGACCGGCAGGTAGAGCGAGATGCCCTTGACCTTGGAACGGCCCGGCACAAAGGTGGAGCAGCGGTTTTCGCCATCCTTGGGGCGGTCGTTGCACACCACGGGATCATCGGAAAAGCCGAAGACCTCGTAACCGGCCGGTGCGGTGAACTCGGCGCTGATGTTCATGGTGGCGGAGAAGACCTGGAAATCCAGGTGGCGCCCTTCCAGCCGGGCGAGGCCTGCCGGATTGTAGTGAATCGCGCTGACCCCGGGAGGATCGGCGGTCACGGCGTTGCCCATGGACAACGCGCGGATGTCGATCGACAAATTGGTGGCGAGGTCAGCGCTTGCCAGTGGCGACAGGCCCAGGGCAAGCAGCAGTCCGGCTGCCCGCAGGCAGCGCTGGGTGATTCTCGATAGGTTCATGGGCGCCATCATGCGAGCAGATTCTTATTCTTCGTCGGAACCAAGGAAATCGATGGGCATGGAAAAGCCCAGGGACACATCGGGCGAGTCCTCGGTGAGGCCATAGCCCAGGTTCACGTTGATGATGCGCTTGGGGTTGGTGCGCAGGCCCAGCGCGAAGCTGATCGACGAGCTGGTCGAGGCCGCCGTGCTCACGTATTCATTATTGGCGAAATAGTACGTGCTGGAAAAAGAGTAGGACTGCTGGTACGAGGCCGTGACCGACACGTCGTAGTTGAGCGCGTAGGCCAGGCCCATGGACCCGCCCAGGCTGTCACCCGGCTCGACGGTTTCCAGGTTGCGGCCGCCGCGGGCCTGGTCCAGGCCGCTGATGCGCGTGTTGGTGACGTAGCTGACCGATGCGAAGAGCACGATCGGGTCGGCCACCTTGCTCATGCTGCCGCCCATGGAAAGGCTGTAGTAGCCCTTGCCGGTGGCGAGGTCGTCGCTGAGGTTGATTTCAAAGGGGCTGTCGCCGGTCGCGGTGGACAGGCTGGCAAAAAGCGTGGTGGACGGCAGGCCGCGCTTGAGCGGGACAGGCTGCCAGCGCAGGCCCAGGCTGATATCGCCCAGACCGGTGGTGCTGAGGTCGCTCTGGGTATCGAACTTGGTCACCAGCGGCAGCCCCGCGCTCAGGGTCAGGTTGTTGCGGACGCCGTAGGAGATGTCGAAGTTATTGGAGAAGGTGTGCTGCGCGTCTTCCTCGATACGAAAACGCGTCAGGCTCGAGCTGTTGCTGCTGATGGCGATATCAATGCGGCTGTCACGATAGTAGCTGTAGTCCACGTCGTACTGCAGCGCGACCTTGCCCTTTTTCAGCAGGGAATAGCTTTTCTCGGCGGACTGGAACACTTCCTCGAGGTTCTTTTCAGTCGAGGCGTCCCCTTCCTTCTGCTGGAGGGCGTCGCGCGCCGAATCGGCCGCGGGCTGGGCCGGCGCTTCGGCGGCCGCCGGCGTCGCGGCGGCAGGTGTCGCGGCGGCATCGGCGGGTTGGGCCGGCACTCCGGCGGAAGGCGTATCCTCGGCACGGGCGCCAGTGGCGCAAGCGATCAAAAGGCAAAAAAGCGCAGGCTGCAGGCGTGTATTTTTCATTTTTCTCATTCTCATACCTTCCTCTGGCGGTAAATCTTATTTGCGGCGGAAATAAGTGCGCAGGGGAACACTGATGATCTGGTTGTAGGTATCACTCTTCTCGTCGGCATCGAGCACGCGCTGCAAGGTCGCGGCGCGGTCAGCGCGCTCCTCTTCCTGCTTCAGGAAACGCGGCACTTCCGCAAAGGCGGCCAGGTTGATGGTCTGGTCATCGACAAAGCGCAGGTCGGCGTCGGTCAGGGCAAGGTGATTGCTGACCGGGTTCTGCCCCGGGAAGATGATGAACATCACGTTGTTTTCCCAGATGGTCTTGAAGCGCTCCTCAGGGAAGCTGATGTTGCCGAGAGCCGGGTCGGCCACGAACACACGCCCGTCCTGGTATTTCTTCACGACGACAAAGTGCTTGAAGCCGCCGTAATGGATGGGAACGATGGCCGGATGCTCGAGCTTGGCGAGATCCTCGAAGCTGCCCTTGAAGCCGCCGCTGTTGTAGCCCAGCACGGTCATCAGGCGCTTCATGTCGAGCAAGGAGAAGCCACGGCGCTGCACGATCTTCTCGTATTCACCGTACTTGAGCAGGCCTTCCATGATCTGCTTCTCTTCGAAGCGACGCGAGAGGTAGCCGTTGAGCACGGTGGTGAGCGCGGCGGAGCCGCAACTGTAGTCATAGGCCTGGTGGGCGATGTTGCGGAATTGCTGCTCGACGAGGGGGCGCACCACTACCGGGCGCTCGAGCATGAAGGAGCGGCTGTACTGCCGGCTGTCCAGGGGGGTGGCGTAATAGACGGTGCCCCGCGGAACCTCGGCTTTTTCAAAGGAGGTGTCTGCAAAGAAGTAGACGAGCGCTGCGCCAAGAATGACTGTTAGCATGTCGATCTATTGTTGTTTTGAGTGTTATTTTTACAAGCGAGGCAAACATACACTGAATTTGCTACGCAATCAGCAGTTTTTACTCAATCCCTACAAGATTCAGCCACTTACCCCTTTCATCCGGACGCCCCCTCAACCCTGCCTCCCCTTAAAAAAAAGGCCGCCCGAAGGCGGCCTTTTCTACACGAGGAGCTTTTCGGGTCAGTGACCGATAACCGCAATCGTGGTATTGGCCAGGTTCAGGCCAATGATTTCAACATCGCCAATGCTCGGGGCAGTCGCAATGGTACCGAGCTTGACGGCGGACATGCGGACATCCATACCGCCGCCCACCGTACCAACCGAGTTGATGTCGAGCACGAGGCCGGATGCGGAGGCGTCGATGCCGATGTCCGCCGCCAAGGTGGTGGTGCTGCCCGTGTCGAAGATCGCCAGGGTGGTCATGCCGATACCGTTCGTGCCGCCGCCGCCAGTGGCGTCATACAGGGCAAAGTTGGAAATGGACAGGCCGCCGGTGAAAGTCGGCTTCAGGGCCATCCAGTTGCCCTGCGCCTCGGAACCCATCTGGATGTTCAGCAGCGGGGCAGCGGAGGTGGTGACGCCGATGGTGAGGGAACCCAGGCTGGCGACGGTGACGGCGCCGCTCTGGCCCCAAGCGGCGCTGTCGCGGGCGGAGTTGCCGACGGTCAGGGTACCCAGGTTCACGGTCAGGGCGGAACCGTTGTAGACCTTGACCTGCAAGGTGGAGGAGGTGCCGCCGATCAGGTCGGAACCGGCATCGACATCGATTGTCAGGTCAAGTGCGCCGACATCGATGCCGGCGATGCCGATCGCGCCATCGAAGGTGCGGGTGGCCGTGCCCACGATACCGTCGGTATCGTGCAGGATGACGCTGAAGGCAGCCAGGTTGGCGTTGTCGATGTTGATGGTCAGACCATCCTGGCCGGTGGTGCTGGACAGGGCTTCTTCATCCATGGCCTGCATGGCGAAAGAGGTGGTCGAAACAGCGGCGATGGACGTGGCGAGCAGAAGCTTTTTGAAGTTCATTGTATTTCTCCGGAGGTGCTGTGTGTTGTTTTTGTCAGCAACGTTTACGAACCTTAACAAAGACACCCGTGGGTGCCTAGCCAGAGATTCGTGACTTTCCTCTCAATTCCGACGAAAGGTCATTAACCATTGCCGAGTCCTTGTAAAGCCAAAACTTAGCAAAAATGCGGCCTGCGGTCAGCGGGCCATTCTTCTGATATGACAAGCGGCCCGCCCTGCCCCCTGAGAGGCAAGGGCGGACTGCGACTGGCGCCGCGGGGGACCGCCGGCTCCTGCCTGCGGCACTCCGGCAGCCCCTGACGCCCGTTTCCGCTGAAAGGCCCTGCTTCAGTGTCCTCCAGGGCGGCCTGGTGAACCCCGGGGCCTCCCCGCCAATGAAAAGCCCCGCACTAGGCGGGGCTTTCATGTACTGCCAGGAACTTAGTGACCGGTGATGGTGATCACGTTGTTCATGATGATGCCCGCAGGATTGCTGCTGGTGATGTAGAGGTCGCCAATCGAATTGCTGCGATTGGCCAGGTTGAGCGCACCGCCAACCTTGATGTTTTCGAGGCCGATGGAACCGATCGTGGTGCCGGTGGTATCGACGCGCAGGCCACCCTGAATCACATCGACGCCAATCTCGGTGTTCACGTTGTCCACTGCGATGGTACCGATACCGATCTGGCCGGTGCCCACCGCATCATGGATCCGCAGGCCCGTCAGGGTGATGCTGGGGATGGACGACACGATCGAGATCATGTGGTCACCGGAGATGTTTTCGGCCACTGCAGGCGTTGCAGCAACAAAACCTTGGTCCGCATCGTTGTCGAGAATGCCGTCACCATCGGCGCCATCGGTCAGCAAATCGCCATCAGGCGTACCGGCGGTGGCTGCGACGCCAGGGGTATAGGTGGCGGTGCGGTTGCCCAGCAGCATGGTCATGCTGGCGCCGGCAGCAATGGTCAGCGAGGCAGTGGCGTCAAAGCTGACGATGGCCGTGGTGGCGCCCAGGGCCGAGCCACCACCGTTCGCGATGGAGTTGGCATCGGCGACGCTGATCTCAGTGCCACCCAGGTCGATGACGGTTGTGCCGTTGGCCACCATGCCGATACGCAGCTGGCCAAGACCGGTGGTGTCGCCCGCGGAGCCGCCGGCATCGATGGTGATGGTCTGGTCATTGGCAGTGATGCCGATCGGGCTGATCAGGACGCCACCGGCGCCGGCGAAGTCACCACCGATGCCGTCACGGTCGATGTAGGTGATGTTCAGGTCCTGCATGTCAACATCAAGATTGATGGTGATGCCGTCCTGGCCAGTGGTGCTGGACAGGGCTTCTTCATCCATGGCTTGCATGGCGATGGCGCTGCTGGAGGCGGCGAGGATTGCAGAGGTCAGAAGGAGCTTCTTGAACCCTTTCATTGTTATTTCTCCTGGTTTTTCTTGGTGTAATACCCTGGGGCATATTTGTATTTATGCCCGCGCAACCTAACATGCTGAAAACACCCCCGGCAAGAACCCGGATTTCGGCTTTTACTACCCCGACAAACGGCTAGCAGCAAAACCGGATAAACTTCCTGGCTCCTTGTCATCAGCCGCTTGCCCAACCCATGCCCCACGCCCTGCCCTATCATCCCGACCTCGGCCACTGGCTGCGGACCGCCGCGACGGCGACCGCCCGGCCGGTCTGGCTGCGCCTGGCGGGCGGAAAGCAGGAGCTGTTCGGGGCCTTCCCCGTGGCGGCTGTAACATTGTGTAATCAAGCACTTGGGCCCACTTCTGAAAGTAGCCTTCTATATATAGCTACCTGGGAGGCGTTCTGGGCGGCCCTGCCCGAACTGCTGTCCCGGCTGCCGGAAGCGCCCTCCCTGCCCGGCCGCTTCCGCGGCGGACTCATGGGCTTTGCCGGCTACGGCCGTGCGCCGGGAAATAGCGAGCGACCCTTTCCAACCGCCTATATGGGCCTGTATCCGCGCTTTATCCACATCGATCACATCGGACAAAAGGCGGCTTTCCTCACCCTGCCGGGCTACGAGACTGATTGCGACGAATGGCAATCCCTTCTCGAAAATGTGACACGGCTCTCACTCCGGGCGCCAACAACCCCGGCCGCCGATCCCCTGTCCGGGTCCCGGCAGCCCGCCGGATCAGCGCCGGACGCCCCCCGGGCCCGGCCCTGCACGCCGGCACCGGGCCCCGCCCCCCGCTTCCGGCTGACCCGGCCCTTTGCGCCGCTCACTTCGCGCGCCCGCTACCAGGCGAGCTTTGCCCGCATCCAGGACTACCTGCACAGCGGGGACTGCTATCAGGTGAACTATGCCCAGGCCTTTCGCGCGGAATGCGAGGGCACGGGCGCGGAGGCCATGGCGCGCCTGCTGGCGGCCAGCACTCCCGGTCACGCCGCATGGCTGGCGCTGCCCGAGGGTGAGGTGATGAGCCTGTCGCCGGAACTTTTCCTGCGCGTGGAGCACGGCGCCATCACCACCCGCCCCATCAAGGGCACGGCGCCGCGCGGCGCCACGCCATCGCAAGACGAGGCCCTGCGACTCGAGCTCGAGGCCAGCGCGAAGAACCGCGCCGAGAACCTCATGATCGTGGACCTGCTGCGCCACGATATCGGCCAGCACGCCGTCACCGGATCTGTAGGCGTGGATAAACTCTTTGAAGTGGAAAGCCTGCCGCAGGTACATCACCTGGTGAGTACGGTGACCGCGCAGCTGCGGCCCGACGCGCATGTGGTCGATCTTGTCCGCGACTGCTTTCCCGGCGGCTCCATTACCGGCGCGCCCAAAAAGCGGGCCATGGAGATAATCGCCGAACTGGAAGACACGCCGCGCTCGGTGTATTGCGGCAGCATCGGCTTTATCGGGACTGATGGCGAAGTGGAACTCAATATTGCGATCCGCACGCTTTTGCGCACCGGCAACGAGATATATGCCTGGGCCGGTGGCGGCATCGTCGCGGATTCGGAATGCGAGGCGGAATACGAGGAGTGCTTCCACAAGATAGGCGCACTGATGCGCGCACTGGAAAGCATGTAGTCCGTATTAATTGCCAATTCAATTGGCCGCCAGGCTTCATGGCCGTGAATCAGTTTCACATCCGCCCTCAGGCAACTCCCCTCCCTGAATTCACTACCCGATTTCACTACCAATTAAAAAGCCGGCGAAAGCCGGCTTTTTAATTGGCATTACGGGAGAGCGGCCACTACAGCGCACTGCCCCGGATGAATCAGGGAATGCTGCGCAGCGAACCCTTGCGGATTTCCGCCTTCAGCTCCTCATAGCTGCGCGTCACCGGGAACTGCGGAAACTCACGAATCACATTTTCGGGCGCATCAAAGAGAATGCCGCGATCGGCCTCGCCCAGCATATTGGTGTCGTTATAGGAATCGCCGGCGGCAATGACGCGGTACTTGAGGCCGTGCAGGGCCTTCACCGCCTCGCGCTTCTGGTCGGGCTGGCGCAGCACGTAGTTGGTGATGCGGCCGCTGCCGTCGGTCTCGAGCTTGTGGCACATGATGGTGGGCCAGCCGAGCTGGCGCATCAGCGGGTGCGCGAACTCATAGAACGTGTCGGAGAGGATGATCAGCTGGAAGTGCTCGCGCACCCACTCCACGAAATCGGCGGCGCCCGGCAGCGGCCCCATGTCGGCGATCACCGCCTGGATGTCGTCGAGGCCGAGCTTGTGCTCGTCGAGGATGCGCAGGCGCTGGCGCATGAGCACGTCGTAGTCGGGAATGTCGCGGGTGGTGGCCTCAAGCTCCTTGATGCCCGTGCGCTTCGCGAAGTTGATCCAGATCTCCGGGACCAGCACGCCTTCCAGGTCCAGACAGACAATCTCCACGGCACACCCCCGACTTGTTTGAAATGGCCGCGAACTTTACTGGCAAGGCCGCCCGCCTGCAATCCGGCCAGGCTGGACGCCCCGCCCCTGCCCGGACAGGGATATCTGGAGGCCTGGCCCGGGAAGACCGTGCAGCGGCGGTGGCGGCCGGCAACCAGTGCCTCCGGCACGGAAGCTCCTGCCATTCCGCCGACTTGCCGAAGGGCCAATCCCGGCAGCGGAAAATTGAGAAGAGATCCATCCCGCCCGAGGCCGGCAGCGCCCATTTACCGGCGACAGTGCCCATCTGCTAGACTTCCCGGCCTTCCCCTGCCCCGATTCCCGGACGATCCCCTCCATGAGCGTGACCGAAGACACCCTGCAGGCCTGGGCCCGCGAATACCAGGACAAATCCCCCCAGCAGATCCTCAAGCTGGCGCTGGAGCAGTTTGACAATATCGCCATTTCCTTCAGCGGCGCCGAGGACGTGGTGCTGATCGACATGGCCAAAAAGACCGGCAAGCCCTTCCGCGTGTTCACCCTCGATACCGGCCGCCTGCATCCCGAGACCTACCGCTTCCTCGACCGGGTGCGCGCCCATTACGGCATCACCCTCGAGGTCTGCTTCCCCGAGCCTGCGGCCGTCCAGGAGATGGTCAACGCCAAGGGGCTGTTCAGCTTCTACCAGGACACCCACGAGGAATGCTGCGGCATCCGCAAGGTGGCGCCGCTGCGCCGCAAGCTCGCCACCCTCGATGCCTGGATCACCGGCCAGCGCCGCGACCAGAGCCCCAACACCCGCAACGCCGTGGCCGTGGCGCAGGCGGACAAGACTTTCAACCGTCCCGGCGAGCTGCTGGCCAAGTTCAATCCGCTGGCCAACTGGAGTTCGGAAGAGGTGTGGGCCTATATCCGCGCCTTCGAGGTGCCCTATAACGAGCTGCACGAGAAGGGCTTCGTCAGCATCGGCTGCGAGCCCTGCACGCGCGCGGTGCTGCCGAACCAGCACGAGCGCGAGGGGCGCTGGTGGTGGGAGGACGCGACCAAGAAGGAATGCGGCCTGCACATCGGCAACCTCGACGGGAAATAAGCGCCAGGGGAGAAAAAAGGGACAGATTTGAATCTGTCCTTTTTTTTGGTTCTAGAGCACCGGCAGCTCGACAGTCTCGAAGACGGCGGCGAGCTCGTCGCGGGAATGCGCGGCGATGGCCGCATCGATGCGCTCGCGGGTCAGGTGGGGCGCGAAGGTCTTGATGAAGTCGTACATGAAGCCGCGCAGGAAGGTGCCGCGGCGAAAACCCAGGCTGGTGGTGCTGGGCGCGAAGAGATGACTGGCATCGAGCGCCACGAGGTCCTTGTCGACCTCGGGATCGAAGGCCATGTGGGCGATGATGCCGATGCCGATGCCCAGGCGCACATAGGTCTTGATGACGTCGGCGTCAGTGGCGGTAAAGACCACGCGCGGGGTCAGGCCACGGCTCTTGAAGGCCTCGTCCAGACGGGAGCGGCCGGTGAAGCCGAAGACATAGGTAACGAGGGGGAACTGGGCCACATCCTCGAGGGTGAGCTCACTGCGCGCGGCCAGCGGATGGTTTTTGGGCACCACCACGGAGCGGTTCCAGGTGTAGCAGGGCAGCATGATGAGGTCGCCGTACTGCTCCAGGGCCTCGGTGGCGATGGCGAAATCGGCGGTGCCGTCGGCGGCCATGCCGGCAATCTGCTGCGGGCTGCCCTGGTGCATGTGCAGGGCGACCTCCGGATACTGCCCGATAAAGCGCTGGATCACGCCCGGCAGGCGATAGCGCGCCTGGGTATGGGTGGTGGCGATGGTCAGGTGGCCGCGCTTCTGGTCGGTGTACTCCAGCGAGATCTGCCGGATGCTCTCGACCTTGCGCAGGATTTCGCCGGCAATGGCCAGGATGGCCTCCCCGGCCGGGGTGACGCGGGTCAGGTGCTTGCCGCTGCGGGTGAAGATATCCACGCCCAGCTCATCCTCCAGCAGGCGGATCTGCTTGCTGATGCCCGGCTGCGAGGTATAGAGGAACTGGGCCGTCTGGGACACGTTGAGATCGTGGTGGGCGACCTCCCAGATATAACGCAGCTGCTGCAGCTTCATGACCCCTCCACCCACTGGTCCGGCCCCGCCCACACCAACAATTTGGATATAAGCTTTGAGCAAAATAGTATTTTGGAGAATAGACCACCGGCTTTAAGCTCGCCATCTTTTAAGAATCCATCCCGGCAGGACGCTCTGCCGCCTGCAGGTCGGGATTCATCCCGACAGTCCGATACCGCTGCCGGGCTGAAGCCTGACCTGCAGGGATGGGTATCACGCCGGCTGCCGAAGCCGTCGGCAGGGAGTCAGGCAGTGGTCGAAGGCATGTGGTGGTTTATCCTGGCGGGCGCCGCCGTCGGCTTTTGCGTCGGCGTCACCGGCGTCGGGGGCGGCTCGCTGATGACGCCGCTGCTGACCCTGATGGGCGTGCCGCTGCATACCGCCATCGGCACCGACCTGCTCTATGCGGCGATGACCAAGTCCGGTGGCGCCGTCGTCCACTCCCTCAAGCGCAACATCAACTGGCGGGTGACCGGGATGCTTGCCCTGGGCAGCATTCCGGCCGCCCTGCTCACGCTGTGGATGCTGGAGACCTACTTCGGCAACGCCAACGAATACAAGCACGTCCTGACCCGCAGCCTAGGCTTCATGCTGCTGCTCACCGGCTCCTCGCTGGTCTTCCGCCGGCAGCTGCAGCGCCTGCACGACGCCAGCCCCCTGCAAAGTCACCTGCGCCAGGCCATCGACCGCAACACCACCGCCCTCACCCTGCTCATGGGGCTGGTGCTCGGGGTGCTGGTGACGCTGTCCTCAGTGGGCGCCGGCGCCTTTGGCGTGGTGGTCCTGTACAGCCTGTATCCGCGCCTCTCGACCATCGAGATCATCGGCACCGACGTCACCCATGCCGTGCTGCTGACGCTGGTGGCCGGGCTAGGCCACATGCGCATGGGCAACGTCGACTTCACCCTGCTGGTCTGGCTGCTGATGGGCTCGCTACCCGCCATCGTCGCCGGCACCCTGCTCTCCTCGCGCCTGCACGAGGACGTGATCCGGCCCATCCTGGGCGCCACCCTCTGCCTGCTCAGCATCAAGTTCATGTTCTTCTGAGGCCTGCCCACCGGCTGGTTCCACAGATACCCGCCCGCCGTCGCCCCTGCAGGTCGGGCTAAAGCCCGACTGGCCCACGCCGCCGTCGGGCTGAAGCCCGACCTGCAGGCCCGGGTTAACCGCCGTCGGACAAAAGCCAGACCTAAAGGTGAAGCCCAACCTGCAGGTAAAGCCTGGCCTGCAGCCCTGCTCCAATCGAAAAGCCCTGTGAAAGCTATCCTTCCTTCCTCTAGAATCGGGGACTTTCGCGCACACCTCCGGGAATGGTAATGGCTGAAACCCGCATCGAAGACGTCAACGTCCGCTCCACCGAAATCCTGATCACGCCGGCCGAGCTCAAGAGGGAAATGCCCCTGAGCGACAAGGCCCGCGCCACTGTGCTGAACGGCCGCGAGACCATCCGCAACATCCTGGACGGCAAGGACCACCGTGTCTTCCTGGTGATCGGCCCCTGCTCCATCCACGACCTCAAGGCCGCCCACGAGTATGCCGAGCGCCTGAAGGTGCTGGCCGACGCGGTCCAGGACACCCTCTACCTGGTGATGCGCGTGTACTTCGAGAAGCCGCGCACGACCGTGGGCTGGAAAGGGCTGATCAACGACCCCTACATGGACGACTCCTTCAAGATCCAGGACGGCCTGCACATCGGCCGCAAGCTGCTGCTGGAGCTGAACGAGATGGGCCTGCCCTGCGCCACCGAGGCGCTGGACCCGATGTCGCCGCAGTACCTGCACGACCTCATTTCCTGGAGCGCCATCGGCGCCCGCACCACGGAATCGCAAACCCACCGCGAGATGAGCTCGGGCCTGTCTTCGCCGGTCGGCTTCAAGAACGGCACCGACGGCGGCCTCAAGGTGGCCATCAACGCCCTGCTCTCGGTGGCCAATCCGCACAGCTTCCTGGGCATCGACTCAAACGGTCGCAGCGCCATCATCAATACCACCGGCAACAAGTACGGCCATGTGGTGCTGCGCGGCGGCGACGGCAAGCCCAACTACGATTCCGTTTCCGTGGCCCTGGCCGAGCGCGAGCTGGAAAAGGCGAAGGTCAGCAAGAACCTGATGATCGACGCCTCCCACGCCAACTCCAACAAGGACCCGGCGCTGCAGCCCCTGGTGATGGACAACGTCAGCAACCAGATCATCGAGGGCAATACCTCCATCATCGGCATGATGATCGAGTCGCACCTCAAGTTCGGCCGCCAGGACATCCCCAAGGACCTGTCGCAGCTGGAATACGGCATGTCGGTCACCGACGGCTGCATCGACTGGGACACGACGGAAAAGGCCGTGCGCCAGATGCACGACAAGCTGAAGGACATACTGCCGAAGCGCCAGCGTACGGTCTGAAGTGCCGGGGGCCGGCGCTCGCTGCGCCTCCCCCGCACGGAAGGCTCCAGCCAATAACAAGAAAAAGTGGCTTATCTGCGATGAATCCAACCACCGGCCTGCCGGTCAATGCGGCCCTGCAGCAAGCGGTACTGCTGGTAGCCCGCGGCAATGCGCTGCAAAAGGCGGGGGACCGCAATGGCGCCGCCCAGGCCTACCAGCAGGCCATCAGGCTGGCGCCCCTGAACGCCGCCGCTTATCGCGCCCTGCTGGAGTTGCTGGTGCACGCGGGCGACACCGCCAATGCCCAACTGGTGATGCGGGCCGTTCCGCCTGTCGTCCACCAACAGTCCGCCGCCATCCGCTTCATCCATGCCCGTCTCCTGTTGCAGGAGGAGCAGCCGGAGGAAGCCCTGGCGCTGCTGCAGGCGCTTGCCGGCAGTACGGAGGTGGAGCCGGCCACGCTCGCCTTCAACCTCGCCCTCTGCCACACCCTAACGGGCAAGCATGCCGAGTCCCTCCCCTTCTATGAACAGGCCCGCAAGCTCGGACTGCACACCCCCCCTCTATATCTGAACTGGGCGCGATCCACCTTGTTCTCGGGCAATCCCGACGATGCAGAGCGAATCTATCGTGAGGCGGCCCGGGCCTGGCCCAATGAGGTCATCTTCAAATACGAGCATGCCACGCTCCTGCTCAAGACCGGACATTACGACCTGGGCTTCCGGTTATTCCATCACCGCTGGCATGCCGGCCTGCCCCAGTTCCAGGTTCCCCCCGGGCGCGAGATCAGCCTGCCCACCTGGGATGGCCGCAAGCCGCTGCGCTCACTGCTGGTGACGCGAGAGCAAGGCATTGGCGAGCAGATCGTGTTCAGCGCACTCCTGCCCGCACTGGCGCGCAAGGTAGACCACCTGGCCGTCTCCTTCGACACGCGCCTTTACCCGCTGATCAGGCGCACCTGGCCCGACATCGAGTGCGCGGCGCCTGACGAAGCCCTGGACTCGGTCCGTGGCCGCTTCGATGCCTGGCTTTCCAGCGGAGATATCGGCGCGGTGGTGCCTGATGCGCTGGGCTGGAAAGATGGCTACCTGGCGCCGGACCTCGGGCGTACGGCGCAACTCCGGGAAAAATACCAGCGACAGTTCCCCGGCAAGAAACTGGTCGGTGTTTCCTGGACGAGCAGGGAATCCGCACTGAGCAAGTTCAAGACCATGAACCCGCTCGACTGGAAGCCCATCTTTGAAGTCCCGGACTGCCAGTTCATCAACCTCCAGTACGGGGACGTGCGTGCAGATCTCGCCCGCGTGCGGGAGGTATTGGGCGTCGACATCCATCAGGACCCGGAAATCGACGCCTGGCATGACCTGGACGGCCTTGCCGCGCAGATGGCGGCCCTCGACCTCGTCATTACCAGCAGCAACTCCACGGCACATATCGCCGCCGGCACCCGCGCCCCGACCTGGATCATCCTGCCCTCCACCTGGGGCCTGTTGTGGTACTGGGGCTACAAGGATAACCGTTGCGACTGGTACCCCGAAGCGCGCCTCTTTCGCGCCGAGGGGGAAGGCGACTGGAATCCCATACTGGCGGAAGTTGCCGCCGCCCTCCAACAAGGATGTAGAGCCCGAACATGATCCCCACCTCCCCCCTCATCCGTGTCTTCATCGGCTATGACCGGCGCATGCCCATCCTCTTCCATGTGCTCTCGCACAGCATCCTGCGCCATGCCTCCGTGCCGGTGGCGATCACGCCCCTGGTGCTGCCGCATCTGGAGGGCGTGCTGCGCCGCGACATCAATGAGAACCAGTCCACCGAATTCTCGTTTTCCCGCTTCCTGGCGCCCCATCTCTCGGGCTACGAGGGCTGGTCGCTCTTCATCGACAACGACATGGTCTTCCTCGACGACATCGCGAAGCTGTGGGCGCTGCGTGACGAGAATTTCGCGGTCCAGGTGGTGAAGCACCACCACGAGCCGGTCGAGAAGACCAAGTTCCTGGGCGAGAAGCAGACCGCCTATGCCAAGAAAAACTGGTCCAGCGTCATTCTCTTCAACAATGCCCGCTGCCGCGCGCTGACACCGGAGTATGTGAGCTCGGCCAGCGGCCTGGACCTGCACCAGTTCAAGTGGCTGGAAGATGATGCGGAGATCGGTGACCTGCCCTCGCGCTGGAACCATCTGGCAGACGTGGACGCGCCGGTGCCGGCGGCGGAAATCTCCAATGTGCACTACACGCTGGGAGGGCCGTATTTCGCCTCCACCCGTGACTGCGACTACGCCGAGGCATGGATGGAGGCGCGTGACTCGATGCTGGGCTGTGCTCGTGCCCATGAAAAAGCCCGCCAATGGCGGGCTTTTTCTTAAGGTTTTTTGTCGGGCTGAAGCCCGACCTACAGGGGGTGTGGGTCGGGCTTCAGCCCGACTTGCAGCTTGCTTCCCGCCTGCCGGCCTATTTGTAATAGGCGTTGTCGCGGACGGTGTGGTCGGTGGAATCCGTGACGCGCGCCAGCTCGGGAATCTGGGCCTTGAGGGTGGTCTCGACGCCCTGCTTCAGGGTCATGTCCACCGCCGAGCAGCCCTGGCAGCCGCCGCCGAACTTGAGCACGGCGGTCAGGCCCTGTTCCGGGTCTTCATAGACCTCGAGGAGGCTGACATTGCCGTTGTGGGCGGCCAGGCCGGGGTTGATCTCGTTGAAGAGCACGTAATTGATGCGCTCCTCAAGGCTGGCGTCGGCGCCGATATTGGGCACCTTGGACCGGGGGGCCTTGAAGGTCAGCTGGCCGCCAAAGCGGTCCTTGTTGTAGTCGATGACCGCGTCCTCGAGGTAGGACACGCTCTTGCCCTCGATATAGGCCGGAAAGCCCTCGTAATCGATGCGCACGTCATCCGCCACCTCCTCGCCGCGGGTGCAATAGGCCATGCAGCACTCGGCGCGGGGCGTGCCGGGGTTTTCCACGAAGACACGGATGCCGATACCCTCGGAATCCTGCTTGGAAAGAAGGTCACGCAGGTAGGCCTGGGCGCCTTCGGTAATGGTGATCTTGACGAGATCGCTGTCAGCCATGGTAATTCCTAGCAAAACACTTGGTCTTTAGGCATTGTACTCAAGGCCGCCGGCAAATGCGACCCGGCCCTGCCCCGGAACCAAGATTTCGGGGCGCCAGGGTAGCCGGCCTTGATGGCTGGCGCAGGCCGCCGCACACGCTGACGCCCCGAGCCAACTGTCGTCGCCCCGGCCATGGCTTTTGCCGCCGGCGGCAGCCAACCTCCTCCGCCTGCACAGCGGCGCGACTTTGCGGACGCCGCCTTGCTAGAATGCGGCCCTTCTTTTCTGCCTTGAACCGTCATCCCATGAGCCATTCGTCCCGCACCGCCAGCCTCAAGGCCCAGCTCGACCGCCGCATCCTGATCATCGACGGCGCCATGGGCACCATGATCCAGCGCTACCGGCTCGAGGAGGCGGACTACCGGGGTGGGCGCTTCGCCGCCTGGCACCGTGACGTCAAGGGCAACAACGACCTGCTGGTGCTGTCGCGCCCGGAAGTGATCCGCGACATCCACGACGCCTACTGCGCCGCCGGCGCCGACCTGCTCGAGACCAACACCTTCAACTCCACCCGCGTGTCCCAGGCCGACTACGGCATGGAGGACCTGGTGCCCGAGCTGAACCGGGAAGCCGCTCGCCTCGCCCGCGAGGTCGCCGACGCCTGGACGGCGAAAACGCCGGAGCGCCCGCGCTTTGTCGCCGGCGTGCTGGGCCCCACCTCGCGCACCTGCTCGCTGTCGCCGGACGTGAACGACCCCGGTTTCCGCAACGTCACCTTCGACGAGCTCGTGGCCAACTACTACGAGGCCACGCAGGGCCTGGTCGAGGGCGGCGCCGACATCATCCTGATCGAGACGGTGTTCGACACCCTGAACGCCAAGGCGGCGATCTTTGCCGTGCAGGAATACTTCCTGCAAAGCGGCATCGAGCTGCCCGTCATGATCTCGGGCACCATCACCGACGCCTCCGGTCGTACGCTCTCGGGCCAGACCGCGGAAGCCTTCTGGAACTCGGTGCGCCACGCCCGCCCCATCAGTATCGGCTTCAACTGTGCCCTGGGCGCGAAGGAGCTGCGCCCCTATGTGGAGGAGCTGTCGCGCAAGGCCGACATCCCGGTCAGCGCCCATCCCAATGCCGGCCTGCCCAATGCGTTTGGTGAGTACGACGAGTCCCCGGCCGACATGGCGGCCGTGGTCGAGGAATTCGCCGCCTCGGGCTTTCTGAACATCGTGGGCGGCTGCTGCGGCACCACGCCGGAGCATATCCGCGCCATTGCCGAGGCCGTGGCCCGGCATCCGCGCCGCGAGATCCCGGTGATCGCCCCGGCCTGCCGCCTCGCCGGCCTCGAGCCCTTCAACATCACCCGCGAATCGCTGTTCGTGAACGTGGGCGAGCGCACCAACGTCACCGGCTCCGCCAAGTTCCGCCGCCTGATCAAGGAAGAGAACTTCACGGAAGCCCTCGATGTGGCGCGCCAGCAGGTGGAAAGCGGCGCCCAGGTCATCGACATCAACATGGACGAGGGCATGCTGGACTCGCAGGCGGCCATGGTGACCTTCCTCAAGCTCATCGCCTCCGAGCCCGACATCTCGCGCGTGCCGCTGATGATCGACTCCTCCAAGTGGGAGATCATCGAGGCCGGCCTCAAGTGCTCGCAGGGCAAGGCCATCGTCAACTCCATCTCGATGAAGGAAGGCGAGGAAGAGTTCATTGCCCGCGCGAAGCTGTGCATGCGCTATGGCGCCGCCATCGTGGTGATGGCCTTCGATGAAAAGGGCCAGGCCGACACCTTCGAGCGCAAGGCGCAGATCTGCAAGCGCTCCTACGAGCTGCTGGTCAACACCGTCGGCTTCCCGGCCGAGGACATCATCTTCGACCCGAACATCTTTGCGGTGGCCACCGGCATCGACGAGCACAACAACTATGCCGTCGATTTCATCAATGCCTGCGCCTTTATCCGCGACCACCTGCCGCATGCGCTGACCTCGGGCGGCGTCTCCAACGTGTCGTTTTCCTTCCGCGGCAACGAGCCTGTACGCGAGGCCATCCACTCGGTCTTTCTCTACCACGCCATCCAGAACGGCCTCTCCATGGGCATCGTCAACGCCGGCCAGCTGGCCATCTATGACGACCTGCCCGCCGAGCTCAAGGAGCGCGTCGAGGACGTGATCCTGAACCGTCGCGCCGACGGCACCGAGCGCCTGCTCGAGATCGCCGACAAGTACAAGGGCGACGGCGCCGCCGTGAAAGAAGTCGGGGAGCTCGAGTGGCGCAGCCTGCCGGTCGAGAAGCGTCTGGAGCATGCCCTGGTCAAGGGCATCACCGCCTTTATCGAAGTGGATACCGAGGAGGCGCGGCAGAAGGCCGAGCGCCCCATCCACGTCATCGAAGGCTCGCTCATGGCCGGCATGAACGTGGTCGGCGACCTGTTTGGCGCCGGCAAGATGTTCCTGCCCCAGGTGGTGAAGTCGGCGCGCGTGATGAAGCAGGCCGTGGCCTACCTCATCCCCTTTATCGAGGCCGAGAAAGGCGGCGCGATCCAGAGCAAGGGCAAGGTCCTGCTCGCCACGGTGAAGGGCGACGTGCACGACATCGGCAAGAACATCGTCGGCGTGGTGCTGGGCTGCAACGGCTACGACATCGTCGATATGGGCGTGATGGTGCCGGCGGAGAAGATCCTGGAGACGGCGCGCCGCGAGAAGGTGGACATCATTGGCCTGTCCGGCCTGATCACCCCCTCGCTCGACGAGATGGTGCACGTGGCGCGCGAGATGCAGCGCCAGGACTTCCAGGTGCCCCTGCTGATCGGCGGGGCCACTACCTCCAAGGCGCACACGGCCGTGAAGGTCGAGCCGCAGTATCGCAACGACGCCGTGATCTATGTCTCGGACGCCTCGCGCGCCGTCGGCGTGGCCACATCCCTGCTCAGCAAGGAACTGAAGCCTGAGTTCGTGAAGCAGCGCCAGGCGGAATACGAGGAAGTCCGCGTCCGCCACGCCAACCGCAAGCCGCGCGGCGAGCGTCTCTCCTATGCCGACGCCACCACCCACGGCTTTGTCTTCGACTGGGATGGCTACACGCCGCCGGTGCCGGCCAAGCCCGGCACGACGGTGTTGCGCGACTATCCGCTGGAGGCGCTGATTCCCTATATCGACTGGACGCCCTTCTTCATCTCCTGGTCGCTGGCGGGCAAGTATCCGAAGATCCTCGAGGACGAAGTGGTCGGCGAAGCCGCGCGCAACCTCTTCGCCGATGCGCAGGCCATGCTGGAGCGCATCGTCCGCGAAAAGAAGCTGCGTGCGCACGCCGTGATCGGCCTCTGGCCAGCCGCGCGCCGCGGCGCCGACGACACCGTGGTATTCCGCGACGACAGCCGCACCGAAGTGGCCGCCACCCTGCACCACCTGCGCCAGCAAAGCGACAAGGTGAGCGGCAAGCCCAACTACTCGCTGGCCGACTTCATCGCGCCGGAGGCCACCCCGGCCCGCGACTGGATGGGCGGATTTGCCGTCACCGCCGGCGATGGTTGCGACGAGTTCGCCAACGAATTCACCGCCCAGGGCGACGACTACAACTCCATCCTGGTGAAGGCGCTGGCCGACCGCCTGGCCGAGGCCTTTGCCGAGCACCTGCACGAGCGGGTGCGCCGCGAGTTCTGGGCCTACGCGCCGGACGAGGCGCTCGACAATGACGCGCTCATCCACGAAAAATACCGGGGCATCCGACCGGCCCCGGGCTATCCGTCCTGCCCGGACCACACCGAAAAAGCCGCGCTGTTCGAGCTGCTCGATGCCACGGCCAACACTGGCATCTCGCTCACCGAGCACTTCGCCATGTACCCGACCGCGGCCGTGAGCGGCTGGTATTTCTCGCACCCGGGCAGCACCTATTTCAACATCGGCAAGCTGGAAGAGGACCAGGTCCTCGACTATGCGCGCCGCAAGGGCTGGGACCGGCGCACGGCGGAACGCTGGCTGTCGCCTAACCTTGGATATGAACCGGAATGAATTCAGCAGGAGACAGCATGAACGAGCATGACCCCAAGCCCGACCTGGCCGAGGAGGCGGCAAAGCTCGAGCAGGAGATCCGCGATGACAAGCAGGAGATGCAGGAGGTCGGCGCCTTTACCGTGCTCGGCAGCGTCTTCCGCGCCTGGTTCGGCGTGCAGACCGAGGAAAACCGCAAGCGCGACTTCAACGCCAGCAACCCGGGCGCCTTCATCGTGGCGGGGGTCATCTTCGCGGTGGTGATGATCGTCGGCGTGATCATTGCCGTGAATCTTGCGCTCTCAGGCGCCGGCCGCTAAGCCCCGCTTCGGGCGAACCGCATCAAGCACCGATTCGAGCCAGGAGTTCCGCATCTGGTCAGTCGGGATAAGTCCCGACCTGCCGCGCCTGCATCTGGGCAGTCGGGATGAATCCCGACCTACAGTGACAGGCATCAAATAAAAAAGGGCGGCCAATGCCGCCCTTTTTTATTGTTGCCGGACACCATTCCGGATCGGCCTCACCACCACGGACGCTGCTGCAGGCGGTCCCACCAGCGCAGGGCAAAGCGGTCGGCCGCAGCCTCGGCCGACAAGCCGAGACGGGACAGGAAACGATGGCGGGGCACGTAGCGCACGCTATAGAGATCCCCCTCCTTCGCACGCTCGCACAGATACTCATCACTGGTCTTGAGCTCGTCGACCAGCTGCAGGTCGAGGGCGCGCTGGCCATACCAGTGCTCACCGGTCGCGACGCGGGCAATGTCGACCTGCGGACGGTTCTGCTGCACGAACTCCTTGAACAGCGCGTGCGTGTCATCCAGCTCTTCCTGGAACTTGGCGCGGTCGGCCTCCGTGTTCTGTCCGAAGATGGTGAGGGTGCGCTTGTACTCGCCGGCCGTCATGAGCTCGACGTCGATATCGTTCTTCTTGAGCAGGCGATGGAAGTTGGGCATCTGCGCCACCACGCCAATCGAACCCACCACGGCAAAGGGCGCGGCCAGGATGCGGTTGCCGATGCAGGCCATCATGTAGCCGCCGCTGGCGGCCACCTTGTCGACGCAGATGGTGAGCGGGATGTTCTTCTGGCGGATACGCGCCAGCTGCGAGGCGGCCAGGCCATAGCCATGCACCATTCCGCCGGGGCTTTCCAGGCAGACCACGATCTCGTCACGCGCGGGCTCCGCCAGGGTCAGGATGGCGGTGATCTCGCGGCGCAGCATCTCTACCGCCGAGGCGCGGATGTCGCCATGGAAATTGATGACATACAGGCGCGGGCGCGATGCGTCCTTCGTCTTGCCCTCCTCCTGCTTGCGGGCCTTCTTCTCAGCCTTGCGCCAGGCCTTGAGGCCGGCCTTGTCGAGCATCGCCAGGCGCAGGGTGTCCGCGTAATCCTCCAGGCGCTCGTTGAGGGGCAGCACCTCGATGTCGCCCTCCTCCTGGGTGCGGCGGCGGCCGCCGGCATTGGCAATCGCGATGATGATGATCATCAGGGCCACGACCACGGTCACGGTCTTGGCGAGAAACAGGCCGTATTGGAACAGCAGATCGAGCACGGGAACCTCATCCAGGGGGCAGGCTAGAAGGGGGGCATCATAAACCGCCGGACGAGCCGGCGTACAAGGAACAGACGCGCAACAGCGTCAGGCGCCGCGGGCGCGGCAGCGGGATACGAAATCCTGGATCAGGGCATGGGCGATGCTGCCGGCCGGTGGAATGGGCGGCAGGTCGTCAAAGCGGAAGAAGCCGGCCTCGGCGATTTCCTCTTCCTGGAGGCGCAGCTCGCCCGCGGCATACTCGGCGTGGAAGCCCAGCATCAGGTTATTGGGAAAGGGCCAGGACTGGCTGCCGAAATAGCGCGGACGGGTAATCGTGATGCCGACTTCCTCCTGGACTTCACGGTGCAGGGTTTCCTCGGCACTTTCCCCTGCCTCCACAAAGCCCGCCAGGGTGCTGAACATGGGCCGGGTGAAACGCTGCGCACGCGCCAGCAGGATCTCATCGCCACGCGTCACGGCGACAATCACGCAGGGATTGATGCGGGGATACGAGGAAAGCCGGCATTCCGGGCAGACCCGGGCACGCTCGCCCTGGGGATGCGCCTGCGTGGGCGTGCCGCAACGGCCGCAAAAGCGATGGTTGCGCTCCCACTCCAGCACCTGGAAAGCGCGGCCGGCGAGCGAGAACTGGAGATCATCAGCCTGGCCGAGCAGGCGGCGCAGGTCATCGAAGCGATAGCCGGCCGGTGGCTGTGCGGATTCAGGCACGGCCACGGCAAATACGCCGCGCCCGTCGAAGCGCCCCAGGTATTCACGCGACAACTCCTCCATGCCCAGCCAGGCGGCATCGCGAAGCAGGGGAAAGGGCTCGCCGGGCACATCGTCGACGACGAGGATGCGTCCGCCCTGGAAAACCAGCCAGAGATGCTCGCCCGCGAGACCGGCAGGGGCCTGCGAGGCCGGCTCGAAACGCATCAGGCTGCCTGCGCCGCGCTGACCGGGAAGCCGAGCTCGGCAATGCTTTCCTCGGCAATCTCGAGGATGCCGTCGCCGATGGGCTTGTTGGCCTCGAGGCTTTCAAGAAAGTAGTCGATGCTGGAAATGGCATCCGCCAGGGTTTCCATGTCGGCCAGGCCGGGCTGTTCCTCGCTGCCCAGCATGCGCGCGTCGATATAGCGCGCGCAGGCCTGCAGCACGGCGGCACCGCGGACGATGCCCAGGAAGGACAAGCCCCCCGCCACCGATTGCAGGGTGGCCGGCACATTGGCCAGGTGCAGCAGGTCGCGGCTGGATTCCAGATAGGAACTGATGGCGCGCTTGACGAGCGAGAGCCCGGAGCGGGACTCGGCCACGAGCAGCGCGCGCGCCTCGTCGAGCTGGTGGATGGAAACCTGCGGATTGCCGCTGCTGTTCTCGGCGCCCGGGGTGACGCGACGCACGAGGCCGGCCATGGCGTTCTCGACTTCCATCAGGCAGTCGACAAGGTCGCCCAGCGCCTGCATGTCCGGCGCTCCGCTCCAGCCGCGCATGGCGTCGGCATGGCGGCGGACGCTCTGGCTGCTTTCCAGCAAGCCCAGCATGACCAGGGTCTGCGAGGTGCGGCCAAGATTGTCCGCCATGGCGACATAGCTTTCGGCATCGTTCTGGGAGCCGCGCGACATGACGTCGAGGGTGTCCTTGATCTGCGCCAGCTCATCCTTGACCACGCCGGCAACGGCGGTAATCACCGAGCCGCCGGGACCGCACATGGTTTCGTATTCGGCGGTCATCTGCGCCTGGGTCAGGCACTGCCCGGTCAGGTCGAAGGCGGCCTTCACCTGGTCCACCCGCTCGCCACCCGCCGCCAGCGCGGCAACATAGAGGCAGTCGGCCAGCAGTTGCCGGTCGGGCTGGCCACTGCCATCGTTCCGGGCCAGGGCCTTCAGCTGGCGGTCAATCTGGCCGAGCAGGATCTTGCGCTGGGGACTGACGGCCACGCCCTGCTGCAGGGCTTCCAGGGCGGCGCTGGCGCCCCACCAGAACAGCGCCTGGGGACGATCGCCGCAGACCTGGCGGGCACGCTCGCAGGCACGACTCATCATGCGGAAATGGGGAACGTCGGCCTGGTCGCGAATGACCGCGATCAGGCTGGTCTGGTACATGAGCCGGACACGGCGCACCAGGGCATCCAGTTGCGCCGGCGTCACTTCAAGACGGGTGACTGGCGGCGCGACGGGCAGCTCCCCCAGGACCAGAAGGCTGCCCTCGGAGAGCAGCGGCTGGTGCAGCGCGGCACGCACCTGGTTGATGGCGGGCAACAACAGTTGCGGCCAGGCCACCTGATGGATCTGCACATACTCGAGGTAGCGACCGAGCACCATGAGGCCCTGGCCCAGCGCGGCGAAGTCTTCGTCCGCCGCCTGATCCCCGCGCGCCTGCACCTGGCGCACAAGATCCGCGAGGCCGCCGGCAAGCTGGATGGCGCCGGCCATCTCGGCCATGCGCAAGGCGCCATGGACCTGGCTCATCCCTTCAAGGCAGGCCCCGAGGATCGCCGGGTTCTCCCGGTCTTCCACATAGGAACTGATCTGCGCCTCGACCTGGGCGAGGTTGGCATCCACCTCGGGGCGGATCAGGTTAAGGGAAGCGGGATTAGACACACGCGCCATTATTGCTGTCCTGAGCTGTTTTTCTTGGATCGCAACGGACGACCCTGCTCTGGGTCACCCGGTCCGGTTGCGTACTTTGCCCCACTCTGGCATGACCGCGAAAGCCGGTCAATTTTCCCGTGCAAGTGTTTGACGCAGTTCAAGAAAGGACAGTGAAAAGTACCAGTCCGGGCTAGGTCTCGAGGCGACGCCACACGCAGGCGCCCCCGGCGGCCTTGTCGAGCAGTTGCAGCCGGGCCTCATGCCGGGCGAGCTCATCGGCATCGGCGCGGATCACCGGCAGCGGCGGCCGGTCTGCAGCCAGCCGGCGCAAGCCCTCCCCGCCCTCGCCCCGGCCGGTCTCGGCTTCGTCATTGCCCAGGGCGAGGCCGACCTGGCCGCCGGTCATGGCGAGGTAGACCTCGGCCAGGATCTCGGCGTCGAGCAGGGCGCCATGGTAGCTGCGGTCGCGGTTGTCAGCGCCGTAGCGGCGCGCCAGCGCATCGAGATTGTTCTTCTGCCCGGGATGCTTGCTGCGCGCCAGCACCAGGGTGTCGAGGACACCGCAGATGTCCGTCACCGGCGGAAGGCCACGCTGCAACAGCCTCAGCTCATGATTGAGAAAGCCGATATCGAAAGGCGCGTTATGGATGACCAGCTCGGCACCGCGCACGAAATCGAGGAACTCGTCGACGATACTGGCGAAAGGCGGCTTGCCGGCGACAAACTCGTTGGTAATGCCATGCACCGCCATGGCCCCTTCCTCGATCTCGCGACCAGGATTGACATAGTGGTGGAAGCTGCGGCCGGTCAGGCGGCGATTGACCAGCTCAAGGCAGCCGACTTCGATCAGCCGATGGCCCTGGCCCGGGTCGAGGCCGGTGGTTTCGGTATCAAGGATGATCTGGCGCATCAGGCATTTTCTCGTGTCTTGCCCAGCATTTCGTCAATCGCCTGGTTGGCGAGCTGGTCGGCGATCTCGTTGCCTTCGTGGCCGGCATGCCCCTTCACCCAGCGCCATTCGACGACATGGCGCAGCGTCTCGGCCTCCAGCCGCTGCCAGAGGTCGACGTTTTTCACCGGCTGCCGGGCGGAATTCTTCCAGCCCTTGGCCTTCCAGCCAGGCAGCCATTCAGTCATGCCCTTCTTCACGTACTGGGAGTCGGTCCAGACCGTCACCTTGCAATCCTTGCGCAGCGCCGCCAGCCCCTCGATGGCGCCGGTCAGTTCCATGCGGTTGTTGGTGGTGAGCGCCTCGCCGCCATACAGGCGTTTTTCATGGTCGCCGCTGCGCAGCAGCGCACCCCAGCCCCCGGGGCCGGGATTGCCACGGCAGGCGCCGTCACAGTAGATATCGACTTCGCTCATTCTTCATCAGATTCCATCATCCAGCGCCGGACGCGAGCCTCGGTCAGCAGGACCGGCGCGGGGGCCGGGTACAGGCTGCGGCGTCGCATCTCGACGGGCGTAAGACAAGAGACGCGCTTGCGCGCGAGCAGGACATAGGAGGCGCCCGCCTGGCCCCAGTAGCGGCGACCCAGCGCCTCCAGCCAGGCAAAACGGCGCCGGACTCCGGCATGCGTCAGCGGCGGCACGAAGCATACACCTTCCAGGCCCACGACTTCGAAATCCAGCAAGGTCAGCCAGTCAGCCAGGCGCTGCGGCCCCAACGGCCGGCGCAACCACGGCAGATCGGCCCAGGGCAGGCGGAACAGCCGCCACAAGCCCCACAGGCTCCAGGGATTGAAGCCCACGACAACGAGGTGACCCTCGGGAATCAGCACCCGCGCCGCTTCGCGCAGCAGCGCGTGGGGGCTGGGCGCGGCATCCAGGCCGTGATGGACAAAGACGAGGTCGAGGCTGTCCTTGGCGAAAGGCAGTTGCGCGGGGTCGGCGCGCAGGGGCGAAAGTCCGGGCACGTCGGGACGCTCGACATCCAGGACGACGCAGTGCCGGATCCGGCAGCCGGCCATGAGGTTATCGCCCGCCATCTGGCCAATCTGCAGGGCATGGTAGCCAAACAGGTCCGGCAGGAGGCGATCGAGCAGGCGGGCCTCCTCGGCACGCAGGTAACGCCCGAGGTCGCTGGCAAACCAGGCGCGCAGGTCAGGCTGCAAATCCTCGGGCCGGGGAGCGCGGAACAGTCGCGGCAGTTGCATCATGATCACCGGATGACGCGCAGGGAGATGGCCTGCGCTAGACTCGTCCCTGATATTGAAGCCTGTTTTTGACCCGGAATGCCATCATGTCGCTGCACATCGTCGCCCTCCCCGCCTTCCTCGACAATTATGTGTGGGCCGTGGCCCATGAAGGGCAGGCCCTGGTGGTCGACCCGGGCGACGCCAGTGTGGTGGAGAACTGGCTGGCCGCACACGACCTCCGGCTCACCACCCTCCTCATTACCCACCACCACGCCGACCATACCGCCGGCCTGGCCGCCCTCAAGGCCCGCCACCGGCCGCGGGTGTTCGGCCCCGACGAGGCCATCGACGGCCTGGACGATGTGCTGCGCGGCGGTGAAACACTGGCGCTGGCGCCCTTCGGGACGGCCCGGGTCCTGGCCGTGCCCGGGCACACTCTTGGCCACATCGCCTACCACCTGCCCGCCCACGACCTGCTGTTCTGCGGCGATACCCTCTTCAGCGCCGGCTGCGGCCGCCTCTTCGAGGGGACGCCCGCCCAGCTCCACCAGTCGCTGCAGGCCCTTGCCGCCCTGCCTGACGCCACGCGCGTCTGCTGCACCCATGAGTACACCCTGGCCAACCTGCGCTTTGCCGCGGCGGTGGAGCCGGCCAACCCCGACCGGGCGACCCGCGAGCGGGAAGCACAGGCGCTGCGCGAGCAAGGCTTGCCTACCCTGCCGGTGCGGCTGGCGGAGGAGCGCCGCTACAATCCCTTCCTGCGCTGCGATGAGCCCGCCGTCATGGCCGCCGCCAGCCGGGAGGCCGGCCGGCCGCTCATGCCCGGCGCCGAGGTGCTGGCCGCCTTGCGGGCCTGGAAGGACCACTTCTAGCGCTTCACAATTTCGTGGATATGCGCCTGATTAATGCGATTTGGTTACCAAATCCCCTCCAATCCCCGGGACTTTTACTTGCTCAGCCATAGGACCGCTCCCTAGAATCCCCCGGTCTTTCGGCCTATACGCGAGTAGTACGCATGCCCTTTGGCTTCCTTGTCGCCAGCCAATCCCCGCGCGGCCTCAGCCTTCGCCCCGTTGCCCTCGCGCTCTGCCTGGCAATCACCACCCCCGCCCAGGCCGGCTGGTTCAGCAGCAAAGCCGAGCCCGCGCCTGCGCCCGCGGCCGCCGCACCGGCATCGCAGCCAATCGGCGTCATGGAGGCCGCCGGGACCTCGGCCAGTGCCCCCATCCCCGCCAATCTGGACCAGTTCCCCGATGCACCCGGCAATTCCGCCCTGGACCTGTCCGGCGCCGACCCGGAAGCAAACGCGGATGAGCTCAGCGAGAACCTTGCCGATGGCGATACCGCCACTCCTGCAGAGGAGGATGAAGAAACCGCTGACCAGGCTGTCGTTGATGACGATACCGCGCCGGATGATGACATCGTGCTCCTCCCCAACGTGGAGGAATCCGACCTCGACGACAGCAGCACGCCGGCCGGCCAGTACAGCGACGAGGAGCTCGCGGCCCTCGGCAACCTCTGGGACCGCCTGCGCAAGGGCGCGGGCATGGACACCAGCCACGACCATGAGCGTATAGAGATCCAGCGCAGCTGGTACCTGCGCAATAATGACTACCTGGACCGCATGTCGCGCCGTGCCACGCGCTACCTTTATTACACGATCAGCGAAGCGGAAAAGCGCAACCTGCCCACCGAGCTCGCCCTGCTGCCGGTGATCGAGAGCGCCTACGATCCTTTCGCCTATTCCCATGCCAATGCCGCCGGCATGTGGCAGTTCATCCCGGGCACCGCCACCTTCATGGGCGTGAAGCAGAATGCCTGGTTCGACGGTCGCCGCGACGTCATCGAGTCCACGCGCGCCGCCTATGATTTCCTGAGCCTGCTCTACCGAAAGTTTGGCGACTGGCAACTCGTGCTGGCGTCCTACAACGCCGGCCCCGGCGCCGTGCAGCGCGCCATCGACCGCAACCGCGCCGCCGGCCTGCCCACGGACTTCTGGTCGCTGCGCCTGCCTGCCGAAACCCGCGATTATGTGCCGCGCTTTCTCGCCATCGCGCAGATCGTGAAGACACCCGAAGCCTACGGGGCCACCCTGCGTCCGGTACTGAACCAGCCCTACTTCCGCATCATCGACGTGCGCAGCCAGGTCGACATGCCACAGGCGGCCAGCATTGCCGGCGTCTCGCTCAAGGAGTTCTACCAGCTCAACCCGGGCTTCAAGCGCCAGTCCACCGACCCCGAAGGTCCTCACCGCCTGCTGGTGCCTGCGGCCCTGCCCCTGGACTACGAGGCAGACATCGCGGCGCTGCCGGTGCCCGAAACCGTGGTGGCCCAAAGCTACAAAGTGAAAAAGGGCGACACGCTGTTCGGGGTCGCCCGCAAGTTCGATCTCACCCCGGCCGCCCTGCGCGAGCTCAACGGCCTCACCTCCGACCGTCTGGCCCTGGGCCGCACCCTGACCATCGCCCGCGGCAACCTGAGCCCCGAATACGTCAAGCTGCGCCAGGAAATGAAGCTGGACCGCAGCGCCCTGGCGCCGCGCCAGATCGTGCGCAGCAAGATCTACAAGGTCCGCCGCGGTGACACCCTGGCCAGCGTCGCCCGCCGCCACGGGACCAGCGTCAAGACGCTGGCCCGCCTCAATCGCATCAGCACCCGTGCCAAGCTGCGCGCCGGCCAGATGCTGACCGTGAAGCAGGTCAAGTCGAGCAGTCGCTCGGTCGCGGCCGCCAAGGGGAAGAAAGGCCAGCGCAAGATCACCCACACCGTCCGCAAGGGAGACACACTCTCGTCCATCAGCCGCCGCTACAAGGTCCCCGTCAGCGACCTCAAGCGCTGGAACCGCAAGAGCAGCACGCTGATCCCCGGCAAGGGCCTGGTCATCTACGTCACCCCGCGCCGCAAGCGTAACTAGCGGGACTGGGGACCTTCTGCTTTAGCCTTCCCGCCGGCGTGCCACTGTCGCCTTAATTGCCGCCACCGGATGTGGTAAAAGAACGGGTTCCCGATTCCGTCTTCCCCTGACAAGGACTCCTTCATGTCGCTTCGTTCCCTGGGCACGCTCCTGTTCGGTCTTGTCATCCTCAACGGCCATGCCGCCACCGTCACCCGCCATGGCATCGCCCTGCACGGCGAGCCCAAATACCCCGCCGGCTTCCAGGCTTTCGCCTACGTGAACCCGGCCGCGCCCAAGGGTGGCGAGGTCCGGCTGGAGGCCCCCGGCACCTTCAACAGCCTTAACCCCTTCATCAACAAGGGAGTGGCGGCAGCCGGCATCGACAATATCTACGATACCCTGATGGCCAAGTCCGATGACGAAGCCTTCAGCGCCTACGGCCTGCTCGCCGAGAAGATCGAGCGCGACCCCGCCGACAAGTCCTGGATCACCTTCCACCTCAACCCGGCGGCGCGCTTCTCGGACGGGAAGCCGGTGACGGCGCAAGACGTGGTGTTTACCTTCGACATCATCCGCAAGGATGGCGACCCGCAATACAAGGCCTACTACGGCGACATCGCCAAGGTGGAAGCCCTCGACAACCGGCGCGTGAAGTTCACTTTCCGCGACGGCAACAATCCCGAATTACAGATGATCGTGGGACAACTGCAGATCCTGCCGAAGCACTTCTGGGAGAAGCGCACCTTCAACGCCACCAGCCTCGAGACCCCGGTGGGCAGCGGCCCCTATGTCATCGACCGCATCGACAACGGCCGCAGCATCAGCTACCGCCGCAACTCGGCCTACTGGGGCGCCAGCCTCCCGGTGAACCGCGGCCGCCACAACTTCGACCGCATGACCTTTGTCTATTACCGCGACCGGACGGTATCGCTGGAGGGCTTCAAGGCCGGCCAGTTCGACTTCCGGGCCGAGAACAAGGCCAAGACCTGGGCCGTGGATTATGACTTTCCCGCCGTAAAGGCCGGGCACGTGAAAAAGGTGGAGCTGGCCAACGAGAACCCGGCCGGCATGCAGGGCTTCATCTACAACCTGCGCCGTCCCCAGTTCCAAGACGTGCGCGTGCGCGAGGCGCTGGGCTATGCCTACGATTTCGAGTGGGCCAACAAGACCATGTTCCACAATGCCTACACGCGCACCGACAGCTTTTTCGCCAATTCCGAACTGGCCGCGCACGGCGCCCCGGGCAAGGAGGAACTGGCCATCCTCGAGCCTTTCCGCAAGCAGTTGCCCGCCAGTGTGTTCGGCCCGGCGCCGAAGCCGCCGCGCACCGATGGCAGCGGCAACATCCGCGCCCACCTGATGAAGGCGCAGCAGCTGCTGGCCGCGGCAGGCTGGCAGATCCGCAACGGCAAGCTGACCGACAAGGGCGGCCGCGTCTTCACCATCGAGCTGCTCAATGTGCAGCCGGAAATGGAACGCGTGATCATGCCCTTCCGCCAGAACCTGCTGCGTCTGGGTATCGACCTGAAGATCCGCACCGTGGACGTGACCCAGTACATCGAACGCCAGCGCAGCTTTGACTTCGACATGCTGATCGAGCGCATGCCGCAGTCGCTGTCGCCGGGCAACGAGCAGCGCGGCTTCTGGGGCTCGGCCTTTGCCGACCAGCCCGGCAGCCGCAACCTCATCGGCATCAAGCACCCGGTGGTGGACGCACTCATCGAGCAGATCATTTCCGCGCCCACGCGCGAGCAGCTGGTGTGGCGCACGCGCGCCCTCGACCGCGTGCTGCTTGCCGGCCATTACCTGATCCCGCAATACCATATCGGCAGCGACCGCCTCGCCTACTGGGATTTCTTCGAACGCCCGCGCGTGAAGCCCAAGTACGGCACGGGCGTTGACACGTGGTGGATCAATCCCCAGCGGCAGGCGAAAATCCGCGTCCTGCAAAACAAGGGCACGCCGTAAGGAACATCCCGCCCCATGCTCGCTTACATCCTGCGCCGGCTATTGCTCATCATCCCGACCCTGCTCGGCATCCTGCTTATCAACTTCGTGATCGTGCAGGCCGCCCCCGGCGGTCCTGTCGACCAGGCCGTGGCGCGCCTGCAGGGGCTCGACAACTCCTCGGCCGCGCGCATGGGCGGCGGCACCGGCGGCGAGGCCGGCAGCCCCGGCACCAACAGCAAGTACCGGGGCGCGCAGGGCCTGGCGCCGGAGCAGATCGAGGAAATCAAGCGCCAGTACGGCTTTGACAAGTCGGCGCCGGAACGGCTCTGGCTGATGCTGGCGAGCTATGCCCGCTTCGACTTTGGCCAGAGCTTCTATCGCGACAAGTCGGTGCTGGGCCTCATTGCCGAGAAAATGCCGGTGTCGGTGTCGCTTGGCCTCTGGAGCACGCTGATCATCTACTTCATCTCGATCCCGCTCGGCATCCGCAAGGCCCTGCGCGACGGCAGCCGCTTCGATGTCTGGAGCAGCAGCGTAATCATCGCCGGCTACGCCATTCCGGGCTTCCTCTTCGCCATCCTGCTCATCGTGCTGTTTGCCGGCGGCAGCTACTGGCAATTCTTTCCCATGCAGGGGCTGGTCTCGGAAAACTTCGACAGCCTGAGCCTGGGCGGCAAGATCCTTGATTATGCGCACCACATGGTGCTGCCCACGATCTGCATGAGCATCGGCGGTTTCGCCACGCTCACCATGCTCACCAAGAACTCCTTCCTCGACGAGATCAACAAGCAGTACGTGTTGACCGCACGCGCCAAGGGCCTTTCCGAGAACCAGGTGCTGTACGGGCACGTCTTCCGCAACGCCATGCTCATCATCATCGCCGGCATTCCGGCGACCCTGGTCGGCGTCTTCCTCACCGGCTCGCTGCTGATCGAAGTTATCTTCAACCTCGACGGCCTCGGCCTGCTCGGTTTCGAGTCGGTGCTGAGCCGGGACTACCCGGTGATCTTCGGCACCCTCTTCATCTTTACCCTGGTCGGCATGGTGCTGAAGCTGCTCAGTGACATCGTCTACATGATGGTGGACCCGCGCATCGACTTCGAAAGCCGCGGGGGCACGGCATGAGCCCGCTCAACCAGCGCCGCTGGCGCAGCTTCAAGTCGCACCGCCGCGGCTACTGGGCCCTGTGGATCTTCCTCGGCCTGTTCGGCCTCAGCCTGTTTGCGGAACTGCTCGCCAACGACAAGCCGGTGCTGGTCATGCACCAGGGCTCGCTCTATGTGCCCGTGTTCAAGGACTATCCGGAAAAGCGCTTTGGCGGCGAGTTCGAAACGACCGCCGACTACCGCGACCCCTATGTACGTTCGCTCATCGAGAAGGACGGCTGGCTGCTGTGGCCGCCGGTACGCTTCAACTACCAGACCATCAACTACAACCTGACGGTGCCCACCCCCGCCCCGCCCTCCCCAGAGAACTGGCTGGGCACCGACGACCAGGGCCGCGACGTGGTGGCGCGCCTGATCTACGGCTTCCGCATCTCCATCCTGTTCGCGCTGGTGCTGACCGTATTCAGTTCGGTGGTGGGCATTGCCGCAGGCGCCGTGCAGGGATACTACGGCGGCCGTGTCGACCTCTACGGGCAACGCTTTATCGAGATCTGGTCGGGGCTGCCGGAGCTGTTCATGCTCATCATCCTGGCCAGCCTCGTGGAGCCCAACTTCTGGTGGCTGCTCGGGCTCATGCTGCTGTTCAGCTGGACAACCCTGACCGGCCTCGTGCGCGCCGAATTCCTGCGCGGCCGCAACCTGGAATATGTGCGCGCGGCGCGGGCGCTCGGCGTCTCCGACGGGCAGATCATGTCCCGGCACATCCTGCCCAACGCCATGGTGTCCACCCTCACCTACCTGCCCTTCATCTTCACCGGCGCCATCGGCACCCTGACATCGCTGGACTTCCTCGGCTTCGGCCTGCCGCCCGGCTCGCCTTCGCTGGGCGAGCTGGTGGCGCAGGGCAAGAACAACCTCAACTCGCCCTGGCTCGGCATCTCCGCCTTCGTCACCTTGTCCGTCATGCTGACCCTGCTCGTCTTTATCGGCGAAGCGGCGCGTGACGCCTTCGACCCGCGCAAGACCCCCCTGTCATGACCGAAGCGCCCGTCCTCGCCATCGATGGCCTCTGTATCCGCTTTCCCCAGGCCGGCGGCGACGCCACGCCGGTCCGCGCCGCCAGCCTCAGCATCGGCCGCGGCGAAATGCTTGCGCTGGTGGGCGAGTCCGGCTCGGGCAAGTCCCTCACCGCCCTCTCGGTACTCAAGCTCCTGCCCGCGCATGCGCGCCTGGCCGGCAGCATCCGCTTCTGCGGCGAGGAGCTGATGGCGGCCGGCGAGGACCGCTTGCGGCAGATCCGCGGCCACAAGGTCGGCATGATCTTCCAGGAGCCGATGACCTCGCTGAACCCGCTGCACAATATTGAAAAGCAGATCAGCGAGGTGCTGTTCACCCACCAGGGGCTCAGCCGCGCCGCCGCGCGGGCACGCACCCTGGAGCTGCTTGCCCTGGTCGGCATCCGTGAGCCGGAAAAGCGCCTGGGCGCCTATCCGCACGAACTTTCTGGCGGCCAGCGCCAGCGCGTCATGATCGCCATGGCCTTGGCCAACGATCCGGTGCTGCTGATCGCCGACGAGCCCACCACCGCGCTCGACGTGACCTTGCAGGCGCAAATCCTGGGCCTGCTGCAATCCCTGCAGGAAAAGCTCGGCCTGGCGGTGCTGCTGATCTCGCACGACCTCACCCTGGTCCGTCGCTATGCGCAAAAGGTGGTGGTGATGCAGGGCGGCGAAACCGTCGAAAGCGCCGCCACCTCCGCCCTTTTCGCCGATCCTCAGCATGAGTACACCCGCCACCTGCTGGCGGCCGTGCCCGCGGGCGCTCCAGTGCCACTGCCTGCGGGCGAGCGCGATACCCTGCTCAGCGTCGAGGCGCTGGAGGTGAAGTTCCCGCTGCGCAAATCCTTCTTCGGCAAGCCGCTGGATTTCATCCATGCCGTCGACAAGGTCTCGCTGACCCTCGCCGCCGGCGAGAGCCTGGGCATAGTGGGCGAGTCCGGCTCGGGCAAGTCCACGCTGGCCTTCGCCATCCTGCGCCTGCTGCCGGCGGAAGGCCGGGCCTGCTTCCTCGGCCGGGAGCTGCTGACCCTGGGGCAGCGCGAGCTGCGGCCGCTGCGCCGGGACATGCAGATCGTCTTCCAGGATCCCTACGGCAGCCTGAGCCCGCGCATGACCGTGGGCGAGATCGTCGGCGAGGGCCTGACGGTACAGGGCATGGCAGCCGCGGAACGCGACGTGGCGGTAGTGGAGGCGCTCCGCGCCGTCGGCCTCGACCCCGACACCCGCCACCGCTATCCGCATGAGTTCTCCGGCGGCCAGCGCCAACGCATCGCCATCGCGCGCGCACTGGTGCTGAAGCCCCGCCTCATCATCCTTGACGAGCCGACCTCGGCCCTCGACCGCACCGTGCAGCGGCAGATCATCGACCTGCTGAAGGAGCTGCAGGCGCGCTACGGCTTTGCCTGCCTGTTCATCAGCCACGACCTCGCGGTCGTGCGCGCCTTCTGCCACCGCGTACTGGTACTGCAGCAGGGCCGGATGGTGGAATGCCAGGACAATGCCCGGCTCTTCAGTGCGCCGGAAACGGAATACACGCGCCGCCTGCTGGAGGCGGCCGGGCTCGACCGGTGACATAAACCGTTGCAATCGCGCCGGCCAGTTGCCGGTTGCGGATACGTATACTGGCCACCTCGGCCGCTACAGGAGACAACACAGATGGGATTCATGACCGGCAAGCGCGTACTGATCGTCGGCGTCGCGAGCAAGCTCTCGATCGCCTACGGCATCGCGCAGGCCATGCGCCGCGAAGGCGCCGAGCTGGCTTTCACCTACCAGAACGAGAAGCTGCGCGGGCGCGTGGAAGAATTCGCCGGCAACCTCGACTCGACCCTCACCTTCCCCTGCGATGTCGCCAGCGACACCGAGATCGAGGCCGTCTTCACCGAGCTTGGCAAGACCTGGGATGGCCTCGACGTCATCGTGCATTCCGTAGGCTTCGCGCCCGGCCACGAACTTGAAGGCAACTACGTGGATGTCACCACGCGCGAGGGCTTCCGCATTGCCCACGAGATCAGCTCCTACAGCTTCAGCGCCCTCGCCAAGGCCGGCAAGAAGCTGATGGAGGGCCGCAACGGCTCGCTGCTCACCCTCACCTACCAGGGCTCCGAGCGGGTGGTGCCGAACTACAACGTGATGGGCCTCGCCAAGGCCTCCCTGGAAGCCAATGTGCGCTACCTGTCCGCCAGCCTCGGCCCCATCGGCATCCGCGTGAACGCGATTTCCGCCGGCCCCATCCGGACCCTGGCGGCCAGCGGCATCAAGGACTTCCGCAAGATGCTGAGCTACAACGAATCGGCGACGCCGCTGCGCCGCAATGTCACCATCGACGAGGTCGGCAATGCCGCCGCCTTCCTCTGCTCCGACCTGGCATCCGGCATCTCGGGCGAGATCCTCTACGTCGACGGCGGCTTCAACACCGTGGCCATGCCGGCGCTGGACAAGATCTGAACCGGCTGCACCGGCAATGAAAAAAGCCCGCATCCGCGGGCTTTTTTCATTAGGCGACCGCGGGCGGAGAGCCTTACTGGGCCGCCACGCTCGTGTTCTTCACGACGACCTTGCCCTTCTCGCGCAGGAAGCGGACATAGTCCTGCATCTCCTGCTGGCTGCGGCTCTCGCTCATCGCATTACGCACCTGGCCCAACTCGGCCGCCGGGGCAGGTGTTCCCGGGATGACCTTGCTGACTGCCACCACGACAATCGCAGAGCCGGTATCCTGGCTTCCGGCGCTGACCTTGCCGGCCGCCGGGTGCGGCAGGCGATAGGCCAGGCGCAGCATTTCAGGGGGCACGCCGGGGGTACGGCGGGCCATGCCCAACGCGTCCTGCCAGACGAGCTTCTGGCTGGCTGCCACCTCGGCCAGGGACACGCCCTCGCCCAGCGCCTTGACCGCAGCGGCCGCCACGGCCTCGGCCCTGGCATGGGCCTTGTCGAGCAGCAGCTGGTTACGAACCTCAGCGGTGACCTCGGCCAGCGGCCTCAGGGTGGCGGGCACATGCTGCTTCACGCGTACCCAGACCACGCTGCCATCCTCCAGGTGCAAGCCCTGGGAGTTCTTGCCTTCCTTGACCAACTCCTCACTGAAAGCGACATCGACGACCTTGCGCTCGGCAGCGATGCCGGCGCCCCCGTTACGGGTGAACGGCGCCGTTACACCGATGCTGCGGCCCGACTTCTCGGCCGGTTCCTTGAGGTCAGGCGCTTCGTAGACGGCGGTATCGAGCTTTTCGATGGCCTCGGCAAAGAGCTCGTCGGCCCGGGCTTCGCGCAGCTCGCGCTCCAGCTCGGGCCTGAGGGCGGCAAAGCTTTCGGTCGCGGGGGTCTCGATGCGGTTGAGGCGGATCAGGTGATAACCGTACTGGGTCTTCACCGGGGCGGAAATCTCGCCCTGCTTGAGGCTGTAGAGGGCCTTTTCAAACTCGGCCACGAACATGCCACGGCTGGACAGGCCCAGGTCGCCACCATTGGCGACAGAGCCCGGATCCTGCGAAAACTCCTTGGCAAGCTTGCCAAAGTCCTCGCCGGCACGGGCCCGCTTCTCGACATCCTGGATTTTCTTCAGGGCATCAGCTTCCTTGGTCTTGTCATCCACGTTGATGAGGATGTGCTGGGCCTGGCGCTGCTCGTTCTCGCTGCCCGCCTTTACCTTCTCTTCGTAGCGGGCCTTGAGCGCCGCCTCGTCAGGAACGGCGCTGGCCAGGAAGTCAGCCCGGCTCAGGCCAAGGTACTCGAGGGCCACGGTTTCGGGGGTGGTGAAGCGCTCCCGGTTGGCTTCGTAGAAGGTACGGACCTCCGCATCGCTGGCGCTGACCTCGGCCAGGTAGCGCGCGGACGGCACGGCGGCAAAGTGCACGTCGCGCTTCTGGTTATCAAGGGAGGACAGGCGCTCGAGCTCGGGGGCGGTCACGAGGCCACTCTGGTTGAGGCCCTCGATCAGCAGGGAATAGCCCAGACGCTGCTTGGCCGTGGCGAAGAAAGCCTTGGGGTCTTCGCCGTTCTGGCGCAGCACCTGCTCATACAGGGCGGTGTTGAACTTGCCGTCCTGCTGGAAAGCCGGGACTTCGCTGATCTGCTGCATGACGCTGGCATCGGAGATCAGGTAGCCGATCTTCTGCGCCTGCTGGGACAGGAGTTCACGGGTAATGAGGTCCTCGAGCACCGCCTTGCGGATGCGGTTCACGTCAACCTGGGCGGGATCGGCGTTCTCGCCCATCTGGGCCAGCATCTGCTGGCGCTGGCGATCCGCCAGGCGATCCACCTCGGCCTGCGGAATCTCGGAGCCGTTGACCTTGGCTGCCACCGCCTGCCCGCCGGTGAAATACATTTCGATACCCGTGCCGGCCATCACCAGCACGATCAGGGCCAGAAGGGACTTGCCCAGCCAGCCCCTGACCATTGCACGAAAGGATTCCATTTCTTACCTCATCAACCACATGCGTCGCTAAAAAAAAGCGCGCCAGAGAGGCGCGCGTTGTTCCGGTGCTATCAGGATGCCGGGGCGGTAAACCGCACTCAGTTGACAGCATCCTTGAGGCCCTTGCCGGCCTTGAAGCCCGGGACCTTGCTGGCGGCAATGCTGATTTCCTTGCCGGTCTGCGGATTGCGGCCGGTGCGGGCGGCGCGCTCTTTCACGGCAAAGGTGCCGAAACCGACCAGGGTCACCTGGTCACCGGCCTTGAGGGCATTGGTGATGGCTTCGACGGCGGCATCAAGCGCGCGGCCAGCATCGGCCTTGGTGATGTCGGCGCTGCCGGCGATGGCATCAATGAGTTCGGACTTATTCACGGTAATCCCCTTTTTATAGGATCTATCAACTGGAAGAGAGTGGAGTCAAGGAGGGCAACAGGCGGTCCCCAAAACGAACGGCCTTTATAGCAATCGACCCCCAGAGGGTCAAGCCGCAATGGCAGCTTCCGGGCCGCTACAGGCCCGGGTTTGCGCCCTTTGTCGTTGTCAATGCGTACTCGGCCGGTCCTCGCCTTCTTCGTCGTCTTTCTTGACCACCGTCACAATCGGCGCCACCGCCGTTTCCGGCAACGGCTCCGGCAGGCGTGTCAGGGCGATGGCCAGGACCTCATCGATCCACTTGACGGTCTTTATGCTGAGGTCACGCTTGATATTGTCCGGAATCTCCTTGAGGTCACGCGCGTTCTCTTCAGGGATGATCACGGTCTTGATGCCGCCGCGATGCGCCGCCAGCAGTTTTTCTTTCAAGCCGCCGATGGGCAGCACCTGGCCACGCAGGGTGATTTCACCGGTCATGGCGACATCGGCCCGCACCGAGATGCCCGTCAGCACCGACACGATGGCCGTGCACAGGCCGATGCCGGCACTTGGACCATCCTTCGGGGTGGCTCCTTCGGGCATGTGGATGTGGATGTCGTGGGTGTCATGGAACTCCAGGGGAATGCCCAGCAGCCGCGAGCGCGAGCGCACCACGGTCATGGCCGCCTTGATGGACTCCTGCATGACATCGCCCAGGGAGCCGGTCATGGTCTGGCGACCCTTGCCGGGCACGGAGGCCGCCTCGATGGTCAGCAGCTCGCCGCCCACCTGGGTCCAGGCCAGCCCGGTGACCTGGCCGATCTGGTCATTCTCCTCGGCCTTGCCGTAGTTGAACTTGCGCACCCCCACGTAGTCGCCCAGGTTGTCCGGGGAGACCAGCACCTGGCCGTCGGCAGTACCCAGGACCGCCTGCTTGACCACCTTGCGGCAGATCTTGGCGATCTCGCGCTCCAGGCTGCGCACCCCCGCCTCGCGGGTGTAATAGCGGATGATGTCGCGGATGGCGGCCTCATCCACGGCCAGCTCGGCCAGCTTGAGACCGGCGTTGGCGATCTGCCGCGGGATCAGGTACTGCTGGGCGATATTGACCTTCTCGTCCTCGGTATAACCGGGCAGGCGAATCACCTCCATGCGGTCCAGCAGCGGCGCCGGGATGTTCATGGAGTTGGCGGTACAGATGAACATGACCTCGGACAGGTCATAGTCGACCTCGAGGTAATGATCGTTGAAGGTACTGTTCTGCTCGGGATCGAGCACCTCGAGCAGGGCCGAGGAGGGATCACCGCGCATGTCCACGCCCATCTTGTCGATCTCGTCGAGCAGGAAGAGCGGATTCTTGACCCCCACCTTGGACAGCTTCTGGATCAGCTTGCCGGGCATGGAACCGATATAGGTACGGCGATGGCCGCGGATCTCGGCCTCGTCGCGCACACCGCCCAGGGCCATGCGGATAAACTCGCGATGAGTGGCCTTGGCGATGCTCTGGCCCAGCGAGGTCTTGCCGACGCCGGGCGGGCCGACCAGGCAGAGTACCGGGCCCTGCAGCTTCTTGACGCGCGACTGCACGGCAAGATACTCGAGGATGCGTTCCTTGACCTCTTCCAGGCCGTAATGATCGGCGTCCAGGATGCCCTTGGCGCGCTTGAGGTCGATGCTGATCTTGCTGCGCTTTTTCCAGGGCACGCCCAGCATCCAGTCGATATAGCCGCGCACCACGGTGGCCTCGGCCGACATGGGCGACATCATCTTCAGCTTCTTCAGCTCGGCCTCGACCTTCTTGCGCGCCTCGACGGGCATGCCCGCCTTCTTCACGCGCGCCTCGATCTCGGCGACTTCGTTCTCCCCTTCCCCGCTGATGTCGCCGAGCTCCTTCTGGATGGCCTTCATCTGCTCGTTGAGGTAGTACTCGCGCTGGCTCTTCTCCATCTGCTTCTTTACGCGCCCGCGGATGCGCTTCTCGACCTTGAGGATATCGATTTCCGACTCCATGAAGGCCATGAGGTGTTCAATGCGGGCATGAATGTCGTTGTGCTCCAGCAGTTCCTGCTTCTCCTCGAGCTTGAGCGAGAGATGGGCAGCAATGGTATCGGCCAGGCGCGACGGCTCCTCGATGGACGACACCGAGGTCAGCACCTCCGGCGCCACCTTCTTGGACAGCTTCACGTACTGGTCGAACTGGTTGAGCAGTGAACGCGACAGCACCTCGGATTCGCTGCCGCGCAGGCGCAGGGGCGCCACCTCGTGCACGCTGGCGACCAGATAGCGGCCGGTATCGGTCACGGAGTCGACATTGGCGCGGAAGTTCCCTTCCACCAGCACCTTGACGGTGCCATCCGGCAGCTTGAGCAACTGCAGGATGGTGGACACCGTCCCCATGGCGTAGAGCCCCTCCTGCTGGGGGTCGTCATCGGTGGCGTCGCGCTGGGCGATCAGGAAGATCTGCTTGTTGGAGGCCATGGCGGCCTCCAGGGCATGAATCGACTTCTGGCGGCCCACGAACAGGGGAATGACCATGTGCGGATAGATGACCACGTCGCGCAGCGGCAGGAGTGGCAGGTCCAGGAGCTGGTTCTCTTCGTGCATGCAGATACCCTCGGGCCGACCGGCTTCGCGCCAGTCATGGCAATGTCTAATGTTTGAGGGAGGAATAGACCAAAAACAAGGGCAGCAGCGGAAAAAAGGCATGAAAAAAGGGCCACAAGGGCCCTTTTTCCAGACAGATCAGGCGCTTGGCCCGACCGGCTTACTCCGGCACCGCCTTGGGCGCCACCTCGGGGGTGGCGTACATGAGCAGGGGCTCGGATTCGCCCGAGATGGTCTTCTCGTCAACCACGACCTTGGACACGCCTTCCAGCGACGGCAGCTCGTACATGGTCCCGAGCAGCACGCCCTCCAGGATGGAGCGCAGGCCGCGGGCGCCGGTCTTGCGCTCCATGGCGCGACGGGCCACGGCACGCAGGGCGTCGGCCCGGAACTCGAGGTCCACGCCTTCCATGCTGAACAGCTTGCCGTACTGCTTGGTGAGGGCGTTGCGCGGCTCGGTGAGGATTTCCATCAGGGCTTCCTCGCTGAGCTCTTCCAGGGTAGCGATGACCGGAAGGCGACCGACAAATTCGGGGATGAGGCCGAACTTGATGAGATCCTCCGGCTCGACTTCCTTGAACAGGGCGCCGGCGCTCTTGGTCTCGTCCTTGCTCTTCACCGTGGCGTTGAAGCCGATGCCACCCTGCTCGGAACGGTTGCGGATGATCTTGTCGAGGCCCGCGAAGGCGCCGCCGCAGATGAACAGGATGTTGGAGGTGTCGACCTGCAGGAACTCCTGCTGCGGGTGCTTGCGGCCACCCTGCGGCGGCACCGAGGCGACGGTGCCCTCGATGAGCTTGAGCAGGGCCTGCTGCACGCCCTCGCCCGACACGTCGCGGGTGATGGACGGGTTGTCGCTCTTGCGCGAGATCTTGTCGATCTCGTCAATGTAGACGATGCCGGTCTGCGCCTTCTCCACATCGTAGTCGCACTTCTGCAAGAGCTTCTGGATGATGTTCTCGACATCCTCGCCGACGTAACCCGCCTCGGTGAGGGTGGTGGCGTCAGCGATGGTGAAGGGCACGTTGAGCAGGCGCGCGAGCGTTTCCGCGAGCAGGGTCTTGCCGGAACCGGTGGGACCGATCAGCAGGATGTTGCTCTTGGACAGCTCGACGTCGCCGTTCTGCTTGCCGTTGCCACCGGACTTCTTCATGCCGGCGCGCAGGCGCTTGTAGTGGTTATAGACGGCCACGGCCAGCACCTTCTTGGCCTTGTCCTGGCCAATCACGTACTCGTCGAGGGTAGTCTTGATTTCCTTCGGCGCCGGCAAGCGGTCGCCCTTCTTGTCGGCGCTCTCCGCCGGCATCTCCTCGCGGATGATGTCGTTGCAGAGATCGACGCACTCATTGCAGATAAATACCGAAGGGCCGGCAATCAGCTTGGTGACCTCGTGCTGGCTCTTTCCGCAGAAAGAGCAAAACAGCAGCTTGCCTTCGCCCTTGCGTTCATCGGTCATGTTCAAACCACCTCAATTACGTCCCGCATTCACTGCGGGATTCAGATTCGTTTTTCCAGGACACTGTCGACCAGGCCATAGGCCATGGCTTCCGCGGCGCCCAGGAAGTTGTCGCGGTCGGTGTCCTTGTCGACGCGCTCCAGCGGCTGGCCGGTGTGGTGCGCCAGCAGGTCGTTCAGGCGGCCCTTGATCTTGAGGATCTCCTGGGCATGGATGGCGATGTCGGAGGCCTGGCCCTGGAAGCCGCCCAGGGGCTGGTGGATCATCACGCGCGAATTGGGCAGGCAGTAGCGCTTGCCCTTCTCACCCGCGGCGAGCAGGAAGGCGCCCATGGAGGCGGCCTGGCCGACGCAAATGGTGGACACGTGGGGCTTGATGAACTGCATGGTGTCGTAGATGGCCATGCCGGCTGTCACCGAGCCGCCCGGGGAATTGATGTAGAGATGGATGTCCTTGTCCGGGTTTTCGGATTCGAGGAACAGCATCTGGGCCACGATCAGGTTGGCCATGTGGTCCTCGACGGGACCGACCAGGAAGATCACGCGCTCCTTCAGCAGGCGCGAGTAGATATCGAAGGCGCGTTCGCCACGGGCGGACTGCTCCACCACCATGGGGACGAGGCCGAGGCCCTGGGGAGCCTGCATCAGCCCGGAGTTCGGATCTTGTAAATGAATCATGCCGGCATCCTTAGCAAAACCTGGGAAATGGCCTGCCCCACCCCCGTTCAGGGGGTAGGAGCAGAGGGAAACCACGAGAGGGAGTGTCGAAGAGAGCGGGCCACCGGTCAAGGCCGGCGCGCCCGCGGATACCGCGAAGAGGTAAAAGAAGTGTTACCGCTGCTGGGGACGCAGGATGTCCTCGTAGGTGCCGGGCAGGTCGGTCACCTGGGACTGGGACAGGACATGGTCAACCACCTGGTCTTCCAGCACCACCGCCTCGATCTGCTGCAGCTGCTCCTGGTTACCGTAGTACCAGTTCACCACCTCGGCCGGGGTCTCGTAGCTCTCGGCAATTTCCTCGATCAGGGTGCGCACGCGGGCGGCGTCGACCTTGATGGCGGCGGCCTTGATGATCTCGCCGATCAGCAGGCCCAGGGTCACGGACTTCTTCGCCTGCTCGGCGAACAGGTCATCCGGCAGCATGTCGGGGTTGATGCCCTTAGCGTTGCCGCCGAACTGGCGCATCATGTTCTGGCGCTGGCGGCCGATCTCGTTGCTGACCAGGGCCTTGGGCACGTCGACGTTGCTGTGGATGGCGATCAGGCCTTCGAGGACCTGGCCCTTCACCTTGTTCTTCACGGCCTGCTTGAGCTCGCGCTCCATGTTCTTGCGGACATCGGCGCGGAACTTGTCGACGCCGCCATCCTTGACCCCGAAGGACTTGATGAAGGTGTCATCAATCTCGGGCAGCACGGGGGTTTCGATCTTGTTGACGCGGACCTTGAACACGGCGGCCTTGCCCTTGAGGGCTTCGGCCTGGTAGTCGGCCGGGAAGGTCACGTTGAGCGAGCGCTCTTCACCGGCCGTGGCGCCGACCAGGCCATCCTCGAAGCCGGGAATCATACGCTTGGAGCCCAGGGTCAGGCTGAAGCCCTTGGCGCTGCCGCCCTCGAAGGCTTCGCCGTCGACGGAGCCGTCGAAGTCGATGTCGAGGCGATCGCCATCCTTTGCGGCAGCAGTGCTTTCCGCCCAGGTGGCGCGCTGGGTGCGCAGGGTGTCGATCATCTTGTCGATGTCGGCATCGGTGATGTCAGCGACCGGACGCTCGACCTTGATGCTGCCCAGGTTGCCCACGGCGACTTCCGGGTAAACCTCGAAACTGGCGACGAAGGCGATGTCGGAATTGGCTTCGTCCTTCACGGACTCGATGGTGGGAAAACCGGCCGGGGTCAGCTTTTCCTGGGTCACCGCCTCGTAGAAGCAGTCGCGGATAAGGTCGCCCAGGGCCTCCTGGCGGATGCTGGCGCCAAAGCGCTTCTTGACCACGGCGACCGGCACCTTGCCCGGACGGAAACCGTCCATGCGCACGGTGCGGGCCGTCTTGTTGATGCGCGCGTTGACTTCGCTGTCGACGCGGTCCGCCGGCACGGTAATGGTCATGCGGCGCTCAAGGCCGGACGTGGTCTCGACAGAAACTTGCATAGCATCCTCTATTTAGGTCTGGCGGGAGCGGAAGCTCCATGGGCCGGGCCCAAGGCCCGTTAAAGGACGGGGATTATAAGGATTGGGGGGCGGAATAAAACCCCGCCGGAGGCCATGGCGACCTGAAAAGAGGCAACAAAAAAGCGCCACAGGGGCGCTTTCTGCTTTTTCGATATGGTGGGTCGTGCGGGGATCGAACCTGCGACAAACGGATTAAGAGTCCGCTGCTCTACCAGCTGAGCTAACGACCCGTATCGTTACGCCCCTTCCGGAGCGGCGCGAACTTTACGGAAATGCTGTTTAAAAATCAACAGCCTTGCTGCAAATAAGTGGGGTGGCCGATGGGACTCGAACCCACGACAGCCGGAATCACAATCCGGGACTCTACCAACTGAGCTACGGCCACCATTGCAAATCGCATCACACCATCACCAGTCCCTGGTCGGGTCTGGCGCGCCCGGCAGGACTCGAACCTGCGACCCTCGGCTTAGAAGGCCGATGCTCTATCCAGCTGAGCTACGAGCGCAGGTTAACCCCAGGGCATGTGACGACGGAGGTGGTCGGGGCAGAGGGATTCGAACCCCCGACATTCTGCTCCCAAAGCAGACGCGCTACCGGGCTGCGCTATGCCCCGCTTGCCGTCAGCGACACCGTTTCCGGTCCGCCTCAATGCGAGGGCGCATAATACTGATGCCCCCTATGGGCGTCAACGCGCCCGATAGCCTTTTTTCCCGCATTTTCCACAACTTAATTGCGGGAGCTTTGGCCGGAACCGGCCCGCATGCGACAATCCGCGCCTTCGAAAACCCCTCCGGAGTCTCTCATGCCCGCCCTTGTGCTCGACGGCAAGCAGCTCGCCAGCCGCATCGAAACCGACCTGGCCGCCCGGGTCGCCGCCCTCAAGGCCCGCAGTGGCCGCACGCCCATCCTCGCCACCCTGCTGGTGGGCGCCGATCCGGCCTCGGCGACCTATGTGAAGATGAAGGGCAATGCCTGCCGCCGCGTGGGCATGGATTCGCTCAAAATCGAGCTGCCGGACACCACCACTACGGCGGAGCTGCTGGCCGAAATCGGCAAGCTCAATGCCAACCCGGACGTGCATGGCATCCTGCTGCAGCACCCGGTCCCCCACCAGATCGATGAACGCGCCTGCTTTGACGCCATCGCCCTGGAAAAGGACGTGGACGGGGTGACCTGCCTGGGCTTTGGCCGCATGAGCATGGGCGAAGCCGCCTATGGCTCGGCCACGCCGGCCGGCATCATGACCCTCCTCCGCGCGCATGACATTCCCCTCGCCGGCCGGCATGCCGTGGTGGTGGGGCGCAGCCCCATCCTGGGCAAGCCGATGGCGCTGATGCTGCTGGCCGCGGACTGTACGGTGACCATCTGCCATTCGCGCACCCGGAACCTGCCGGAGCTGCTGCGGCAGGCCGATATCGTGGTGGGCGCGGTGGGCAAGCCTGAGTTCATCAAGGGCGACTGGATCAAGGACGGGGCGGTGGTGGTGGACGCGGGCTACCACCCGGGGGGCGTGGGGGATATCGAGCTGTCGGCGGTGAAAGACCGCGCTTCGGCCTGGACGCCGGTGCCGGGGGGCGTGGGGCCGATGACCATCGTCACCTTGATGACGCAGACGGTGGAGGCCGGGGAGAAGCTGATCGGCTGAATGGGGCCTGGTTTGATCCTGGCCTTTTTCAGTTCCTGCACTGACCTTTCGTGATGTTTCGGGCGCTGATGTTGTTCCTGCAATGAACTCTTGTGATGTTTCGGGCGTTGGGTGGGACGTGTCCCCGCCTCCGGCAGGAACACATCCCACCCATCGCCCAAGACTTTCCGTGTGCCCCGGCTGAAGCTTCGGTCGGTGGCCGTCGGCTCCGCCTCAAGCCTTCTGCGGACGCGTTGGCTTCGCCTCGCTGACAAGACCCTCGAGAACTTCGAGAACTTCGAGAACTTCGAGAACTTCGAGAACTTCGAGAACTTCGAGAACTT